>DUCS01000001.1 GCA_012959695.1 Cycloclasticus sp.
GGGTTTTTTATGAAATAATAAAATACAAACCGTCAGAAAAACCGTCAATTAAGTTTTGCTACATCACTTCGTCTAAATGGATTAAGGGACTCATAATCCCTTTGTCCGCGGTTCAAGTCCGTGCAGGCCCACCATCTAAAAGTAGCCTCAATTCCCTATGCGGGGGTTGGGGCTTTTTTGTGGTAGCCAGCACCTACCCATTACGATTCAGCTATGGTTAATTTTAGAATGATATAAACGCTTTGTAGAAACTTAAAGCGAAAAAGCGATGCGACAAAATCACAGAGCACTCACAAAAATTCTCTCGGGTTGATTCCAAGTCTGTTTAATAACGACATTCCCAAGAATTTCAGACATCTGTTCATCGGTATGTTAATAAGCATGCAAAACTGACCCACTTTAGGGAATCAGGCGGTTACTATTGAGCGAATACGCGACCTTCGTGAGGTTGGTTTTTTAATCTCCATTGATGATTTTGGTACAGGCTATTCTTCATTAAACTATTTGAAAAACTTGCCTTTTGATCAGCTCAAAATTGATAGATCGTATATTCAAGGGATTGCCCAAAATGATAGCGACGCTGCGATTGTCAATATGATTATCAGTATGACGCATCACTTAGGTGCTAAATTAATTGCCGAGGGCGGGGAGACACAAGAACAACTGGATTACCTGCTTGAGAATGGTTGTAATGAATACCAAGGCTACTTTTTCAGTAAGCCGCTGCCCGCTGATCAGTTCGTTACTTACGTGGAAAGTTTGGCAACGTAGAGCGAGGTTATTTCAGCTTGTTTATGTTCATTTTACTTGACCTTTAATGTAAGGCTAATACAATACCCACCACAAAGCGCCAGTAGCTCAGCTGGATAGAGTACTCGGCTACGAACCGAGCGGTCAGGGGTTCGAATCCCTTCTGGCGCACCATACAAACAATAAAACCTGCTTTGGCAGGTTTTATTGTTTGTATGGGTTAAAAGGTTGGGAAGTTTAGTGTTAATAAATATTGCACCGCAATAAAAACTATGTATAATGCGCTGCAACAAAACAATATTTATTAATTAACTAAAAGGATATATCATGTTAAACAATCTAGAATTATTATTGGCACCTGCTAAAAAATTAGCTGAGCTAAACAAAGCACAAATCGAAAAAGCAATGGCTACACAACAAGCTGCTGCTAAAGAATATGTAGCTTTAACTGAAGCGCGCATCAAAGCTGCTACAGCAATTAAAGACGTTGCTGGTTTAAACGCATTCGTTAAAGACCAAGTTGAATTGGCTAAAAGTAGTTTAGAAAAAGTACAAGCTGACAACAAAGCATTAGTTGAAGACGTTAAAGCTTACAATGAAGAAGTGATTAAACTTGTTCAAGACAGCGGCACTGTTGTTACTAAAGAAATTAAAAAAGTAATAAAAAAAGCAGCGTAAGCTAGCTTAAAATAAGCTGTAAGCAAAAAAGCCGCTGCCTAAAAAGGTAGCGGCTTTTTTGTGCCTGCGTTTTAACTTATGTGGATTTTTTATATGTATTAATTGATGTTACTCATTCAATTAATAAGCTAACGAGTTGATATTTCAAGCAATTTTTCAGATTCAGATGAATTGATTCGCATACTATATGTGGTTGTTTTAAAAATAAACAACACATCATGTTGTGTTTTTATCGATTTTCTTATAATCTAACGTAATAGGGAGAATGGGGTTTTACCTCGAATAAAAATAAATAACAGGACGCAAAGGGGACGCATGAGCACAGTAAATTTAAAAGTCATTAAATCTAAGCAGGCTGAGATTGAATTTCAATCGGCATCAATGGATATTTGGGATAAGAAGTATTGCCTGAAAAGACAAGATGGCTCGGCAGTAGATGCAAATATTGAGGAAACATATCACCGTGTAGCGACTGCTATTGCAGAGGTTGAAGAAACGACGGATAAAAAGGAATATTGGCACGATCAATTTGTTTGGGCTTTAAAGCACGGTGCTATTCCAGCGGGTCGGATTATTTCAAATGCGGGTGCAAGTGCCTATAAACCAGCGACGTCTACAATTAACTGTACGGTATCGGGTTCAATCACCGATTCTATGGACGATATTCTTGGTAAAACACATGAAGCCGGCTTAACGCTAAAAGCGGGTTGCGGTATTGGCTACGAATTTTCAACATTACGCCCTAAAGGTGCTTATGTATCTGGCGCGGGTGCTAATACGTCGGGTCCATTGTCGTTCATGGATATTTTCGACAAGATGTGTTTCACCGTTTCATCAGCCGGTGGCCGCCGTGGCGCCCAAATGGCAACGTTTGATGTGTCTCACCCAGATGTACGTGATTTTGTTCGTGTGAAACGTGAAGATGGCCGCTTACGCCAATTTAACCTATCACTACTGATTACCGATGATTTTGTGCAAGCAGTGAAAGACGATGCAGATTGGCCGTTAGTGTTCCCTATGTCAGCTAAAGAGGTGGCCAGCGGTGACGTTGATCTAAACGACGCGAATTCAGTGGTTTGGCGCGAATGGCCGGTAACCGACGGTTATCAAGTTAATGATGAAGGGCTGGTTGCTTGCCGTATTTACAATACGATTAAAGCGCAACGTTTATGGGAAACCATCATGGCGTCTACCTACGATTACGCAGAGCCTGGCTTTATCCTTATTGATAAAGTAAATGAAATGAACAATAACTGGTTTTGCGAAAATATTCGTGCGACTAACCCGTGTGGTGAGCAGCCTTTACCACCGTATGGCTCATGCTTATTAGGGTCAATTAATTTAACAAAATTCGTTATAGACCCCTTTACGAAAAAAGCATCGTTTGATTGGGATAAGTTCCGCCAGACGGTCGGTATTTTTACTCGTATGCTTGATAACGTGGTTGAAATCAACGGCCTACCGTTAGAAAAGCAACGTGAAGCGATTGAGCACAAACGCCGTCACGGTATGGGCTTTTTAGGTTTAGGTTCAACCTTAACCATGATGGGTATCCCTTACGGCGAACAAAAGTCGGTTGATTTCACCGAAGAAGTGAGCAAGCAACTAGCCGTCACAGGCTGGGAAGCGGGACTTGAACTTGCGAAAGAAAAAGGCGCTGCACCGATTATGGATGAAGACTTTGAAGTAACCGGCGACATGTTGCGTAAACGCCCTGAAATGGTGACAGATGGCTACGAATTAGGTGACAAGATTAAAGGTAGAATTTTGCATGCGAGATACAGCCGTTATATGCAACAAATTGCTTCAGTGGCGCCGGAATTAGTAGAAAAACTCGCTGAAACAGGTGCGCGCTTCACCCATCACAGCTCTATCGCGCCAACGGGTACTATCTCTTTATCATTGGCTAATAACGCTAGCAACGGCATTGAGCCAAGCTTTGCTCACCATTACGCACGTAACGTAATCCGTGAAGGGCGTAACGCGAAAGAGAAAATAGATGTCTTCTCGTTTGAGTTATTGGCGTATCGGACGTTGATTAACGAAAAAGCGATGCCGTATTCCGACGTAGCGAACGAGAAGTTACCAGATTATTTTGTAACGGCTGAAACAATTTCGCCAAAACAACACGTGGATATTCAAGCTGCAGCACAAAAATGGATTGATTCATCCATTTCAAAAACTGCAAATGTACCAACGGATTTTCCATTCGAAGAATTTAAAGACATTTATCTTTACGCGCATGAAAAAGGACTGAAAGGCTGTACTACATTCCGTTTTAACCCAGATGTGTTCCAAGGCGTATTGGTAAAAGAGTCAGATTTAGAAAACACAACGTACCGTTTCACACTCGAAGATGGCTCAGCGCTTGAAGCGAAAGGTAATGAAATGGTTGAATACGAAGGAGAGTCACATACCGCCGCTAACCTGTACGATGCCTTAAAAGAAGGCTACTACGGTAAATTTTAATTCAGCGGTTAAAGACGAGGAGACAAAACAATGACACACAAAATATCACAAAATATCACCAGTTATGAAGTGGTGAAACAAGAAGACGAGTCAACAGAAGAAATAGTCGCAGCAGTTGATGAGTTTAAAAAAAGCAATGTAATTCAAATGCACGAAAGCCTTGCAAGGCCAGAAATGTTATTGGGTTCAACCTATAAAATAAAAACACCGTTATCCGAGCACTCGCTGTACATCACGATTAATGATTTAGTGCTAAACCAAGATACAGAGCACGAACAACGCCGCCCATTTGAAGTGTTTATTAACTCTAAAAACATGGATCACTTTCAATGGATAGTTGCGCTAACCCGCATTATGTCAGCCGTCTTCAGAAAGGGTGGTGATATTACTTTCCTAGTGGAAGAGCTGCGTTCTGTGTTTGACCCAAGCGGTGGTTATTTCAAAAAAGGCGGTAAGTTTATGCCATCATTGGTGGCAGAAATTGGCGACGTCGTTGAATCACATCTGAAAATGATTGGCATGATAAAAACTGAAGAAATCAGTGAGCATCAACAAAAAATTATGGATGAGAAACGCGCCCAATTTGAAGCAGATAAAAAACCAAAAGAACCTGAAGCTGATGCTGAAGAGGCAAGTGCATTTCCAGAAGGCTCACAGTTATGCACCAAGTGTAATACCAAAGCGATGATAAAAATGGACGGCTGTATGACGTGTTTGAATTGTGGAGATAGTAAGTGTGGGTAGAGCTTGTTTGTATTTGTAAATAGATTGACTTTAAGAATACGTTCAAAACAAATTCTTCTTAGGAATATTTCGCAGCTTACGAATTGATAATTCGAATTTGCCTACCAACTTAAATGCTAAAAGCTTAGGCACAAAGGAAGTCGGTTCAGACTCGATTAGTTCATTTAATTAAAGGTTATTGCTGCCTCAATTAAGGAAAATGACGATGGCTAGTTTATTTGATCCAATAAAAATCGGCGCACTTAATTTGTCTAATCGGCTTATTATGGCGCCACTTACCCGTTGCCGTTCAGGCAGTAGCCGTGTTCCTAATGATTTAATGGTGGAATATTACACGCAGCGCAGTACAGCAGGGTTGATTATAAGCGAAGCCACTGCTGTAACACCTATGGGTATTGGCTATGCAGATACGCCAGGTATTTGGTCTGATGAGCAAGTTGACGGCTGGAAAAAAATTACGGATGCGGTGCATACAGCAGGCGGCAGAATAGTTATGCAGCTATGGCATGTTGGGCGTGTGTCTGACCCAACGTTTTTGGATGGACAGCAACCAATAGCGCCCAGTGCCATTCCGCTTAAAGGCCACGTTAGTTTAGTACGCCCTGAAAAACCGTATGTAACACCACGTGCATTGGAGCTTGGTGAAATTAAAGAGGTGGTCGAGCAGTTTCGTAAAGGTGCTGACAATGCAAAAAAAGCAGGATTTGATGGCGTGGAAATTCACGGTGCGAATGGGTATTTGCTTGATCAGTTCCTGCAGGATAGTACCAATCATAGAACGGATAATTATGGCGGGAGCATAGAAAACCGTGCCAGGTTCATGTTGGAGGTGACAGATGCTGTTATTTCTGTATGGGGTGCGGACAGAGTGGGTATGCACTTAGCACCAAAAGGAGATGCTCACGATATGGGCGATTCTGATTTGCTGAGTACATTTACTTACGTTGCAACAGAACTTGGCAAACGCAAACTTGCCTTTATTTGCGCACGTGAAGCAAGCGGTGACGGATGGTTTGGACCTAAATTAAAAGCAGCTTTTGGTGGTGTTTATATTGCCAATCAAGGCTTAACAAAGGACAGCGCGAATTCTATATTAGAAGCAAAAGAAGCGGATGCAGTTGCTTTTGGGCAGCTGTATATTGCGAACCCAGATTTGCTATACAGGTTTAAGACTAATGCACCATTAAATGAACCAGACGCTGCAACTTTTTATGCATTTACAAATAAAGGGTATACGGATTACCCGGTGCTAAGTTAAACAGGGACAGACCACGGCTTCCATCCTGTGAGAGGTTATTTCAGCCTAAACGGTCATAAAGCCGTCGCGCCTGAGGCTCCCAATAAATCCCTTGGTGCATACCAAATTTAACTCCCCTCCATTTATTTGAAGCGTAAAACTTGCCTATGCCTGACATGCGTGTAGTGAGGGTTGTTCTGAGCATGTTTGTAACTTTACAGGCTATTTACTGTCACACCTTAATAGATGAGTAATGGATATGCGCAATATTTAAATATGTCTGCCGTGGAAGGTGTGATTGCCTTAACCGTGTTGCTTGTTATTGTGCTTGCTGTCTTGGCATGTAAGTCATATCGTGCGTTTAAAAGTAAACAGACCCGGCTAAGTGGGCGGGCGCACTCAGTTGCTAGTTGGCATTACGACATGATAGAGACGGTGCTTGCATCGCTCGAGGTTACGCCAGAAGGCTTATCAAATAACGAGGTCGTCGCTAGACGGGCCAAGTTTGGTCAGAATCAACTGCCCGAAGTACAACCACGTGGCTTATTGCTGCGATTTTTGTATCAATTCCACAATGTTTTAATTTACGTGCTTATTGTTGCCGGTTGTGTGACCGCGATGTTGGGGCATTGGGTGGATGCGTCTGTGATTATGGCGGTGGTTGTGTTGAATGCGTTGATAGGCGTTGTGCAAGAAGGCAAGGCTGAGAACGCCTTAAGGGCGATAAGGCAAATGCTTTCTCCCAATGCGATGGTTTTACGTGATGGACATCAAAAGAGTATTCCGGCTGAGGAGCTGGTGCCTGGTGATGTTGTTTTGCTGCAATCAGGTGACAAGGTGCCTGCTGATGTGCGGTTGCTGCGCGTTAAAGGGCTTCAAATTCAGGAGTCTTTACTGACGGGTGAATCGCTGGCTGTGGAAAAGATGATTGATCCTGTCGCACAGAATTCGGTCATTGGTGACCGCCTTTGTCTGTGTTTTTCCGGTACGTTAGTGACACATGGCCAAGGGAGAGGTGTGGTGGTTGCAACGGGTACGCACACTGAAATTGGTCGCATTAGTATGTTGGTTTCAGATGTTGAATCGGTGACGACGCCGCTATTTCGTCAAATGGCTCAGTTTAGCCGTTGGCTGACGTTAGCAATTTTGGTTGTTGCTGTTCTTACGTTTGTTTTTGGCGTGTTTGTTCGGGACTATGCATTTGCTGATATGTTTTTAGCGGCTGTTAGTTTGGCCGTGGCGGCAATTCCCGAAGGTTTGCCGGCTATTATGACGATTACGCTGGCAATTGGTGTGCAACGTATGGCGCGGCGTAATGCCATTATTCGAAAACTGCCCGCGGTTGAAACGTTAGGTGCGGTAACGGTTATTTGTTCAGATAAAACGGGTACGTTGACGAAAAATGAAATGACCGTTCGTATGATAGCGACCACCCAGCATATTTTTGATTTGAGTGGCACGGGTTATGACCCTCACGGCACGATATCCTTGGCAAAGAAGGATGCCTTTCCCGAAGAGAAACCGCTGTTGATAGAGGCTATCAGAGGCGCGGTGCTTTGTAACGAAGCTGCGCTTGAGCAAATAAACGCTGAATGGTTTGTGTACGGCGATCCGATGGAGGGTGCGTTATTGGTGTCGGGGTTGAAAGCGGACTTAGATATTGAGGCTGAGGCTAAACAATATCCACGGACTGACTTAATACCGTTTGAGTCGGAGCATCGCTTTATGGCGACGCTTAATCATAATCACGCGGGTGATGGCTTCATCTTTTTGAAAGGCGCACCTGAGCGTGTACTAGAGATGTGTCATCAGCAAAGAACGGCTACAGGAGAAGAACCAATAGATAAGGCCTATTGGCTGAACCGGGTTGAAGAAATGGCCAGCCAAGGCCAGCGCATACTGGCGATTGCTTTCAAGCAGGCCGATAACGAACAAGTGCAGTTAACGTTTGATGATGTAGAAGATGGGCTGGTTATGCTGGGCTTGTTTGGCATGATAGATCCGCCTCGCGAGGGGGCGATTGAATCAGTGATAGCCTGTAAAAGAGCCGGTATACGGGTAAAAATGATCACGGGTGACCACAGTGCAACTGCGCTTGCGATAGCCAAAAAACTGAACCTTGTGAATACGGATGATGTGCTAAAAGGGCAGGATCTTGAATTATTGAGTGAGGATGAATTACGAAATTGCGTGGAACGTGTTGATGTGTACGCGCGTGTTAACCCTGAACATAAGTTACTTTTAGTGAAGTTGATGCAAGAGCAGGGTTCAATTGTGGCGATGACGGGTGATGGCGTTAATGATGCACCCGCTTTAAAACGTGCGGACGTTGGCACGGCGATGGGTCACAACGGAACAGAAGCGGCGAAAGAAGCCGCAGAAATGGTGTTGGCTGATGATGATTTCGCATCAATCGTACACGCGGTAGAAGAGGGCCGTACCGTTTATGACAATTTAAAAAAAGCGATTTTATTTATCCTGCCTACCAATGGCGGTGAGGCGTTAGTGATTCTGGCTGCCATTGTCCTTGGTTTCGAGCAACTGCCTTTAACGCCGGTGCAGATACTTTGGGTCAATATGGCCACGGCTGTTACCTTAGCCCTGTCGTTGGCGTTTGAACCACCGGAACGTAATGTTATGCAGCGCCCACCTCGAAATGCCCAGCAACCGATGCTGACATCGCACCTCATTTGGCGTGTTGCGTACGTTTCAATTATTTTAATGGGAGGCACCTTCGGGCTTTTCATCTGGGAAATGGGAAAAGGCGTTAGCATTGAGTATGGGCGGACGGTTGCGGTGAACACATTGGTTATGTTCGAAATTTTTTACCTCTTTAACTCTCGTTATATTACGGCGTCAATCTTTAACTGGGGAGGGTTTACTGGCAACCGATATGTACTGATTGCTATTGGCGTGCTTATTATCTTGCAAATGGGGTTTACGTATCTCACACCTTTACAATCTTTATTCGGCACGACAGCTATTGGTTTTAATACATGGTTTAGCATCATAATTGTCGCCTCCTCGGTGCTATTTTTAGTAGAGTTGGAAAAATATTTTGTACGATGCATGGTTCAAAAAAATAAAGAATCTTAATATAATTTTGACGACTTTTCTTTCGCAGAAACGAATATTATCAACTCAAAACCTAAAGCAATAATTGATGTATCATCAGATAAAATAATCGGAGGTTACCATCATGAAAAACCTAATAATCAACACAATAGTGTTAGCCCTAACACTAACCACAACCCAAAGCTTTGCCACCGATGCCAACACGGCAATGGCAGAGCGCATCAACCAACAATTAAAAGCCCCCGGTCGTGATCAATACGATGCAATTAAAGACCCCGGTAGAAAACCGTTTGAAGTAGTCCAGTTTTTTGGTGTGAAAGAAGGGATGACGGTGCTGGATATGTTCACAGGCGCTGGTTATAACACTGAGATATTTTCTGCTGCGGTGGGTGAGAAGGGGATTGTGTATGCTCAAAATTATCACTTTGTTTTACAGCTGATTAATGGTGCGCGGCATAAATCAATGCTGGCGCGGCTAGTGAATGGCCGTTTGCCGAATGTTCGATACATGGTGGTGGATGCTGAAGATATGCCATTTGAGGGTAATGTTGATGTGGCCTATTGGGGGTTCAATATGCATGATGTGTATAACTCTGTTGAAGCGCATGAAGGTGAAGGCGGGGTGCAAAAATACCTTCGTAGCATGTACCGGGCGCTTAAACCGGGTGGTATTGTTGGGATTAGCGATCATGTGGGTGAAGCGGGGTACGATAATGTTGAATTCCACCGTATTGAAATTCGTATTATTAAAGATATGTTAGAGAAAGCAGGGTTTGTTGTTGAAGCGACCTCTGATTTATTAGGTAACTCAAACGATGACCATAGCCAGTCTATTTATGGTGAGGGTTTGCGCTACAACACGGATAGAATTCTGGTGCGTGCGAGAAAACCTAAATAGTTGTTTAATTATTCAGTGGTAACTAACCCCGCTGCCTTTTTTGCATTTTCTCGCGCATGCTCTGTTGTCTCGTGATAACACAGTGCAACGCCCATCCGGCGGCGCATGAAGCTTTCCGGTTTACCGAATAGCCTTAAGTCGGTTTGTGGAATACTTAACGCTTTTTCTATACCGTTAAATTGAAGTCCTTTTTTCTCTAGCTCACCATAAATAACGGCGCTGGCACCGGGCGTATGCAGTGTGGTTGATACGGGTAAGCCCAATATCGCACGGGCGTGTAGTTCAAATTCATTTTGCGATTGGGTTGCCATTGTTACCATGCCGGTATCGTGTGGGCGTGGGCTTACTTCGCTAAAGAGCACGTTATCACCTTGTATAAATAGCTCAACACCAAATAGGCCACAGCCACCTAAATTGTCGGTGACTTGTTTGGCGATATGCTTTGCTTTTGTCAGTGCTGTTTCGCTCATCTGTTGAGGTTGCCAGCTTTCTACGTAATCGCCTTGTTGTTGTATATGACCGATGGGTTCACAGTAGCTGGTTTCTATGTCGCCATTGGCATTAAGCGAGCGTACGGTCAGCAGGGTAATTTCGTAATCAAAGTGAATCATTTGCTCAACAATAATACGCGTGGTGGCTACACGCCCACCTTGTATGGCATATTCCCAGGCAGTTTGAGTGTCGCTTTCGTTGTGAATAGTTGATTGCCCTTTACCCGATGATGACATAACTGGTTTAACGATACAGGGGTAGCCAATACCGTTGTTAATGGCAGCTTGTAGCTCATCAAACGATTCGGCAAAGGCGTATTTTGAGGTGGCTAAGCCAAGTTCTTCCGCGGCTAAACAACGAATGCCTTCACGGTTCATGGTGAGTTGCGTTGCCCGCGCGGTGGGTATGACAGTGGCGAGTTGTTCGGCTTCTATTTCTGCCAACATATCGGTAGCAATGGCTTCAATTTCTGGCACGATGTAGTCAGGTTTTTCTTTTTCTACTAACGCTTTTAGCGCTGCACCATCGGTCATATCAATAACATAAGCACGGTGCGCTACTTGGTGACCTGGTGCGTTTTTATAACGGTCTACGCCTATCACTTCAACACCAAAACGTTGCAGAGCGATAATAACTTCTTTACCTAATTCACCGCAGCCTAAAAGCATGACTTTAGTGGCGGTGTTTGAAAGCGGGCTGCCAATCTTCATTTAATTATCTCGCATTTAGAACGTCGTATTATAGTGTTTTATTATTTCTAATGGGCATTGCTAAGGCCACTAAAGCGACGCTAAATAGATTAAAATCGACAGTCTAATTCAGCGATGTTGTTACTAACAAGAAATTAAAACCACTTTGTAATATGAAAATACTTTTTCAGGCACCTATTTTTTCAAATACCGACCACAAAAGTGAGTTTCTCGCGTTGTTGAGTGAATTACCCGCCTATGTAGGTAATGAAGAAATGTCCACGCATTTTTTGTTAGAGCTTGATAGCGAAACCATCGAATTTGAATCCATTCGGCAATTGTCTCAAATATTTAAACAATGGAGCATTAATCAAAGCCCTCTTGAGTCGCTGTATCAACTGATGGGTATCGATGGCTATAATCCCGAGTAAGTCTGGTCATCTGACCGGTTAAAGGGACGTAACAATGAATGCTTTTTTATCTATTCCTGTCGGCGCTCGCTACATGATGCTAAGTGCTTTTGCTTTCAGCATTATGGCGTTATTTGTTAAACAAATTGGTTTATTGGGTATACCGGTGCTGGAAATGGTTGCGGCACGGTCCCTCGTGTCGTTGTTAATCAGTTATATAGCCATTAAACGACTAGGGATTGCCGTGTTAGGCAAACGTAAAGGCCTGTTGTTTGCGCGTGGCTTGGTGGGCTTTATTGCGCTCAATTGTGTGTTTTATGCACTCACGCATATGCCATTGGCTGAAGCGACGGTATTGCAGTATTTACACCCAATGGTTACCGTTATATTGGCCATGCTCTTTTTGAAAGAAGGCGCTACACAAGGCAGTTTGATTTGCATAGCGTTAAGTTTTGTTGGCCTACTTGTGATGGTGCAACCGCCGTTTATATTTTCATCCTCTACGGTTGAGTTTGATAATTTGGCGGTTATGGCCGCTATTGCAGGTGCTTTCGGCAGTGCAATTGCCTACACTTTGGTACGATCGTTAAATAAAAGCGAAGAGCCGTTAGTGATTATTTTGTATTTTCCTTTAGTGTCATTACCCATTAGCGTAGTGTTGCTGTGGAACGACTTTGTAATGCCCGAGGGAATGGCATGGTTATATCTGTTAGCGATAGGTTTGGCAACTCAAGTAGGACAGTGGGGTTTAACAAAATCAATGCAAACAGAAACGGCGGGTAGGGCAACCAGCTTTTCTTATCTGCAAGTTGTGTTTGCTGTTGTACTCGGTTTTGTGTTTTATGATGAAGTGCCAAACTTGAGTACTTTATTCGGCGCGGGCTTTATTATTGTGGCTGCGTTTATTAATGTTAGATGGAAAGCCAAGGTAACAACGATTTAATGCGTTTTATTGATGGCTTTAAAGATTAAAATCATTTTAATTTTTTTAAAGAGGTGAGACGTTATGACAAAATTTGTTCCGATAGTTTTATTTGTTCTTTCATTGGTTTTCTTAGTCCCTGGCTTGACGACGCCGTTAATGACGATTGAGGCGAAAATCGATAAAAAAGAAATGATAGAAATGGGTGCTGATTTACTGATTAAGCCAGGGCAAAGCAGGGGTTTTATACAGGATGTAGTTGAGTCGCTGGTTCAGGATATGGGAGTTGAAGGTGAGTTGACAGTCTTTACATCCACGCGTAGTTTACTCGCGACAATGCGTGAGTTGTTATTAAACGGCCATTTATTAGTCGGTGTGTTAATTGGCTTGTTCGGTCTGGTTATCCCGCTAATCAAGATGGTGCTAGTGGTGTGGTCATTTGTTACGGCATCAACATCACGTCGAAAAGGCCTATTGAAACTCAGTGGCTTGCTAGGAAAATGGTCAATGTCCGATGTGTTTTTGATGTCTGTTTTAGTCGCTTTTTTCGCGATTAATGCGAATGAATATGCAGATGATGTTTTGCAAATGCAGGCGGAACTTCACGAGGGTTTTTATTACTTCGCTGCGTATTGTTTATTAGCTATTTTGGCAAACCAATTAATGGAGCGGAAACTGCTACAAGACGATTTAGAACAAGGTAAATAAGCAAATGGCAAAAGCATGTGCTCGGCATATATTGGTTAAAACTAAAGAGCAGGCCGAAAATATCAAACAACAATTAGCGAAGGGTGCAGATTTCGCCAAATTGGCTAAGAAGCATTCGCAATGTAATTCGTCAAAACGAGGCGGTGACCTCGGCGAATTCTCGCCCGGTAAAATGTTAAAGGCATTCGATAATGTGGTGTTTAAAAAGGCTGTTTTAACCGTGCATGGACCGATAAAAACAAAGTTTGGCTACCATCTTATTGAAACGATTTATCGTTTTTAAATAGCCTCGAGGCAGCTGTAAAAATGAAAAGAATGTTTTTTTTCAAATAAAAGCTAAAGTTTTAGTAATGGGGGCCGATAGTTCTAGCGTTAAGTACGAATTTTATATTTTTAGGAGGTGTTATGCCTATTTCAATACAAGCAACTCAGACTTCGTTTAATCAGGAGGTTAGAGGCTTAGCTAAAAGCGACACTAAAAAAGAAGACGGTCCAATCGATCCTGAAGTCTCAAAACTTGCGCGCGAAAAAGATACTGCGCAAAAACAGCTAAATGCTGCGATTCTCGAATCTACTATCAGCATTAGTGCGGCTGACTCACCCCAAGCATTGATTTTAAAAACTGCGCTTGAAGGTATCAATGAAGCGTTAAGCGCCACGTTAGGGGGTAACGCAATACAAAACGCGTACGACTCCGGTCTAGACGTTAGTCCAGGCGCGACAGCCGACCGTATTGTGTCTTTAAGTACGGCTTTTTTCTCACAATATCAAACCGTACATACAGAGTTTTCTGATGATGTAAATGCTGCTCGAGCCGCATTCACTGAGGTGATTAGGGGCGGTATCGAAAAAGGTTTTGCCGAAGCTAGGGAGATACTAGGCGGGTTAAATGTTTTAGACGGCGATATCGCATCTAACATTGATAAGACATATGACTTGGTGCAAAAGAAATTAAACGATTTTGCGAACCTTGTGAATGAATTGGTTGCAGAAAGTCCGGTCGATAACGAAGAAAGCTAAGGATTTTATACCGAGGTAAATCTAAAAGGAGAGGTCTAACGTCTCCTTTTTTATTATCAGCATGACAATCTTAGTTCGATGAATCGCGCCATTATTTCTATAAAATTGTTGTGTTCTTAGGTGACCTGATAAAGGATGAGCAATGCAAAACGTTAATCAGATTTTTTTGTACGCCCTTATCATGCTCATTGCTGGTATTGGGATTCCTATTATGGGCGCTTTAAGTGGTGGGCTTGGAACTCGGTTACAAAGCCCTGCATTGGCGGCTGTTGTTTTGTTTGTTGTCGGGTTCATTCTTTCCTTAGCGTTTATATTCTTTGTAGAAGGTGTGCCTAAATCACTACCAAAAACCCCCATTCCTATTCAATATTATTTTGGTGGGTTATTTATTTTGTTTTATACCTTAAGTATCACTTGGGTTGGGCCAAAGTTTGGTATTGGTAATGCTGTTAGCTTTGTACTATTAGGCCAATTGATTTCAATGTCGGTTATTGATCATTATGGGTTAATGGGCGCGCTTAATTACCCCGTTACTCTGCAACGAATAACAGGGCTTATTTGTATGGCGGTAGGCGTGTTTCTTGTAGTAAAACGTTTCTAATAGGTTTGAGTTAACGGGTATTTTTAACTTTGTTTAGACGAGTAAAATATGATAGACCATAGGATTAAAAACAGGAGGCTATATTATGAAAGAGAACAAATATGATGTAGATGTGTTTTTTAATTTTAGAAGCCCATATTGTTATTTGGCGTCAAAAAATATGTTTTCTGTTTTTGATGAATATAACGTCAATTTACTATGGAAACCGTTTGGCGGATGGGGAGGGCGGTCGTCCCCTGATAGAGTCAAAATGAAAATACATTTGGTTCGGCAGGATGTAGCGCGCAGCTGCGCGAAAATGGGTATACCTTTTTCGCCTCCCCCTGCTGAGACCAATCCAACGTTGGCGGGAGCTATCTCTTTTGTTGCTGAGCAAGAAGGTCTGTTAAAACCTTATGTTGTAGAGGTCATGAGAAAAGAGTGGGCTGAGGGTCACAATATCGGTGACTTAGATGTTATTCAAGAAGTGGCTGAAAAAATTGGTTTGCCCCAAGCTAAGATTGAAAAAGCGACTAACAATAAAGACTTTTTTACCCAACTCGAAAAAAATTGGCAAGAAGCTCAAACTAAAGGGGTTATTGGCGTGCCAACATTTACCATTGAAGATCAGATTTTCTGGGGCAATGATCGAATTGATTCGTTGAAGGAGCACCTGCAGCAGTTAAGGTTGCGGAAAATATAGCGATGAGAGGGAGATTAACGGTATGAGGCTTTATCATCGTCCTGATTGCCCCTTTTGTTGGAAGGTGCGAATCTTTCTTCATGAAGCTCAAACGGAGATAGAAGAAGTTTTCGTTGAGTTTGGTAAAAAACATCCCGATGTTGTGTCGTTAAACCCTAATGCGACAGTGCCAGTATTGATAGAGGGCGATTTGGTGATTTACGAGTCGGCGTTGATCATCGAATACCTGAGCGATATGTTTCCTCAATCGATGTTAATGCACGGTTCTCCGCTTGAAATAGCGAACATTAGGCAGCTACACAGTTATAGCGATAGTAAGGTGGGTAAAGCCTTATTTCCGTACATTAAACACGTTCGTGAAAACCAGGGTTGTTCTGTCGACGAAGGGCTTAAACGGACTACATTAGAAGCGTGGGTCGGCATACAAGGCAAATTATCGGAGTCTATTGGCAATAAAGATTTTTTTAGCGCAGATTTTTCTGTGGCAGAGTGCGCGTTGATTCCTCGATTTACGATTGCAATTACTTACGGCTTGCACATTAGTAATCAGTTTCCAAATTTGTTGGATTGGTATGAACGATGCAAAAAGCGTGAATCATTTATTACTACGTTGCCTCGTAGCTTTCCAGGTATAAAATAACTTACGTGTTAAATATTACCCGACTACTCGCCGCTACTCTGGTGCTCTTTTTATTTAGCTCTTCTGCCGCGTTGGCTCATGGTGTTGACGCTAATACAGAGCGTTTTTTATTGGCTAACGAGGGTGTTGCGATAGGGCCGTTTCTTTATATAGGTGCAAAGCACATGGTGACGGGGTACGACCATTTGTTGTTTTTGGTCGGTGTGATTTTTTTCTTATTCCGAAAACGTGATGTGTTGTTGTACGTGAGTTTGTTTACCGTTGGACACAGCTTGACGTTATTGCTTGGGGTGTTAAATAACATCGCGGTAAACCCGTATTTGATTGACGCTATTATCGGCTTATCAGTGGTTTATAAAGGCTTTGATAATATCGGTGGCTTTAATAAGTTGCTAGGTTTTCAGCCAAATACTAAAATTGCGGTGGCCGTATTTGGCTTATTCCATGGCTTTGGTTTGGCCACTAAATTACAAGATTTCGCCTTACCGCAAGAAGATTTATGGAAGAACTTACTGGCCTTTAACATCGGTGTCGAGCTTGGCCAGTTTATCGCGTTAGTGTTTATATTAATCGCGCTGAGTTTTTGGCGTAGGTTTCCCAGTTATTATTCTTTTTCAACCACAACTAACACATTATTAATGGCAGGCGGTTTGGTGCTGTTTGGTTATCAAATGTTTGGTTACTCTGTTACGGCCTAATGTTATGAATAAAATAGAACACCCCATTCAATCGGTTAAATCGTTGGTTAAAGCTGTTATTGCGGCGACAGCACTGGCCGTAATTATTTTAGTAACGGCCATATTGCCGGCTGAATATGGGGTTGACCCAACAGGCTTGGGTGGGGCAATGGGGTTGATGGTTTTGTCTGCGCCACTTGAGGATTCAACTAAGGCTAATGTAGGCGCTTGCCCTGATGCTGTGGTGTTGCGAGAAGATACCGTTAAGATTATTGTGCCTGCTCATAGTGGATTGGAATACAAGCTGTTCATAGAAAAGAGTGTGGTTCTGGATTATTCATGGAAAACTGATGGCGGCGTGCTGTTTTTTGATTTTCATGGTGAGCCCCAAGGTGATACAACGGGGTATTTTAAAAGTTATAAAGAAGCATCTGCATCGAGTGATAGCGGTTCAAAAAAGGTTCCATTCACGGGTTCGCACGGCTGGTACTGGAAAAATGAAACCGACACGCCCGTTACCGTTTTATTGCAGACTAAAGGTGTCTACCAGGTCATAGGCTTGAGGTAATTGCAGACCATTAATGGTATTAATACATAACAGTGCTAGAGTGTATTTAAGGGAAGGCGGCATTGATTAATTAAATGGGTTGATGAGCATGCAAGGTACGAAGAAACAAAACAACTTGAGTTCGATTGTTTTATGTATCATCGCCCTGTTGTTTCACGGCGTAGTCACTGCTGAAATATTCAAATACAAAGATCAAAACGGCCGCTGGCAGTTTTCTGATGCGCCTAAAAAAGGCGCTAGTACATCTTCTGTTCGCTCATATGGACGCGCGGGCTCGACGGGGCCGATATCCAACGATTTTGTTACGCTATTAAACAGTAAATACAGGCCAAGCAACCCTGTGCAAAAAGCGACGATGGCGGTTGTTACAGTCAAGAGTAAGTTGGGTTCAGGGTCGGGCTTCTTTGTAACGGATACCTGTTATTTAGTGACGAATAAACATGTCGTACGTCCGGCAAAAGGCAAGCAATGGGATGCGACGAAGGCAAAAATAAAACAAAATGCATCGTCATTCCAACGTGCTCGATTGCAATTAGCCAATCAAAAACGACAACTGGCTGTTAATAAGCAAAAATTGGATGAGTTTAGGAGTTGCATGAATAGTCTGTCTTCTGATAAAGCAAGGAATTTGGCAGAACAAGAATACGCGGTTTATGCAGATCGTTACTATCAAGACAAACAACATATTGATTCTGTTTCACAACGACTTTCAAAGGACGAGCGAAAGTTTAACAAGCAACAGTCGGATTTTAGTTTTTCAAGCAGCATTGCAAATGTTGCACAATCTTTCCAAATTATTCTTAAAGACAACACCAAGGTGCAAGCCCGTTTAGTAAAAGTGTCGCCAACAGATGACCTTGCCTTGCTAAAGGTTAATGGTTGTAACGCACCGTATTTAACGCTGGGGACAAGAGCCGTGTCTCAGGGAATGACGGTTCATGCGATAGGTAGCCCGTTAGGCTTGCGAGACCAGTTAACACAAGGAACGGTCACTAATGTCTCCTCGTACGGTATTGCGACGGATGCACAAATATTACCGGGTAATAGTGGCGGGCCTTTGATTATGGGCAATGGTCATGTGGTCGGTGTTAATACCCTTAAAGTTGCTAAAGGGTCTGCGCTAGAAACAGGTTTTGGAATCTCAATACCGGTGAGTAAAGTTAGGCAAAATTTCGGGCGGTACTTGAACTAGCGATGGATGGCGCTCGGGTGGTTGTTTGTATTAATGAAGTTTAGACGCGGGGAATGGTAACGGTGACAAGGTACACATATTCCATAGCAGGGCGTTCGTATCGGTTTAAAGGCTTAGCGGATGTGATGGCTAAAGCGTCATCGCTTAAAAGTGGCGACTGTCTGGCAGGCATTGCCGCTGATAATGACGAACAGCGCGTTGCGGCCCAAATGCTGTTGGCGAACATCCCTTTGAAACGATTTATCGAAGAGCCGCTTATCTCGCCCGAACATGATGCGGTGACGCGGTTACTCCTAGACGAGCAAGATGCTGAGTCATTCAAAAAAATAGAAAATGATACCGTTGGCGATTTTAGAAATAGATTGCTGAGTTACTCATCTAACACCGATGAGCTATCAGCGCTGGCGAGTGGCTTGTTGCCGGAAATGGTTGCAGCGGTCAGCAAGGTGATGCGTAATCAAGATTTGATTTTAGTGGCGAGTAAATGCCAAGTTGTCAGTAAGTTTCGTAATACGATTGGCTTGCCAGGCCGCTTATCTATTCGACTTCAACCGAATCATCCAACGGATGACGCAAAAGGAATCGGTGCATCGATACTCGATGGTTTGATGTACGGCTGTGGCGATGCAGTCAT
Organism: Cycloclasticus sp.; assembly: GCA_012959695.1. Taxonomy (GTDB): domain Bacteria; phylum Pseudomonadota; class Gammaproteobacteria; order Methylococcales; family Cycloclasticaceae; genus Cycloclasticus. The sequence goes on from DUCS01000001.1 coordinate 19,087, forward strand.
CGGCATCAATCCCGCAACTGATAGTGTTGATGGCGTACATCGCTTATTGAGCAGCATCGATGAACTGATTCAGCGTTTTGAAATACCCACGCAATCTTGCGTGTTGGCACATATCAGCACCCAACTTAAAGCAATGGAGCGAGGTGCGCCTGTTGATATTGTTTTTCAATCCATCGCAGGGACAGAAGCTGCAAACAAAAGTTTCGGTACTGATTTGAATCAATTGGCCGAGGCTCAACAAGCGGCGTTATCGCTTAACAGAGGCACGGTGGGACAGAACGTGATGTATTTTGAAACTGGCCAAGGCTCATGCTTGTCAGCGCAGGCTCATCATGGAGTTGACCAGCAAACGTTAGAAGCTCGGGCATATGGTGTGGCAAAGAAATTTGATCCCTTGTTGCTTAACAGCGTGGTCGGTTTTATTGGCCCCGAGTATTTGTATGACGGTAAACAAATTATACGCGCTGGGCTTGAGGATCATTTTTGCGGGAAACTATTGGGCTTGCCCATGGGTTGCGATGTTTGTTACACCAATCATGCGGATGCCGATCAAGACGATATGGATAATTTATTAACATTGTTGGGCGTTGCTGGCTGTCATTTCTTTATGGGCGTACCGGGTGCTGACGACATCATGCTTAATTATCAATCAACATCGTTTCATGATGCGCATTATTTAAGGCAAGTATTGAACAAGAAACCAGCGCCTGAGTTTGAAGCGTGGTTGCAGCGTATGAATATTATTGACGAGAATAATTTGCTGTTACCGGTCAATGAAGGTCATCCATTATTAATGGCGCAATAACGCGATATGACCAATAAAAAATCCTTAGTAAAAGATTCTTGGAGTAACTTGAGGCAGTATACCTCGGCGCGTATTGCCTTAGGCCGAGCTGGAGGAAGCTTAAAAACAGATGATTGGCTGGATTTTAAACTCGCGCATGCAAGAGCGCGCGATGCTGTGCATGGTGAATTTGATGCGGAGGCTTTAGCCAAAGAGCTTAGCAGCATAGATTTGCCAGCCTTATTGGTGTCAAGCCGTATAAAAGACAGAGCAGAGTTTCTAAAAAGGCCAGATTTAGGGCGTCGCTTAGATACTGTCTCTAAGCGTTTATTAAGTGAGAGTAGTGATACTACGTCGGATTTAGTGATTGTGGTTAGCGATGGTTTATCGGCATCAGCGGTTCACGCGCATGTGGCGGATGTGCTGTCTAAACTTATGCCCAAGTTGCTAGAGGCCAGTTGGTCACTATTGCCGCTTGTGATTGCACGGTATGGTCGAGTGGCAATACAGGACGAAATAGGCGCTTTGTTGGCTGCCAAAACGGCACTTATTTTAATCGGCGAACGCCCAGGTTTAAGCGCTACAGACAGTTTAGGTGCCTACCTTGTTCATGACCCTAATATGGCTAATACAGATGCTAATAGAAACTGTGTATCGAATATTCGCCCTGCTGGTTTAAATTATCAGAAGGCAGCGGATACCTTATTTTATTTATTGAGTGAAATAAAGCGACGGCAGATTTCTGGTGTTGAGGTTAAGGATGCACGTGTTTTGATGGACTGTTTCATCAAGGAATAATTTTTTAACAACATGTAAGCTTAGTTTAAGTAATCTGGATTAAACTTCATCATTACGTTATTAGTTGAGTAAGGAAAACAGATGAACGATGTTATTAAGCCGGTAAAACTAGGACTAGCAATTGTCATGTTATCGCTATTTTCTGGTGTTGGCATGGGGGTTTCATTTGGTGTTTCTGAAGATATGTACAAGTCTTATGTGTCAGACAATGTTGCTAAGTACCCAGACGTGCACGATGCTAAAAGTAATTCTAAAATTTGGCGTTACGCGCAAAGAGCACACTTCCATTCAACGGGGATAGCCGTATTTTCATTAGGTTTGGTGATTCTCACGATGTTTTCCTCGATGTCGGTAGGGCTTAAATCTCGGACATCTACTTTGATAGGTTTGGGCGGTTTGTATCCATTATCTTGGTACACAATGTTTTACCTTGCGCCAAGCATAGGGCGTAATGCGGCTCATGCGCACATAGTCACTGAAACATTTACTTATATTGGCGTCGGCGGGTTGTTACTAGGCATGACGATATTATTTTTAAACGTATTTTTTGGGCTGCTTATAGACGATCATTGATTGTTCGTTTGATGCCACTCGTAGATATCAATCGTTTCTGGGTCGCAGCTTCTACAGCCGCCTTGGCAAAGTGAGCCAGCGGGCATTTTTCTAGCCAAGCCTTTTTTAACCCAGTGTTCAACCATCGCTTTAGCGTCGTCTTCAGATATTTTGAAGTGAAGAGCAAGGTCACGCACGGGCGCGCTTCCCGCTGCTTTTAGATAGTCCCGTATATCCAATAAAATCATGTGCTAGTTGGCACACTCGGACCGATATCGAGCAGTTGCCTGCCAAGTTGGCGTAAGGTTAACCAAATACCTATAAAGCCGACAGTGAAGACACTAACCCATATGATTGTTTGTGTGGGGTGGCTTGAAAAATTTGCGATTTGGTAAAATGATACCGCCATGCTGTAGGCTAAATATAAGCTCCAAAAGATGGAGAATACTGCCCAACGCGTACCTGTTTCTCGTTGCACGGCGGCAATAGCAGCAACGCATGGTACGTAAAGTAGGATGAATAGTAAGTAGCTGAAGGCACCGACCTTGCCATCAAAATATTTCACTAACGTACCGAACAGCGCGTAACTAACGTCTTGCTCGGCAGCAGCGGCGTCAATGTTGTCGCCTGTATCTAAGGTGCGTAAACCAAGCGGATCGCCCATGTTTTGGAATGCGTCGTTCAAATTGTCACCGGTCACAGCGATAGCTTCAGAGAATTTAGCGGCGATGCTGAATGTTTCTTCGTCAGGTTCGACTGCGCCTTCTAAGTTTGAGTAAACAGCATCGAGTGTGCCAACCACCACTTCTTTGGCGAGTAGGCCACTAAAAATACCGACGATAGCTGGCCAGTTTTCTTGCTGGATTCCCATGGGTTTAAAAATCGGTGTGAAAGTTTTGCTGACCTCACTGAGCACAGATTTAGAGCTGTTCTCATTGCCGAAACTGCCATCGGTGCCGACAGAGTTTAGGATGTTAATGACCATCACCATCATGATGATAAACTTGCCAGCCTCTAAAACGAAACCTTTTAATCGTTCCCAGGTGTGAATCATTAAGCTTTTAATCGCAGGGCGGTGATAAGGCGGAAGTTCGATTAAAAAGCCATCGGATTCACCTTCCAGCACGCTGCTCTTTAGCAATAGTGCGGTAAAAATTGCTGCCCCTATACCCAGTATATACAGTAAGAAAACGATGTTTTGGCCAGACTGCGGGAAAAAAGCCGCGGCGAATAAGGCGTATACCGATAATCGTGCACCGCAGGACATAAACGGTGCCATCATCACGGTCAGGATGCGGTCACGTTGTTTTTCTAAGGTGCGGGTTGCCATGATGGACGGCACGTTACAGCCAAAGCCAACAATTAATGGAACAAACGCCTTGCCCGGCAGGCCGAGTTTGCGCATAAAGCGATCCATGACGAAGGCGGCGCGGGCCATATAACCTGAGTCTTCCAGTATAGAGAGGCAGAAGTACAAGGTAGCGATAATAGGTATAAAGGTCGCTACCACTTGAACGCCGCCGCCTAAACCATCTGCAAATAATACTTGGAACCAACTCGGAAAGCCTAGATTTTGTAATTGAATTTTCAAGCCGTCGACGAAGATAGCGCCAGCCGTGATATCAAAGAAATCAATCAGCGCACCACCAAAGTTGATGGTAATGCTAAACATTAAATAAATGGCGAAAAAGAAGATAGGTAGTCCAAGGTAGTCACTTAGCACCACCTTGTCCACCCGATCTGACCAGGTTTGTTGACTGCTTTTAGTTTGCTCAACGACGTTGGCGATTAACTTGTGAGCAAATTCATAGCGAGTAGCCGCAATTAAGGTGTCGGCATCCTCGTCAGTTTCTTGTTGAATACGCTGTTGTAATTGCTTGCAGAGGGACTTTGTTTCATCCGTTGCAGCAGGGGAAAAGTAATCTTCTAGGCATTGTAGGGCGTGCCAGCGTTGAATAAAAGCAGTCTGTTGCTTTGCGTCTAATGTTGTAACAATCTCAGTGATTGCTGCATTGATAACCGGGGGGTAATTTAAGTCTAAATGCTGATGACTGTTGTTGCGTAAAATGCTTAAGGTGGCCGTTAATAGCTCATCAATGCCTTTGTTTTGTCTTGCCATGATGGGAATGACGGGAAAGCCGAGCGTTTTTGATAGCGCGTCGATATCGATGTCCATGCCTCTGGATTTGGCAACATCCATCATATTCAAAGCGAGAACGGCAGGAATGCCAGTTTCCAGTAGTTGACTGGTTAAAAACAAGCTGCGTTCAAGGTTCGCCGCGTCAGCAACAATCAGCAAGGCGTCAGCTTCACCGGAGAGTATGTATTGCCTTGCAATCTGCTCATCTAACGCTTCGCGATCACTATCAAGAGCATATACCCCGGGCAAATCAACTAAGATTACTTCCTGCCCCTTAATGTTAGCTAGACCTTCACGGCGTTCAACCGTAACCCCAGGCCAATTGCCGGTTTTTTGTTTAATGCCAGTAATAGCATTAAATAAGGTGGATTTTCCGCAGTTAGGGTTGCCAATAGCGGCTATTACAGGGCTTCTGTTTGACGAAACAATAGGTGAGCCCGTGTCACAACATTGTTTAGTCATACTGCTTGTATCATCACTTGTTGTGCTAGCGCTTCATTCAGTGCGATTCGAGCATTGCCGATACTGACGACTAAGCCGCCTTTTCTTTTTTGCGTGACGTGCAAGGGGATAAGTTTAGAAAAACCAAGAGCCAACAGCTTCTTTTCAAGCTTGCGGTCCATCTTGTTTTTACACAACATGACTTTTACGCCAATATTGATATCAGCCAATGAAGTGTTGTTTGATGATACAGATGTGTTTGACATAGATTCTCAAACGTTAATGATAATGATTCCCATTCTAATCTTAAAGAAAACTATGTCAAGTATTGTTGTTTATGAAGGCGGGTTGATAACTGAAGGTTTAATGGCAATAAAATAAAAGGCGGTTGATAAAATGACCAACCAAACGAGACTAAGGTAACCAATAATTCCGTCGTATTGCCCGGTTAAAAAAGACCAGTCGGATAGGCTGTTGTTATCAGTAAGTTCTTTAGAAATTTTGATAAGAAACACCCAGCTAGCATGTAAACCAATACAGTACGTTAGCGAGCGTGTTTTAAGTCGCACAAGAGCCAATAAAACACCAACAGAAAAGAGGGCGAAAAAGTCATCCGTTTGCATATTGGACAGTGCGGCAAAGGCATTTAGAATAACCTCGAAACCACTAAAGAAGTTTAGCGCGCTTTGATCTATGTGTTGGATAGGCTTGATGAAATGCAGTATGGCGTAAAAAAAACTGCTAAGTAGGACGGCAACTAAGCTGCTGTGCCAGAGGTTGGCGAGTTTAAAAAACAGGCCTCTGAATAACGTTTCTTCGATTAAGGCGACCATTAAACCAGCCAGTAAGGCTTTTAAGCATAATGAAACGGACAGCTCTGCTGTTGCTGAAAGAACCCTAACATCTAAAAATATCAGCAAATAAATCACGACACCGAGCACGAGCAAACCAAATATAAAACCGGTGCTGATTTGTTTAATAAACGAGTTAATGTTGGCAGTGTGGCCTAATGAATTTAATGATAAATCAAAAAAATTCAAGCAAGGGATTAAACCCAAAACAAGAAATAAAAGTGCAGAGCGAGTGACCCAGCGTTCAAATTTAAAGTTGTCGTTGCCCACCATGTCGAACAAAGGAAAAGCAATAACGGCAGCCATTACAGATGCGATGCAGAAGTAAAGAATAAAAAAACCGAAAGCTTTCATAACTATATTTAATGTTTTGGGCAGTTTGTCTCGAAAAGAGGTGCAAAAGTGATAAAAGAGTAGGTATGATACCGCACATTGTTTCCAACCTATATTGCGAAAGTGGCGGAATTGGTAGACGCGCTGGTTTTAGGTACCAGTATCGTAAGATGTGAGAGTTCGAGTCTCTCCTTTCGCACCATCTATTTTTTGAATAAAACCCTTAATAAACAACACTAGAGAATAATTATGCAGGTTTCTGTTGAATCTAATTCTGATATTAAAAAAACACTAACAATTGTCGTGCCTCAAGAAGAGGTGGATACAGCGATTAATAAACGCTACGAAGACGCTAAACGCAATGCACGTATTGATGGTTTTAGACCGGGTAAAGTGCCGATGAGCGTGATCAAGAAAAAATTTGGCGCCAGTGTAAAAGCAGAAGCGTTGTCTGAATTAACGCAAAGCTTTTTCTATAAAGCTATTATGGAAGAAAAGCTAAATCCAGCGAGCGCACCGGTTATTACACCGAATGATGAGAAGACAGATGGTTATGAGTTTTCAGCCAGCTTCGAAGTGTACCCAGAAATTAAAGTTAACCCTGTTGAAGAGTTAAAATTAAACAGCCCAGTGGTTGAAATTGCTGATTCTGACATAGACGATATGATTGAGAAATTAAAATCACAAAAGTTGACATGGAAAGAAGTTAAAACGAAAGCTAAAAAAGGTGAGCAAGTAACGATTAGCTTTGAGGGCAATGTTAACGGTAAGCCTGTTTCTGAAGATCCAATTAAAAACTTCCCTGTTGTTATCGGTTCGAAAAACATGATTCCTGGTTTTGAGGATGAGTTAAAAGGTGCTAAAGCGGGCGAAAAGCTAAGTTTTGAAGTGACTTTCCCTGAAGATTATCAGCAAGCTGATTTTGCTGGCCAAGTAGGTAAGTTTGAAGTAGAAGTTGAAAAGGTAGAAAAAAGTGAATTGCCTGATGTAAACGAAGAGTTCATTAAAGAATTTGGCGTTGAAAGTGGCGACATGGCTGATTTCAGAGAAGACCTAACTAAAAACATGACGGGCGAATTAAACCGTGCATTGGCAGCAAAGCGTAAGCAAATTGTGATGGATGCGATTGTTGAGAACAATGAAGTTTCTATTCCTGACGCGCTAGTTGATAATGAAATCAACCAAATGATTGCATCGCTAAATGAAAAAGCTGCGCAAGCGGGCCAACCGACTCAACCTGAGTTGCCAAAAGAATTATTCGAAGACCAAGCAAAAAAACGCGTTAAATTAGGTTTGCTGTTATCCGAAGTGATTAAACAAAACGACATTAAAGCGGATGAGGCTAAGGTACAAGAGCGAATCGAAGAGTTTGCTCAAACATACCAGTCACCAGAAGAAGTTGTTAATTGGTATAACTCAAACCCTGCAGAACGTAGTAAAGTTGAAGGTGTCGTGCTGGAAGATCAACTGGTTGATTGGGTGCTTGAAAAAGCAAAAGTGACAGAAACGACATTAACATTTGAAGAGTTAATGACGCCAGCTCAACCTGCTGGATAATGGATGTAAAACACATGGGAATAAATATGGACAATACGGCTGAAGCACAAGCACTTGGGTTAGTTCCAATGGTGGTTGAACAGACTGCACGGGGCGAGCGTTCTTACGATATATATTCTCGACTACTTAAGGAACGGGTCATCTTTTTGGTCGGTCAAGTAGAAGATCAAATGGCTAACTTAATTGTTGCCCAGATGTTGTTTTTAGAATCAGAAAATCCAGATAAAGACATTCATTTGTACATTAATTCGCCGGGTGGTTCAGTAACGGCCGGTATGTCTATTTACGATACGATGCAGTTCATTAAGCCTGATGTCAGTACGATGTGTATTGGCCAAGCGGCTAGTATGGGTGCTTTGTTATTAACCGGCGGCGCTAAAGATAAGCGTTTCGCATTGCCACATTCAAGAATGATGATTCATCAGCCTTTAGGCGGCTTTCAAGGCCAAGCGTCAGATATTGATATACATGCAAAAGAAATCCTGCTCATTCGTGACCGGCTAAATACCATTATGGCAAAACATACGGGGCAATCTATTGACGTTATCAAAGGCGATACAGACAGAGATAACTTTATGGGCAGTGAAAAAGCGGTTGAGTACGGTTTAATTGATAAGGTGCTTAGTAGTCGTAGCAGTGACGAATCTGATAAGTAAACTATTGGTTATAGACAGATACGAAATCTCGACCATACTATAGTTAAATGCAATGAAAGATTGAGAGCATCGAATCTGTCAGATATAGTAAGCAAGAAACGTTAAAGAGGTTTGTATGAGTGATGACAAGAAAAGTGGCGACGACAGCAAAATTTTAATTTGCTCGTTTTGCGGTAAAAATCAGCACGAAGTAAGAAAGCTAATTGCAGGGCCTTCCGTTTTTGTTTGTGATGAATGTGTTGAACTTTGTAATGACATCATCAAAGAAGAGTTAGAAGAAAGTGAAGTAGCGAGTACTGATGGTGATTTGCCAAAACCTTCTGAGATTAAAAAAGCGCTAGATAAGTACGTTATCGGCCAGCAACAAGCCAAAAAAATTCTTTCCGTAGCCGTTTATAATCACTATAAACGCCTTAATGCTTCTAAGGGTGCCGATGACGTCGAGTTAGCCAAAAGCAATGTCTTGCTGATTGGACCTACAGGGTCTGGTAAAACATTATTGGCTGAAACCTTGGCCAGAATGTTAAATGTACCGTTCACGATTGCCGATGCAACAACGCTGACTGAAGCGGGCTATGTGGGTGAGGACGTCGAGAATATCATTCAAAAAATTCTGCAAAAATGTGACTTTGATGTTGAAAAGGCAGAAAGTGGCATTGTTTACATTGATGAAATTGATAAGATTTCACGTAAATCTGATAACCCTTCATTAACGCGTGATGTATCAGGGGAAGGCGTTCAACAAGCTTTGTTAAAGCTTATTGAAGGCACGGTCGCTTCTGTTCCTCCGCAAGGTGGAAGAAAACATCCGCAGCAAGAGTTCTTACAAGTGGACACGTCCAATATACTGTTTATTGTAGGTGGTGCGTTTTCTGGCTTAGAAAAAGTAATCAAAGATCGTTCGCAAGAAAATGCCGGCATTGGTTTTTCAGCCGACGTCATTGGGTCTGATGAAGAACCATTGATTGGTGAAGTATTACAAGACGTTGAACCTGAAGATTTGGTTAAATACGGCTTAATACCTGAATTTGTCGGCCGCTTACCGGTTGTCGCTACGCTAGAAGAGCTTGATGAAGAAGCGTTGATTGAAATATTAAGTGAACCAAAAAATGCATTAACGAAACAATATAAAAGACTCTTTGAAATGGAAGGCGTTGAGTTAGAGTTCAGAGAAGATGCCTTGCGTGAAGTGGCTAAAAAAGCGATGGCACGGAAAACGGGTGCACGTGGGTTAAGAACGATTTTAGAACAAGTCTTATTGGATACGATGTATGACTTACCAACACTCGATAATGTATGTAAAGTTGTGATTGATGAAAAGGTTATCAGAGGCGAGTCAACGCCATTATTCATTTATGAAAATGAGAAGAAGTTAGTTTCATCTGAGTAAGGTAACTCCAAACACAAAAAAAGGCGCTTAAGGCGCCTTTTTTTGTGTTTGGAGGGTTGAAAAATGATCTTCATGCCCTAATATTAATAACTAACGAGGATTAATATTTTTAAGGCGATATTTCAATGAGTGATAAACAAAATTTAAGCAATTTACCGGTTCTTCCATTAAGAGACGTCGTGGTTTACCCGCACATGGTCATCCCTCTTTTTGTTGGTCGTGATAGATCAATTCAAGCGATTGACTTGGCGATGGAAGAGAATAAAAAAATTGTTTTAATTGCGCAAAAAACCCCTGATCAAGACGACCCAAAAGAATCTGATTTATACGAAGTAGGCACCTTGGCGACTATTTTGCAATTGCTAAAGCTTCCAGATGGCACGGTTAAAGTTTTAGTAGAAGGTGAAAGAAGGGTCAGCATTGATAATATTCATGCGGATGATAAATTGTTTGCTGCTGATGTGACGCTACTTGAAGATGAATTGGACCTTGAAGAGTCTGAAATGGACGTGCTTATACGCACAGTAACGTCTGCGTTTGAAAATTACGTTAAATTAAATAAGAAAATTCCACCAGAGGTCTTGACCTCATTATCAGGTATTGAAGGCCCCGGTCGACTTGCCGATACGATGTCTGCACACATGGTACTGAAAGTCGAAGAAAAACAGAAAATATTAGAAACGCACAATCTTCGTGAACGTCTCGAACACCTTATGTTGTTAATGGAAGGCGAGGTCGATATTCTTGAGATGGAAAAACAAATCCGCACCCGTGTTAAACAGCAGATGGAAAAAAATCAACGCGAGTACTATCTGAGTGAGCAGATGAAAGCCATTCAAAAAGAACTCGGTGAGATGGAAGATTCGCCAAACGAAACAGATGAGATTGAACAAAAGATTGCAAAAGCAGGCATGTCAAAAGAGGCAAGAGAAAAGGCCGAATCTGAGCTCAGTAAATTAAAAATGATGTCGCCCATGTCGGCCGAAGCGAGTGTTATTCGGAATTACATTGATTGCTTGCTCGGTGTGCCTTGGAAAAAACGCTCACGCATTAGGCATGATTTATCTGCGGCACAACGAGTGTTAGATACGGACCATTTTGGTTTAGAAAAAGTTAAGGAACGGATTTTAGAATATTTGGCTGTGCAACAACGTGTTAAAAATATGAAGGGCCCCATTCTTTGTTTAGTTGGGCCTCCAGGCGTTGGCAAGACGTCCTTAGGACAGTCTATTGCCCGAGCGACTAACCGCAAGTTTGTTCGCATGTCCTTGGGTGGTGTACGCGATGAGGCCGAAATAAGAGGCCATAGACGGACATACATAGGTTCAATGCCTGGCAAGATTTTACAAAACCTCTCGAAGGTTGAAACACGTAATCCATTGTTTTTATTAGACGAAATTGACAAAATGGCAATGGATTTCAGAGGCGATCCAGCTTCAGCATTGCTTGAGGTGTTAGATCCTGAACAAAACAATACCTTTAATGATCATTATCTAGAAGTTGATTTTGATTTATCTGAGGTGATGTTTGTTGCGACAGCAAACAGTATGAATATCCCCGGCCCATTGCTTGACCGTATGGAAGTTATTAACTTGGCGGGTTACACAGAAGATGAAAAAATCAATATAACAGAAGATTATTTAATTTCTAAACAGCTGAAAAACAATGGTTTAAAAGAGTCTGAGTTGCATATAAGTCAATCGGCGATTAGAGACACGGTTCGTTATTACACGCGTGAAGCTGGCGTTAGGAATATTGATAGAGAAATGTCGAAAATTTGCCGTAAGGTGGTGCGCGATATTTTATTAAGCAAGCCGAAAAAAAGAATCAATGTAACGTCACGCAATTTAAATAAGTATTTAGGCGTCAGGCGTTTTGATTTTGGTAAAGCTGAAGAAACTAATCAGGTAGGCCAAGTGACGGGTCTTGCGTGGACGGAAGTTGGTGGTGAACTATTAACCATAGAGTCGGCTATTACCGAAGGTAAAGGTAAATTGACACTAACAGGTAAGTTAGGCGATGTTATGCAGGAATCCATTCAAGCGGCTTTAACGGTTGTTAGAAGCCGTGCAGCTACTTTAGGCATTCAATCTGATTTTTACCAAAAAAATGATATCCATGTACACGTACCAGAAGGTGCTACGCCTAAAGATGGGCCAAGTGCTGGTGTTGGTATGTGTACGGCGCTAGTCTCATCGTTAACAGGTATTCCTGTGCTTGCAGATGTGGCTATGACAGGAGAAATCACACTGCGTGGAGAGGTGTTACCCATCGGTGGCTTAAAAGAGAAATTATTAGCAGCACTAAGGGGTGGAATTACCACGGTTATCATTCCGCATCAAAATGAAAAAGACCTAGTTGAGATGCCCGCGAATATAAAACAAAACCTAAAAATCATTCCTGTACGTTGGATTGATGAAGTGTTGGCTGTCGCTCTTGAGAAAACACCAGTTCCTGTGAAGGCTGTTGAACAATCTTCAAAAGATGGCGCTAAGAAAACAAAATCTGGAAAAAGTAAAACAATAACAGCACATTAAACACCTAATGTAGAAACAGGGTGAGAAGTGCTGATTTTTTTTTTGAATTTTTGTGTAGAAAAGTCACTTAAAAGTCCTATTCTGCTTGACATTTAGGGGTGTGAAAGGATATAAATTATCCTGTTGTTTTAATAGCAAAACAGACATAACTGCTAGATGATTCAACAGCAAAAAAAATCAATTTTTATAAAATATAAATTATCCTATTGGGGGAACTTCATGAATAAATCAGAACTTATTAACGCAATTGCAGAAGCATCAGGTCTTACTAAAGCAGATGCTGGTCGTGCATTAGATGCAACAATTTCATCAGTAACATCTGCACTTCAAGGTGGCGATTCAGTCTCACTTATTGGCTTCGGTACGTTTTCTGTAAAGGCGCGTTCTGCACGTGCTGGCCGTAATCCACAAACTGGCGAAACTATCCAAATTAAAGCCTCAAATATTCCTTCATTTAAAGCTGGAAAATCTTTAAAGGCTTCTGTAAACTAGCGCCTCTTTCTATCCAAGGGTGCTTAGCTCAGCTGGGAGAGCGTCGCCCTTACAAGGCGAATGTCGGGGGTTCGATCCCCTCAGCACCCACCAACTTAGGAGTGGTAGTTCAGTTGGTTAGAATACCGGCCTGTCACGCCGGGGGTCGCGGGTTCGAGTCCCGTCCACTCCGCCAAACAACCCTAAGGCCGTTGAGGTCTTAGGGTTTTTTTTTGAATTTTTTGATTAGGTTTTATTTATGTTAGACAAATTAAGAACACACGTTAAAGGTTGGCTAGGAATAGTTATTCTTATAATGATTTCAATACCATTTGCATTATTTGGTTTGCAAAACTATAGCAGCGGGGGCTCGGAAACACCTGTTGCAGAGGTGGGTGATTATCAAATTTATCAAGCCGATGTTAATCAAGCCTATCAACAACGTATTGCTCAGTTAAAGGAGCAATACGCGGACCAATATTCGCCGGACTTGTTTAATGAAGAGGCAATCCGTCTTGAGTCGCTAAACCGTTTAGTACAGGACCAATTAGTGCTTCATACAGTGGAAAATGATGGTTACGTGGCTTCTGAGAAAGCTATTCTTGATGTGATTTCTACCATTGATGCATTTAAAAAAAATGGACAATTTGATAAAGAATCTTATATGCAGTTACTGCAAGCACGTGGCATGACGACTAATGGCTTTGTGCAACAAGTAAAGGTTGGCTTGCAACGTGATCAATTCATAAATGCAATTGTTAACACGACACTCGTTGATGATAGTGAAATAGTTGATTTTTATCGACTCAATAATCAAACACGTGATATTCGTTATATTTCATTGTCAATAGCGTCAGTAATGAATGACTTAGAAGTGAATGAAGACGAAATAGTTAAAAGTTACAACGAAAATGAACACCTTTATAAAAGCCAAGAGCAAGCCTCTATTGATTACGTTGAATTGAATTTGAGCGATTTAATGGCCGACGTTAATCCAACTGAAGATGAATTGTTAGCCTTTTATGAAAGTGAAAAACAAAGTTTTACTGCATTAGGCCACCGTAGAGCGAGCCATATATTGTTAGAAGCCGCGGATGGAACGGCTGAAGCTGAGGCGGAAGTAAAGAGAAAGCTAGCAGAGGAAGTTTTAGTTAGAATTAAGAACGGTGAAGACTTTGCTAAATTGGCTGCTGATTTCTCTGATGATATTGGCTCATCGAAGTCTGGTGGTGATTTAGGAATCATTACTGAAGGCATGATGGATTCTGTGTTTGAAAAGACATTATCAGCTCTAGAAGCGGGTGGTGTGAGTGAGGTTGTTCAGACGAGTTATGGGTTTCATATCATAAAACTTACAGAATTAGAGGCAGATACGATTCAAACATATGCTGTGGTTGCTGAAAAAGTTAAGGAATTACTTAAAAAAACAACAGCGAGTGAAATATTTTACCAATCAGCTGAAAGGTTTGCTGAATTAGGCTTCGAAAACCCAGATGGGCTTGATGCGTTGGTTGAAGAGCTTGGTTTGTCTATTAAGCAGCAAGAGAACGTGTCTAAAAATACCGCTGAGGGTGTTGCGTCATCAGACAAAGTGCGACATGCTGTTTTTAGTGAAGATGTGTTGGCGGGTAATAATAGTGAAGCCATCGAGGTAGCCCCAGAACACCTAGTTATATTGCGTATAAAAGAACATAAACCGGAATCTGTTATGTCGTTAGACGATGTGCGTGGCGCAGTGGAGCTGGCGGTAAAATCTGATAAAGCAGGTCTTTTACTTAAACAAAAAATAGCTGAATTGATGGCTAAAATTAACTCAGGTGAGTCGATTAAGGCATTGTCTGAAGCGAGCGATGTAACATTAACTGATGTGGGGCCTGTGATGCGAAGCGAAAAATCAGTGCCTGATGTTTTATTAAGGGACGCCTTTAGTATGTCACACCCTGTGGAGGGTGAGCCTTCATTCAAGGAAAGCGTTTTAAGTAATGGAGACGCGGTTATCATTGAACTCAATAAAATAACCGATGGTGATGAAGCAGATATTACAGATGCTTCTCGTGAATCATTTAAAAAATTCTTGGCACGTTTAAAAGGTGAAGTAACCTTGGCAGCCTCTTTAGCGAATTTAAGTGTCGATGCGGATGTTAAATTCGCCAATAAACCCGAGTAAAAAACATGAAATTACACTGGCAGATATTTATAGCAATTGGCTTGGCTATTGTTGCCGGTATATTAACAGGTGAGACTGCAGGAATTGGTTCCTTTGTGTTTTACGATGTGTACGTTTTTCTTGGAACTCTGTTCCTTAATGCCTTGAAAATGCTGATTGTGCCGCTTATCTTTTCATCTATTATTTGCGGTATAGGAAATATGGGTGATTTAGGTGGACTTGGGCGACTAGGCAGTAAAACCATTACCTATTACTTGTCGACCAGCGTTGTGGCCATCTTAATTGGTTTACTGTTGGTAAATGTGGTTGAGCCCGGAACTATAGACGGCGAACCGGTTCGTGATAGGGTAGGTTTAACAGCGGATATCAGTGATATTGCTGCCAAAGTTGAAGGTAAAGGTGCGAGTGACTTAACGGGTATCTTTTTACGCATGGTACCCACTAATATAGTTGAAGCGGCCGCTAATGGCCAAATGTTAGGGCTGATATTCTTCGGCCTATTGTTCGGTTACTTTTTAACTCAAATAGCGAAAGAGAATAAAAAGGTGTTACTGACATTTTGGAACGCCGTGTTGCAAGTGATGATGAAAATGACCGATTGGGTGATGACGTTTGCGCCCATTGGTGTGTTCGGCTTAGTCGCTAAAGTCGTCGCCTCTACAGGTTTAGCCGCCTTTTTACCGTTAGCGTATTTTTTCTTCACCGTGGTGTTCGCGTTAGCCCTGCACATGTTTGTGGTGATGCCCATCGTATTGAAGTATTTAGGCCGCGTTAATCCCCTGCGTCATTACAAGGCAATGCTGCCGGCTATATTGACGTCCTTTTCAACCAGTTCATCGTCTGCCACATTACCCATTACCCTTGAATGCGTTGAAAAAAATGCTGGCGTGTCGAATAGAACGAGTAGTTTTGTTTTGCCGCTGGGCGCCACCATTAACATGGATGGTACGGCACTGTATGAATGTGTCGCCGCGATGTTTATTGCACAAGCATACGGTTTGGACTTAGGGTTTACGGAACAGTTTCTAATTGTTATTACTGCGCTGGTAACGTCGATTGGTGTTGCGGGCATTCCAGCTGCAAGCTTAGTGGCGATCAGTATTATTTTGGCGACCATCGGTTTGCCGTTGGAAGGTATTGGTTTAATTCTCGCGGTTGATCGTGTGCTTGATATGTGCAGAACCAGTGTGAACGTGTTCAGTGACTCTTGTGGCGCGGTTATCATTGCTCGAAGTGAAGGCGAGGATCAGATTTTACGCTCGTGATAATGCTTATCATTTAACTCGATGAGTACACCAATCAAACATGTTGTTATCGTTGTTTTTTTGCTGCTATCGGCTTGTTCAGACAGCGCTTTAAACAACCCCTATAGTGAATCCGAGCATACAGAAAAAATTATCTACACGGCTTTTTCTGAACGCCCCAAACACCTTGATCCAGCGAAGGCGTATAGCTCAAATGAGTACGCGATTATTGCGCAAGTTTACGAGCCATTATTTCAATACCATTACCTTAAAAGGCCGTATCAGCTCGAGCCGTTATTAGCCGCATCCATGCCAACGGTCAGCTACTTTGATTACACGGGCGCTCAACTGCCTGTGGACGCCGCTGATGCACATATTGCCTACAGCGAGTACCAACTGTCCATTATGCCAAAAGTGAGTTTTCAGCCTCACCCAAGCTTTAATGTGGCGCTGCATAAGGAGCTACCGCTTGAGTGGAGTGGTGAGAATGTTTACGATTTGCCACTAACGAGCCGCCAATTAACATCGGATGACTTTATTTACCAAATAAAACGCTTAGCTGATCCTGCCACGCAGTCTCCTATAGCCGGTTTAATGGGTAATTACATTGTTGGTTTTACTGAGTTTTCGGCAAAACAAACCGCGTTAAAAAAGCAATACCCGATGTTACGTAAAACGCAGCGCTTGCAGTCCGAGTCTATGTTGGGCGTTAAGCGAATAGACGATTTGAATTTTAGTATTCGTATTAAGGGAAAGTACCCACAATTTATCAATTGGTTGGCGATGCCGTTTTTTGCGCCCATGCCTTGGGAGGCGGATGAGTTTTACAGTAACCCCAACCTACAGAAGAAAAACATCAGTTTAGACTGGTTTCCAGTAGGAACAGGGCCTTATTATTTACAAGAGAATAATCCTAATCGGCGAATGGTATTGGCGAAGAACCCGAATTTTCATGATGAGTTTTACCCGACAGACGGGGCCGCAGATTCTAGAGAAAAAGGCTTGCTGAACGATGCAGGGAAAAAGCTGCCGCTCACGGATAAAGTGATGTTTTCATTAGAAAAAGAAAGCATTCCTTATTGGAATAAATTCTTGCAAGGCTATTACGATTCATCGGGGATCAGTTCAGATAGCTTTGACCAAGCGGTTAGCTTTTCAGGTGCTGGAGACGTTGGTTTAACTGAGGACATGCTGGAGCGCGAGATTGATTTGCAAACAGCGGTGACAACATCGAGTTATTACCTGGGGTTTAATATGCTGGATAAAGTGCTGGGTGGCTATACCGAGAAGGCAAAGAAACTCCGTCAAGCGATTTCCATTGTGGTGGATTATGAGGAGTATATTTCAATTTTTCAAAACGGCCGTGGCGTGCCGGCACAGAGCATTATCCCACCGGGAATTTTTGGCCATGTTGCTGGCGATAAAGGCATTAATCAAGCGGTTTATACGGTACAAAATGGTGTGCAAAGGCGATCTGTTGAGGAGGCAAAAGCGTTGCTGGCAGAAGCGGGGTACGCTAACGGTATTGATTCATCAACAGCTAAGCCTTTGGTGTTATATTTTGACACGATGGACAGCGGGCCAGACAGCAAGGCGAGGTTGAATTGGTTGCGTAAGCAATTTAATAAGTTAAACATTCAATTGGTTATACGGGGAACGGATTACAACCGCTTCCAAGAGAAAATGCGAAACGGCAATGCGCAAATGTTTATGTGGGGCTGGAACGCCGATTACCCAGACCCTGAAAACTTTTTGTTTTTGTTATACGGTAAAAACGCGAAGGCTGTGCATGGCGGCGAGAACGCAGCTAATTATCAAAATGAACTATTTGATGCTTTATTTGAAACAATGAGTACTATGGATAATACGCCGCAACGAGAAGCCATTATTAATCAAATGATTGCTATTACACAAGACGATGCACCCTGGCTATGGGGCTTTCACCCAAAAGCCTTTTCACTGCATCATGCTTGGTATAAAAACGTCAATCCAAATTTAATGGCGAATAATAAAACCAAATACATCAATATAGACCCAGCACAGCGTCACGAGTATCAAGCAGCATGGAATAAGCCGGTTTATTGGCCATTGGTTGTGTTGTTGTTGGTGTTTATCTGCCTGTTAATGCCCGCGTATGTGATCTACAGGCGTATTGAACGTTCAACCGCCCTATGATTAATTACATACTTCGACGCTTATTGTATGTATTGCCGGTACTGGTGGGCGTTAACATCCTTACCTTCTTGCTGTTTTTTGTTGTCAACACGCCGGATGATATGGCGCGTATGCAATTGGGTGATAAACACGTGTCACAAGCCGCTGTGGATAATTGGAAAGCTCAACGTGGTTACGACTTGCCTTTATTATGGAATGAAGAAGAAGAGGGGTTTGCTCAGGCATCTAAGACCATCTTCTTTGAAAAATCAGTGGGTTTATTCGTGTTTGATTTAGGCGCGTCAGATAACGGCCGCGATATCATTGCCGATATCTCACAGCGTATGTGGCCGAGTCTGGCGATTGCTATTCCATCATTAATTTTTGGCGTATTGGCGAACATCACCTTCGCGTTGCTGCTGATTTTTTATCGTGGCAGTTACTTGGAGTTTGGCGGCTTGTTTATTTGCATTACGCTGATGTCCATATCGGGCTTGTTTTATATTATTGCTGGCCAGTATTTCATTGGCAAACTGCTCGTTCTCACGCCCATCTCTGGCTATGCACCGGGTATGGATGCCGTAAAATTTATCATATTACCGGTCCTAATCGGCATTGTTGGTGGGCTCGGGTCCGGAGTGCGATGGTATCGAACCTTGTTTTTGGAGGAGTCAGCTAAAGACTATGTTCGAACAGCGAAAGCGAAGGGCTTGTCGGACTTACAAATATTATTTAAACACGTCCTTAAAAACGCACTGATTCCTATATTGACCGGTATCGTGGTTATTTTACCGTTGTTGTTTATGGGCAGTTTAATCACGGAATCATTTTTCGGCATACCCGGTTTAGGTAGTTACACCATTGACGCTATCAGCAGCCAAGATTTTGCGATTGTCCGTTCAATGGTGTTCTTGGGGTCGTTCTTATATATCATCGGCTTGTTGTTAACCGATATTTCGTACACTCTGGTTGACCCGCGGGTTAGGTTAGACTGATGTTAACGCTGCTATGGACAGATATTGCGGTGTTTGCGTTGGTGATAGCAGGCATGTATGGTGCTTGGGCTAGTAGTAAAAAAGAACATTTACGTCGTCCTTGGGGCCAAGTTTTTGAAAGTACCGTCGGGGTTGTTTCTTTAACCATGCTATTGGTGTTTATTCTTGTTGGCGTGTTGGACTCGGTTCGTATTCAGCACCATGACACACTGGCCAGTGGCGAGGTCAGTGAGCACGCAAAAACATTGAGCTTACTGGATATTGTATTAACACCGATAAGAACACGTGTTGAGAAAACGTACTCAATGCCGTTTGCGCACACGGCGTATGCCAAGGAAATGGTTGCTGACAGTAATGGCCAGTCGCAATGGCATTACCCACGGTTAGTATTTGCAGTTTCTCATTTGGCCTATCCAGAGGTTGAAAAAACCAGCGATATTGGTAATAAAATATTAATGGGCGTTGCAGTAGCCGTGTTGGTTTGGTTGCTGTTGATACTTTTCATAACAGGTATTCGTGGCCAGCACCCCTTTAAACAAGATACTAACGGCCTTAAGTCGTGCGTATGGACCTTGCTGGCTGTATTTCTATTGTTAGGTGCAACGGCTAATTTGGCGCCTTACTATCATATTTTAGGCACCGATAAGGTTGGCGAAGATGTTCTGTATCAGGCCATTAAAAGTATTAGAACTGGCTTGGTGATTGGTGCCTTAACCACCATCGTTATGCTACCCATAGCGATTAGTTTGGGACTGATGGCAGGTTTCTTTCGAGGCTGGGTCGACGATGTTATCCAATACCTCTATACGACGCTAAGCTCTATACCCGGTGTGTTATTGATTGCAGCGGCTATTTTAATGGCGCAGGTGTATATGGCTAATAATCCCGAATTATTTACCACGCTGGAAGACCGAGCAGATATGCGCTTATTACTGCTTTGCATGATTTTGGGTGTCACCAGCTGGACGGGCTTATGCCGTTTATTACGGGCAGAAACCTTGAAGATACGTGAAATGGACTACGTAGTAGCGGCACAAGCCTTGGGTGTAAAACGGCTGCAAATACTAAAACGGCACGTGTTGCCGAATGTAATGCACTTGGTGATGATAACCGTGGTATTGGATTTTAGTGGCCTTGTACTCGCCGAAGCGGTGCTGTCATACATTAACATTGGTGTTGACCCATCTACCTACAGTTGGGGCAATATGATCAATACCTCTCGACTCGAAATGGCACGTGAGCCGATTGTTTGGTGGTCGCTGGCGGCTTCTTTTGTGTTTATGTTTACGCTGGTGCTAGCGGCAAATTTATTTGCTGATGTGGTTCGTGATGCTTTTGACCCACGGGCTAATAACTAACACATATTACTTTAACTAAAGTTTGTAACCTATTGATAAATGAATAAATATATTTTCCATAAAAATAGTTTCTCAACCGAAGAATTGAATCTAATTGATGAGGCATTCTCCAAAATACCCGTCAAAAAGAGTAGTTTTTATGCCCTTGAATCTAATGAGCTGGTTGAATTATCGGCTATTCGTGAACAACTCGGTTGTGATGTTAGCCGCTTAGAAGCGTCATTTGATGCTAAAGCTATTCGCTTATTCGTAACGGATATGGATTCGACGTTTATCTCCATTGAATGCATCGATGAAATTGCCGACATGTTGGGTATTAAAGCGCAAGTGTCGGGAATAACAGAAGCAGCCATGCGCGGGGAATTGGATTTTGAAGCGTCGTTAACGCAGCGCGTCGCGTTATTAAAAGGCTTGCCCGTAGAGGAGTTGCAACGGGTATACGACGAGCGCTTAACGCTTAACCCAGGGGCAGAAGAATTGATTTTATTCCTTAAAGAATCAAATATTAAACTGGCCTTGGTTTCTGGTGGTTTTACCTTCTTCACGGATAAATTAAAAGACAGGCTCGGCTTAGATTACACCTTAGCAAATACCTTAGGCATTGAAGACGGACGATTAACCGGAAAAGTGGTCGGTGATATTATCGGTGCTCAAGCTAAGGCAGATCTGCTATTGGCGCTTTCAAATGAATTAGCAATAAACGCCAGCCAAGTAATTTCTATGGGTGATGGCGCAAATGATTTGTTGATGATGGATGAGGCAGGTTTAAGCGTTGCTTATCACGCAAAACCAACGGTGCAAGCGCAAACGGACATTCAGTTAAATAACGCCGGTTTGAACGCCGTTGTGGACTTACTGAAAGCATAAACAGTATGTCGCAGCCGCTACTCTCAATTGAAGGTTTAAAAACCCAGTTCAATCAACAGTCTGACAGCATAAAGGCGGTTGATGGCATCAGTTTTGAGATTGCCGAGGGGGAAACCTTTGCCTTGGTAGGCGAGAGCGGTTGTGGGAAATCAGTATCGGCACTGTCTGCGTTACGTTTATTACCCAATAATGCACAAATAACAGCGGGTAAGGTGCTTTACCGAGGTAAGGATTTACTGCGGATGGCTGAAAAAGATATGCGTAACATCCGCGGCGTCCGTATTTCGATGATTTTCCAAGACCCCATGATATCGCTGAACCCGGTGATGAGCATTGGGGAACAAATTGGAGAAACAGTCTTATTACACAAGCAACAATCGGCTTCAGCTGTTAAGGCAAAGGTGATTAGCTTAATTAAGCAGGTAGGGATGCCGGATGCGGAAGAACGCTACGCGGCGTTTCCGCATCAACTATCGGGAGGCATGCGTCAGCGCGTGATGATAGCTATGGCGCTGGCGAATGAACCTGATTTATTGATAGCAGATGAGCCAACCACCGCGTTGGATGTAACGATTCAAGCGCAAATTTTACAGTTATTGAAAGACTTACAGCGCCAAACGGGCATGTCTTTGTGGATTATCACGCATGACCTTGGCATTGTGGCGGATATAGCTGATAAAGTGGCCGTTATGTACGCAGGTCAGTTGGTTGAAGTGGCTACGCGCGACGATTTTTTTAGGTGCTCAGCGCACCCTTATAGTCAACGGCTGTTTGACTCATTACCTAAAATGGATAAACGCGATGAGGCGCTGGTAACCTTATCAGGCTCAGTGCCTAAATTGTCGGCTGAGTTTAGTGGTTGTCGATTTGCCGAACGTTGTGATTATAAAGAAGCTGTCTGCGTTGAAGGCGCAGAAATCAAATGGCAATCAATATCTCAAGTTCACCAAGTACGTTGCGTAAAGCATGCTGAGCTTGTGCAGACTGTGCCGACCCCATTTGTGCCAATTTCTTCAAGCAAGCAGGTGTTTGGTAAGTCTTCGTTGACGGTCAAAAATTTAAAAATTCATTTTCCGATTAAAAAAGGCTTATTGAAGCGCACAGTCGGCCAAGTTAAAGCGGTCGATGGGGTGAGTTTTGAATTAAAACCGGGCGCCACTACAGCTTTAGTGGGCGAGTCTGGTTGTGGCAAGACCACATTAGGCAAAGGGTTATTGCGACTATTACCGCTTACATCGGGTCAAGTGAATTACGATGGTTGTGATTTAGCCGCACTGAGCGATCAAGAGTTCAATCGCTATCGTGGGCAATTACAAATCATCTTTCAAGACCCGTTTTCATCCATGAACCCTAGGATGTTGGTGGGCGATATATTAGAAGAAGGTTTAAAAGCCTTAAGGCCCAATTTAAGTGATATGGACGTGCAGCAGCAATGCGACGATTTATTGCTTAAGGTGGGTTTGACCACCGATGTTAGGCAACGTTACCCACATGAATTTTCAGGCGGGCAACGTCAACGCCTGTGCATCGCGCGGGTATTAGCGGTTAAGCCGTCGGTTATTGTTTGTGATGAACCAACCAGTGCGCTGGATGTATCCGTGCAAGCACAAGTGTTGAACTTACTGAAAAGGCTACAAAAAGAGCAAGGGTTAAGTTATTTATTTATCACGCATGATTTGTCGGTTGTCTCGTATTTAGCCGATACTGTAGCAGTGATGTATTTAGGGCGTATTGTGGAAGAGGGAACGGTTGAAGAGGTGTTGAATAGCCCCGCTCACCCCTACACAAAAGCGTTAATCGATGCCATCCCAAGCTGGGATAAACAGCAACAACGTAACGTGATAAAACTGCCCGACAATATGCCGTCACCTTCAAATCCGCCAAGTGGCTGTCACTTTCATACTCGTTGTGCAGAAGCGATGCCGCAATGCAGCGAACAACAACCGGCGAATATTCGCTTAAGCTCTAGCCATCAAGTGAATTGCTTATTGTTTAAGAGCGAGTAACGTCAACAATAATTTTTAGCTTTTGACCGGGTTTTAAATACTTCTTATTTAAAACATTCCAGCGTTTTAGGTCGGCAATGCTGACATTGAATTTTTTTGAAATAAGGTACAAAGAGTCCCCGTATCTAACCGTATAGCGAATGGTTTGGTGTTTGCGCGAGGCGGTTAGGGGTGTCGATGGGCTGGCATGTGAGTGCTTACCCCACACCACCAATGTTTGCCCAACCTTTAAGGTATCGCCGGGTGCCATAGCATTCCATTTGGCCAATTGGCGAATACCCACCTGATATTGCTTGGCAATGCCCCAAAAAGAATCACCGGACTTAACTCGATACTTAATTTTGTAGCCTTTACGTTTGGTATTAACAATCGTATTTTTTCTCATTGCAACGCTATTAGAATACAGCGCGATATTATAATTCGCGGTAGGAATTAGTAAGTGCTTACCTGCTCTGATGGTGTTATTACGAATTCCGTTTGCCTGCTTTATTTGCGTAACCGTTGTTCGGTAGCGCCGTGCAATATGCCCAATGGTTTCGCCAGATTTGACCTTATGACGCGCCCACTTTAGCCGTTGTGAGTCGGCCAGTTCAGCAATTCGGGCCTTAAATACGGGTACCTTTTCAATGGGAATCAATAAATAATGTGGGCCAGTAGGGCTCGTCGCCCATTGGTTGTAGGACGGGTTTAAGACGTACAACTCCTCAATACTGATGTCGGCTAATTCGGCCGCGCGAGCCAAGTCGATTTGTTTAATGATATCAACGCGTTCAAAAAAAGGTTTGTTGGGGATAGGTACCAGTTTGATATTGTATTTTTCAGCATTCGCCATGATTGTGGCAATGGCAATCAGTTTTGGCACGTAGTGTTCGGTTTCCTTGCGCAACGATAAAGACCAAAAATCCTGGGGCTTATTGGCACGTTTATTTTTGCGAATAGCAGAAGAAATGGTGCCGCCTCCCGCGTTGTATGCAGCTAACCCTAGCAACCAATTGTTATTAAAGCGCTTAGACAGTTGCGTGAGGTAATCAAGCGCCGCGGAGGTAGACGTATAAACATCACGGCGGCCGTCATACCACCACGTTTGCTCAAGGCCAAAAGCGCGTCCGGTTGATGGGATGAATTGCCAAAGCCCAGCCGCTCTACCGTGTGAGTAGGCAAAGGGTCGATAAGCGCTTTCGACAATCGGTAGTAAGGCTAGTTCACCAGGAATTCCGCGCTCTTCAATTTCATTCACAATATGAAAGAGGTAAGGCGCTGCATTTTTCTGCACACGGTTTAAATACTCAGGGTGTCGGCTATACCAATCAATTTCAGCTTGAATGAGCTTGTTATTGATGGTCGGTAATTGATATAGCGCAAATAATCGTTGCCATAAGGTTTTCGGTAAAACCACGGCAGGGGGGGCAATCATTTTTTCGACCAACGGCGCATCGACGGATAGCAGGTTGACAGCAGGGGTGAACTTAGTTGCTTCAGGCGGTCTAATTTCTAATGGAGTGCATGAAATTAGCGCAAAAGCGCCAATAAATAAAAGGAACTTAAGCCGTTTATTTGTGATTAAATATTGCATGTAATACGGTGAACATAGGGGTTATTCTCAGTTAGCTAATTATAGATTGTTTAAACCATGTCAAATGAAAAAATCTCACATATAGATGGACCTATTGAACTACGCCATTGGTATGAAACACCAATTGGAAGTGCTTATAGGCATGCTGAAGCGAGACTATTAAGCGCCAAATTAAGTGAAAATTTTAGGGCGGAAGTGTTGCAACTGGACTTCGTCGGTTGGGAGGATGAGTTTCATCAGGCCATGCGATTTGCGCATTATACGATTTTGGATCACTCAATTAATGGTTCGACGGACTATACGCGTCTTGTAGGTGAAGCCGATAGTTTACCGATTGATACCCACAGCGTTGACATTGTGATTATGCCGCATACCTTGGAATTTGAACAAGACCCACACCAAGTATTACGTGAGGTGAACCGCGTGTTAAAGCCAGAAGGCATCGTTTTATTAATGGGCTTCAACCCGTGGGCGTTTTGGCATTTACCTCGATTTTTCCCAAAGGCGAAACAAAAAACACCTTGGAATGGACGTTTTATTAGTCGTTACCGGGTAGTAGATTGGTTAAAATTACTGAACTTTGAGATTGAAGTCAGTCAAGGTTGTTGTTTGTTTCCACTGACCAAGAAACGGCCAGAAAGTAACAGTAAACAAACCGTCATTGAAAAAATAACATCATGGCTGCCTTTTGTTCCAGCAGCTTATTTTGTGATGGGAGTAAAACGTGTGTCAGGTGGCACGTCGGTTTTCCATCTGCAAGATTTAAAGAATAGATTCATGCCATCACCTTTAGCAAAACCAGCAACAAAGACAATACATGTTGAAAAAAAGCGTGCAAATATACACTGACGGCGCATGCCGTGGAAACCCGGGCGTTGGTGGATGGGGCGCGAGCCTTAGTTATAATGGTACGCATAAAGAAATTTACGGCGGTGAACAAGATACCACCAATAACCGTATGGAAATGATGGCGGTTATTCAGGCTCTTAAAGCTTTAAAAGAGCCCAGTGACGTGGTCATAAATAGCGACTCTAAATACGTATTAAGCGGTATTAATGAATGGCTGCCAAACTGGAAAAAGCGCAACTGGAAAACCGCCAGCAGAAAGCCCGTTAAAAATGTCGATTTATGGCAAGAATTGGATGCCTTAACGCAAACGCACACCATTGAGTGGGTTTGGGTGAAAGGGCATAGCGGCAACCCGGGAAATGAGCGTGCTGATGAGTTGGCTAATATGGGCATAGATACGTTATGAGAGTCATTGTATTAGATACAGAAACCACTGGTCTTGAACCAAAAAAAGGCCACCGTATTATTGAGGTGGGTTGTGTTGAGCTAATTAATAGACGCTTAACCGGTAATAACTTCCATTATTACTTAAACCCACAGCGAGACATTGATGAAGGCGCTGTTGCAGTCCACGGCCTTACTAGCGAGTTTTTATCGGATAAACCCTTGTACGAAGACATAGCAGAAGAGCTTTTTGAGTACCTTAAAGGTGCCGAAGTAGTGATTCATAATGCTGCCTTTGATGTTGGCTTCATTAACCATGAATATAAGCTGATGGGTTCAGAACAAGTGGATATGGCTTCATGGTGCGAGGTAACTGATTCCTTACATATGGCGCGCAAAATGTTCCCTGGCCAGCGTAATAGTTTGGATGCTTTGTGCAAACGGTATGAAATAGACAATAGCCAACGTGAATTGCACGGTGCGTTGCTGGATGCCGAGATTCTGTCTGATGTTTATCTGATGATGACCGGTGGTCAGAATTCATTGTTTGATGATGAAAGTAGTTCGAAAATTGACCTAACACCTAAAGTATTGGATACCAATAGGCCGCGATTAGCGGTGATAAAAGCCAGTAATGATGAGTTGGCGCTTCACGCTGAACGGCTTTCTTTTCTTGCGAAAGAGTCTGGGGAAGCCTGTGTTTGGGATAAAATAAACAGTAAATAAATTAAAAACAGGACATTAAGCATGAACGTTTATATAAAAAGATTAGCCATTCTATTGATATGCTTTTGCGTGGCATTACCGACAATGAGTTATGCCGTTGATATAAAAACAACGATTACGACCGACAGTTTAAAGGAAAAGAAACAGTCCGAATCTAATAAATATTTAACAGCAACACAAGCCTATGCTGTTGTACAGGACAGCGCTGATGATATTCTTTTTATTGATGTGAGAACGCCCGCTGAAGTTGAATTTGTTGGTTGGACATCTTTAGTGGATGCGGTTATACCTTATATGGACAATGACTTTGATGAATGGGATGAGAAGAAGCATCGTTACCAAAAGGTTATTAATGGTGATTTCCCCATTGTTTTTGAAGAATTGGTAGCGGCCAAAGGCTTTAATACAAACACGCCTATTATTTTTATGTGTCGTTCGGGTACACGCAGTGGCAAAGCAGCCACATTGGCTACCAAGCTAGGTTACACGCAGGCATATACTATGGTGGATGGTTTTGAGGGTGATAAGGCTAAGAAAGGTGCCGATAAAGGCCATAGAACAGTGAATGGCTGGAAAAATAGCGGCCTACCTTGGACCTATAAAGTAGACGGCAGCAAAATTTTATTTAATCAATAGGCCATGTAATGAGCGCGCATTGGGATAAACATAGTACGTGGGAAGACGCTGAAAAAAGCTGGGATGTGCGTTCTAGCGAGCTTGAACAAAGTCACCCTATTAGGCAGTTAGTAAAAATTCCTAAGTTACCCGGTATTCGGCCAAAAACAAAAAAGCACCTTCGTTGGAAGGCGATGAACTACTTGGCGAAATACGATGAAGAAAAGTTTTTTATTAAATACTTTTTTTCTAACCCCATTAAACATGGGTTTAACTTAATTCGTTCTTATTTAACGCCATTACCTTTCACGCGTGATGACGACTTTTTCTTTTACGGGCTAAAAAACGAACAAGAATTTAGAGACATGCTGGTCAAGAAAAACAGCAAACTGGTCATCGGTTTTTCTTATTGCCACAAACCGTTCGAGTGTCCATCGGGTCGCTTTACTCAAGAGTGTGCACACGAAACAAACAACCCGGTGTGTGGCCAGTGCTTTATTGGTAAGTGTGTTCACAGCTTGCCAACTAAGCAGGTATTGCCTGTGTTTATTACTACCGTCCACCAGATTGGTGAGGTGATTGTTAAAGAGGTTAAAAAACACCCTAAGTTAGAAATTACTTATATTATTACCGCCTGTGAAATGACCCTGCAAATGTTTGGCGATTGGGCAAACATGATGAACGTACGTGGTTTAGGTGTACGTTTGGATGGGCAAATTTGCAATACTATGAAGGCGTTTGTTGCTTCAGAGCATGGCATTAAACCCGGTATGGCGGTGGTGTTGGATAACACCAAAACACGCATTCTTGATTTAATAAAATTCCGCCGAGACGCGAATATTTAAAGAAACGTAGTGCTTAAGTTTTTGCTAAAATATCGCCTTTCTTAAAAAGCGGTAATGTTAAATGACAGTTCGCACACGTTTTGCCCCCAGCCCAACGGGTTACTTGCACGTTGGTGGTGCTAGGACAGCCTTGTTTTCTTGGCTTTACGCTAAAAAAACCAATGGCCAATTCATTTTACGTATTGAAGATACCGATAGAGAGCGCTCTACTGATGAGTCCGTTCAAGCGATTTTTGATGGTATGGAGTGGTTGGGCTTAACGCACGATGAAGGACCATTCTTCCAAACAGAGCGCTTCCCGCGTTATGAAGAAGTTATTCAACAATTGCTGGACCAAGGTGATGCCTACCATTGTTATTGCTCCGCAGAGGAAGTTGAAACGGTGCGTGAAGAACAGCGCGCTAATAAACAGAAGCCTCGCTATAACGGCAAATGTCGTCATCGTACGGACGCAGCTGAAGGTGTTAACCCCGTTGTTCGTTTTAAAAACCCAGAGCAAGGTGAGGTTGTATTTGATGACCTCGTGCGTGGTGAAATAACGATTAGCAATGGCGAGTTAGATGATTTGATTATTGCCCGCTCAAACGGCACGCCAACGTATAATTTAACGGTTGTTGTGGACGACTTAGACATGAACATGACGCACATCATTCGTGGTGATGACCATATTAATAATACGCCTCGCCAAATCAACATTATGAAGGCATTGGGTGCTGACGCACCACACTTTGCCCACGTACCGATGATTCTAGGCGACGATGGCGCGCGTTTATCCAAAAGACACGGTGCAGTCAGCGTTATGCAATACCGTGATGAGGGTTATTTACCAGAAGCCTTGCTGAACTATTTAGTAAGGTTAGGTTGGTCGCATGGTGATCAAGAACTGTTCAGTCGTGACGAAATGATTGAGTTGTTTGATATTAAAGATGTTAACAAAACGGCGTCGGCGTTTAATACTGAAAAACTGCAGTGGATTAATCAGCAATATATTATGAAAGCGGAACCTAGTAGTTTGGTTTCTCCGTTAATAGAGCAGCTAAAAACCTTAGGCTGTGATGTTGAGAATGGTCCAGATGTAGTCGAAATTGTTAAAACGCAGCAGGAACGTGCAAAAACGCTTAAAGAAATGGCAGAAAAAAGCCTGCTGTTCTATAACGATTATGACGAGTTTGATGAAAAAGCAGCTAAAAAGAATTTAAAAGCTGCTGCGTTAGAACCATTAGAAATGATGTTGGGAAAATTTGAACAGTTATCTGACTGGTCAAAAGACCCGTTGCATCAGGTAATACTTGATACTGCAGAAGCGCTAGACGTTAAGCTTGGTAAAGTGGCTCAACCGTTGCGAGTTTCATTAACAGGTACGTCAGTGTCACCTTCACTGGATGCCACTTTATTTCTATTAGGCAAAGACACTTGCGTAAGAAATATAAATAGAGGCATTGAATTCATAAAAACCAAAATTGCTAACCAAGAAAGCTAGACACTCTGCTTATCATTCAGTACAATTCGCGTCCTACCGAGAGGGGCCATAGCTCAGCTGGGAGAGCGCAACACTGGCAGTGTTGAGGTCAGCGGTTCGATCCCGCTTGGCTCCACCAATTTTTGGTGGAAAAGTGATTTAGACGATTCACTTTAGTAGTAATAAATAAGACTTAGTCCCCATCGTCTAGAGGCCTAGGACACCGCCCTTTCACGGCGGTAACAGGGGTTCGAACCCCCTTGGGGACGCCATATAAATCAACCACTTACAGTAATGTGAGTGGTTTTTTTATGCCCGCACGGAACATATACGGAACATTTTATTTGCGAAAATTAATTAGCGATAATAATTGTTAAAGGTAGTCTAAGAGCATCTCCACTGTATAAAATCTTTGTATATTTACCATATGCCTCAGAACTACAAAAATTAACCAAAAGTCACTTGGTGAATATTAAACGCCTGAAATATTCATCCACCAACCATATGTTGTAGCAGGCGGTCCAATTAAGTACTATATGTTGTATATATATTTAATTTTGAGGCTTTAACGTGGGAATTTATTTACCAGAGGTCAACGCATTCACAATAGATGAAATAGCAGATAGGTGGAACTGTGATAGGACTAAGGTTATTAGTTACTTTGGCTTAGGTATGTTACGTATTCAATACCAATTTAATGGTCAAGCAGCAAGCCATAATATGAGTGAAAAGATGAATGATGAGCCGCATTTCTGTTTAAGGCTAACAGGTTTTTTTTCAATTGATAACCATGTGGTGAATTTCGTTTTGGCTGGGGGTAGGAACGCGTTTGTTTGTGTGGCAATAGATGGCAAGGGCAGCAGATATCTCTTAGAGTCTTCATTTTATCTCGATAGTTGTGATTTAAAAATCACAAAGGAAGAGCGTGATAAATTCGAAATGATATACAAAGACATTAAGAATGCTGGGCTTAATGTGAGCAAAGGTAAGTACGAATTCACTAACAGGAATCGAAGCAAAGGAGGTCTTATCCGTCATGCCGAGAGTAATACCTATAAAGAGCTTTGTCGTGAATGCTTTAACGAGGAGGGTCATATGTTCACAGTTGATAAAATGGCCACGAAATTTGTAAGTGATGGTGATGGAATTGTAGTTTTTAGAACAGCACAGAAGTGGATACAGGGCTGGAAAAAGGAGGCCAAAGAAAAGAGGGCAGAGGAAAGCCAGAAATTGTTTAAATCATTAAAGTAAAAAATACGCGCTGCTCAGTACACCTCTGAGCAGAGTGCCACGCAGCTCAGGCTCTAGAGCAGCGGTAGGTTGTGTGATTAATTCTCGTG
>DUCS01000002.1 GCA_012959695.1 Cycloclasticus sp.
GTAATCCCCCCAATAAACAAGCGGAATATAGTAAATAGGTGCTTACAAGGCCTAAGTGCCGTTTAATTGGAAATAGAATCTGCGAGATAGCTTAGTGCTTTGAGCACGTCTAAGCTGGCTTGCTCCATTTTTTCTAAATCTTTTAAAGACGATAAAACTGAGCCGTTTTGTAAGTTCCTAAGCGCAGACAAACCGAATTGGTGCACAGATTTATGTGGGCTCTCAATGGCAGCGTAGCCATCGAGTTTTGAAAAATTGTGGTATCCCTCACCTTGGTAGTACCACTGACCTAAACGGCAGAACGTATGATCAGCAAATTCATCAGGCGATTTTTCAGAGACACCCATGAATACCTTGTATACGTCCAATTTCCATAGTAAATGGTCAACTTTTACTACCTCAACAAAACTTTTAAGCGCGCTCTCCTTAATAACAGACTCCATTCTGCTCGAGATAGAAATCATTTCATTCAGTTGTTCTTTAGCGCTAACTCCAATACGAATAAAATTATCGGTACTAATTACCATGCTGTGTGTTTGCTTACTTGCATTTAAGGTTTCAGATTGAAATGATTCAATTAATTCGACCACTTGAGTAATCGTACCAGCCATTGATTTAGTTTGAGTTGACTTTTTGGTGTCCGTAATGATGTGATGAATATCACTCGCGATATAATTTAACCTATCCACTAAGCTAGACATAGCAGCCGTATCACTAGCTATGCTAACAAAGGCTGTTGAAATACGGTCAATTGATTGGCGGCTTTCATTAGATGTCTCAGTCAATCGGAACATGTTGTTTTTTTCACTTCTCAACGTCTTCGACACACCTAGTAGTGACTGTTGAATGTCAGCCACAAAAGATGAAAACATCACCATATTTTTAAAAACTTGGCGTGAAATAAGTCGCTCGTTATCTGAGGAGAAAATTGAGGTGGTTTGCTGTTGACGTTGATTTAATTCAACAGAAAGCTGTTGAGTTAATGCAGAGTTTTCCTGAATAAGGCGGGTGACTTGGTTCTTTAAATCAATGATTTCACCGTCTTTATCACGTCTATTTTTAAAAAACATATTAAGCTTCCTATTCGTCAAAATTAATAAATCAGGTTTTTGTCTATCAATCGATTGGTATTATTATCTTTTTTCTACCCAGTCTTTAATCAGTTTAAGACTGTATCTGTATCCTAGATTAGCTGTTTTATCAACAAGGTCGTAGTTTAAGGTGCTAATATTTTCGACGGGTAATTCAATGTGTAAATCTGCCAGATTTTGTGCTTGAACTTGAGCGCCGTAGTTAACGGCTGCTACTGTTACAGAACGTTCTAATATATGCAAAATGTTCGGTGTTTTAATGCTCTTTTGAAATGGGTTAATACGTGAGATAAGAATCTTTAACCCTGAAATGTTGGATGAAAAACGTGTATTGTTGGTTAAATCCAGCTTAGGTGAGATGTCCGATGCGATAAGGTGGCAATCACCTGCCGCGTGCCGCATTTTGTCAATGGGTAAATTATTAAGTAAGCCGCCATCCACAATTAAATCCCCCCCTTTACAAACAGGTGGAATCATAGCTGGTAACGACATACTACAGCGAAGCGCATCTCTCAAAACTCCTCGCGTATGTATGATTTGTTCGGCGCGGGTTAAGTTAGTTGAAATACAAAAAAATGGAATAAGAAGGTCTTCGATTAGTTGGTTACCGAAGGCAGCTTTTAATTCATGTTCAATTCGCTTGCCTTTAATAAGTGATAGAACAGGTAAGGTGTAATCAAATAATTTTTTCAAATGAGTTTTGCAAAGCCTAGAGATGTCTTTGCTATCGTATCCAATAGACACACCAGAAGCGATAATAGCGCCGATACTAGTGCCGCAGACTTTATCAATGGGAATGCCATGTTCTTCCAATGCGCGTATAACACCGATATGCGCGTAACCACGAGCACCGCCTCCGCCTAAAACAAGAGCGTAAGCGTGCCCCGTTAATAAACGACCAAGCCGTTGTATATCAGCTTCGATACCATGACGGATATGGCACCAATCATCTACATTTCGGCTATTTAACCAGTGTCCTGTGCCAGAAATAGCTTCTTTAGCGTCAGAGTGTATTAGGATAAGTTTTTTCTTTTGATGCTTTGCAATAAGGCCTGCATTGGTGATTTTTCTCTCGTGCTCACCAGGTTCTGGGTCATGTTTAGAGTCTGCAACAATTAGCAGTTCATCAGAGTGGCGAAGTATTTTTTCATTCCAGTTTGTCCATTGGCTGTCCGCAACGAGGATGATATGGTCATAAATAAGTTCTTGATGCTCGATCCATTGAGTAATTGAGGTATAGCGAAAACCTTTGCTGTTATCAATAGCAATATCTTGAATGCCCATCGCTTTGTTAATGTCCTCTGAACTGAGACAAAGGATGGACCCCCACTCGCGCATAGCACGGCATAATGATTCTGCAAACCCCCCCAAACTATGTCCTTGGTGTGAGGGAATGAGCGCATATGTTTTACGTGAATCATTGACACGCTCCCCATTCGATTGAAACTTGACTCGGTTACCAAGCAGTGTTGCTAGTTGAAACATGAACTGCGGGTGTTTTTCTACAATTGAGTTGAAAGCTGAGCGCGAAAACTTAGCAACTACCGAGTCTCTAATAGCAAAGACTGTCGACACTCTATTGGAGTGTGTTAATAGGGCTACTTCGCCAGATACTTCACCAGCGCTGATAATATTAGAAACAGTAGGGTTCTCGCCATTTTCATCTCTTTCCACAGCTTTTAGCCGCCCGGTCAGAACGATGTAAATGGAGCCCCCTGGGTCGCCCTGACGAAAGAGCGTTTCACCATTTTGTAACTTTTTCCATTCAAATCCACTAGGGGGTTTACTAAAGAAGGCTGGATTATGAATTTGGAACTTTGTTGAAAAAAGCATACTAAGTTGAGCTTGATAAACAACAGTTTGGACGGTCGAGTTAAAGTGATTAACGCCCATAGGGTGCTTGTTGAGAAAGTCGTTCAAGTCTTTCCACAACACACGGAAAGCTGTGCAATCACCATTGGCTGTCAGCGTCGTTTGATTACGGTAGCTTGCATGTGATAAAAACCCACTAGCCAAATCCGTTTGTTTTAAGGTAATTAATACCTTTTTGTAACTATCAGTAATCAATAAATTGAAGTTAAAAGAGCCCGATGTAATTAAGTATAGATAGCCTTCATTATGACCACGACGGATAGGTATCGCTTCACCACCTTTAAAAATAATGGAGGTAAATAATACGCATAATTCAGCTAACGCCTTGTCGTTGAAATGGTCGAAAGCATGGCTTTGACGTAATAATGACAGTGAGGGAGATAAATTAGATGTTTCCATAATTTTTATACTGCTGCACTATTTAAGACAAGTATTTTCATAATAAGGAATAGATGTGAATAAAGAGTACTAGTCTTGTGGAATCAATAATAATATTAGTCTTGGTAGTAATAATAACTAACAAAAAGTCATAGCATCAATGTTTTTTTAGAAAAACCATCGATTCACTAATCGTCCCAAGCTTTAGACATTAGAGAAACCCAAGAACAGGTTATTACAGGTATTCGCCTAGTCGATGATTGAAATAAGTCACTTAATTCGTTTCCGCCAAACCCAGGGAGCAACCCTTAGATGCTCAGGTAGCGCCCATATGCCAACTTTTTGGGATTTAGCATAATCTTTCATCCGTTATAAGCGTTTTGTCCTTCATATAGCGCTTATAAACCCAGGCATGACCAGTCCTGACCATCTGTTTATTTACATTCAAAGAGCCTACAAATAGATGCCCAACAGTGCGACCATATCGGTCAATTGTTACAGGTCTTAAATCAACCGTTTTACCAAACACTAAAGTTGATAATGCCTTCTTGGCTTCTTTACCGTAGGGTTGTTTTCGTTCAGGCGTATCGATTTCAGCAAGCCTGACTTTTATTATTTGATTATCAAGCGTCAAAACCTTTACGGTATCTCCGTCAGTTACGCTGACAACTTTCACCTCTTGCCCAAATGAAAGCAAAGGTATAAATAATAAAATCGAGATTAACAGTTTTTCATTATAAGAATTTTCTACTTAAAATGCCGATTGTTTATTGGGGGGATTACAAGTCTTCTTTAATTCTTTGCGTAACAAAATCTATCGTTTCTTGTACATTAACAGTATCACCTTGTACTAGTTTTTTAGCTAATTGCTCTAGCTCTTGGGCACAAAGGCGCTTCATTTGAAATGGGTTGTCTGTTTTTACTCTACGTTTTTTTCTTCCTCTTTCTTTTCTTCTTCAACAACTTCTACGTCAGATAAGCCACGATAAATGCCTTTTTCCAAAATAATCTGTAATTGTTTTTCAGAACGCACAACCGTGCCCTGTTTAAGCAACAGCGCTTTTTCAATATCGTAAACGGGCCAAAGCAGTGACTCACCAACGTTAACCTCGCCCGGATTAATTCTTCTTATCGTTTCCATTTATTCTTTGTTCAATAAACCCATTTAAACTTTGTTCCTAGCTGTTTAAGTGTAGTTTATTTATTAATAATAGGGAGTAAAGCGATGAATTAATGATTTTTACTTCTTTTTAGCCCAAGAATCTCGCATAGTGACGATGCGGTTAAACACTAGCGCGCCTGGTTTTGAATCCACACTGTCTTGGCAAAAGTATGCTTGACGTTCGAATTGATAAGCCGACATATTGGCATGGGCTAGTGACGCTTCTAACTGACAGTTTTGTAGTATGTCTACCGAGTCTTTATTGATAAAGTCTTTATAGTCTTGCTCTTTTTCTAACGCCGGTGCGGGTACGCTAAATAGGCGGTCATACTGCCTAATTTCGGCGGTGACTGAATGTTTGACCGACACCCAATGGATGGTGCCTTTTACTTTACGGCCATCTTCTGATTTGCCACCGCGTGTTTCTGGGTCGTAACTGCAATGCACCTCGGTAACATTACCGTTGTCATCTTTAACAACGTGCGTACAGGTGACGTAGTAGGCAAAGCGCAACCGCACTTCGCGGCCTTCGGTGAGGCGGAAGA
The DNA here is from genome assembly GCA_012959695.1 of Cycloclasticus sp. Lineage (GTDB taxonomy): Bacteria > Pseudomonadota > Gammaproteobacteria > Methylococcales > Cycloclasticaceae > Cycloclasticus. The sequence goes on from DUCS01000002.1 coordinate 5,049, forward strand.
ATTTTTTCGGCGCGTCGTCCATGTAGTCGCTACGCTCTATGTATAATTCTTTTGAAAACGGGATGTCACGCGTGCCCTCTTCCGGTTTTTTTGGGTGATTCACGCCACTTAAGATTTCTTCTTTGTCGTCTGGGTAGTTATCTATAATCAGCTTGATGGGGTCTAAGACTGCTAACGCTCTAGGTGCATGTTCGCCCAGGTCTTCACGCAATGAGTTTTCCAATACGCTCATTTCGATGATGTTGTCTTTTTTTGTGACGCCGATGCGTGAACAGAAATCTTTGATTGCATTCGGTGTATACCCTCGACGGCGCATACCGCTTAATGTTGGCATGCGCGGGTCGTCCCAACCGCTAACGTAGCCGCCTTCAACCAACTCGTGCAATTTGCGTTTACTCATCACGGTGTAGTCTAAATTCAAACGTGAAAACTCAATTTGCTGTGGGTGCGCGGGTGTTTTAAGTTCATCCAAAAACCAATCGTATAGTGGGCGATGGTCTTCAAACTCTAGGGTACACAGTGAGTGGGTAATGCCTTCAATCGCATCTGACACGCAATGCGCGAAGTCGTACATCGGGTAAATGTGCCATTTGTTGCCGGTCATGGGGTGCGACATGTTTTTGATGCGGTAAATCGCCGGGTCACGCATATTGATGTTCGGCGCGGCCATATCTATTTTGGCGCGTAACAAGTGTTCACCTTCGGCAAAGTCACCGTTTTTCATGCGTTCTAATAAGTCGATATTTTCTTCTATGGAACGGTCTCTAAACGGGCTGTTTTTGCCTGGCGCGGTTAAATTACCGCGATAAAGGCGAATATCATCGGCTGACAAACTATCCACATAGGCTTTGTCTTGTTTAATTAATTGCACTGCGTAGGCGTACAGTTGGTCAAAATAATCAGAGGTATGGTGCAGGTTTTCTCCCCAATCGAAACCTAACCATTGAAGGTCTTCTTTAATGGCATCAATATATTCTGATTTTTCTTTGCCAGGGTTGGTGTCGTCAAAGCGCAAGTGACAGGTGGCATTTGGATAGTCGTTGGCTATGCCGAAGTTTAAACAAATAGATTTTGCATGGCCAATGTGTAAATAACCATTTGGCTCTGGCGGAAAACGCGTGATGACTTGTTGATGTTTGCCTGACGCTATATCTGCATCAATGATGTTGCGAATAAAATTGCTTGGCGTTGTCTCAGTTGTTGTGTCGTTCATCTGCTTAAAACCTTCGGCTTATTTAAGCGCTGAATTTTAAAGCATCTCGCCGGCAACGTCTTTAAAATTATTGCTCGTCCGCCTCAACAACCAAGTCTCTAACTGAACGACCCTGCAGCGCTTGCTCAACCGAGTCGTCAATACTCACGGCGATATCTAATGCGCTTTTAGGTAACGTCATGACGTCAATAGACACATGTTTATCTTCTTCTGCGCTTCGCACGGCATAAATAACGTCACCTAACATCAACGCATCCAGCGATTTTGCAGGTAAATACCCTGTCGGATCCTCATTGCTCTGGGCCACTAGGCGTTTCAATATTAATTTTTTCATGACATACCGCACAAGAGTGTGCGGCACGCCCGCTTTTTCTGTCAGTTCATCTAGCGTAAGTAGTTTATCACCCTTGACGTGATTTTCTGCAATCATTTGCATTAACTGTAAAGCCAACCGCTCTTTGACACGGTTGCTAATTTCAAAGCCTTCTCGGCTCACCCTCAATGACGATGGATTTTGTACGTAAAACGCAAGGTTGGAACCAAATAACAACACCAACCAACTGATATAAAGCCAAATCAACAGCATAATAACAATCGCAAAGCTTGAGTAAATAGCGGTATATTTAGTTGAATTGACGACGAAGGTTGCGAATAACAAGCCGGACGTTTCCCACAAAAAACCCGCCACAACAGCGCCTATTAGAGCAGGGACAAAGCGCACGCGGGTATTCGGCATAAACATGTAAATAAAGGCGAATACGCTCATCACCATCATATAAGGCAGTAATTTTGTCGCCATTACAATTAAGCTGCCAAACGGCTCAATTTCCATAAAATACGAAACAACCGAGGAACTCATCACGGTGGCCGTCATACCCAGCGCCGACACCATCATCACCGGGCCAATCAAAATTACACTCAAATAACTGCTGAAACGCTCGCCAATGCTACGTGTGGTTTCCACGTGCCAAATCATATTGAAGGTATTTTCAATTTTATGAACCAGTGACAACACGGTATAGATTAACAACCCAAGACCCACAGAACCTAATACGCCGACCTTTATATTGTCGATAAAACCAATGATATTTTCGCCAATTCCAACGCCTTGCTCCCCTAGAGGTGCGAGAAATTGAAACAAAAACGGTTCAATTTCATTATGCGCGCCCATGGCTTTTAACACTGAAAAGCTCAGTGCGAGTAATGGAACAATCGATAACAGCGTTGTGTAAACCAAACTCATGGCGCGTAAACTGAGCTGGCCACCAATCAAATCCATGATCGATACATACACAACACGCAGAACTTTAAGTAAAAACAGCCTGAAGGGGGTTAATCCCGTTTCATCGGGCCATAATAGTAATTCGATTTTTTGTTTCACATTTAATCCATTATCAAAAATATATTAACTCAACCAAACAAAGGCTAAACAAGAGCCATGGCGTCAAGAACTCCACCTATCGATTAACTCAGTTTTACACTCAAAGCATGTAAGTTTCGTTCAAACAAACTTAACGCATTTTGCATAACTCAGCTTTATCCTACAGAGTTCGCATTTCTTAAACAACACGGGTATTATTCACACTCATTTAACTTTAATGGCAATTCGTAAAACCCTATGTCAGATCAAGAAGCCATCGTTTTAAATAGAGATGTTAACGCCATTGTGGTGCCTGCGGGCATACACGTTAGGCTTAAAAAAGATGACGTTGTGACCATTATGCAGTCATTAGGCGGAACCTACACGGTATCCAGTGAAACGGGGATTATGGCGCGTATTTCTGCTATTGATGCAGACGCCTTAGGTAAAGAAGTTGAAGTGATTCACGCCTACGAGTCAGGTACCGACCCTGAATCTATACGCGAAGCGTCATGGACCTTTATGAAAACTGTTTTTGATCCAGAAATTCCCGTTAACGTGGTGGATCTTGGCTTAATATATGACTGTACCGTAAGGGCGTTAACCGATGGTCTTAATCACGTACACGTAAAAATGACACTCACCGCGCCGGGTTGTGGCATGGGGCCAGTGATTCAAGCTGATATCGAGTCGGGCCTTAAACGCATGGAAGGTGTTGAAACAGTTGAAGTTGAGGTTGTACTCGACCCGCCGTGGAATCAGAACATGATGTCAGAAGCGGCGAAGCTTCAGTTAGGTATGATGTAATAATTGGCATTCCAATTGCCACTGTGCGCGTAGGTACTTCACCCTCCGCCCGAACAAAACCACTCCACCACACTTACCTTTATCACATAAAACCCTAAATTCTTAATAGGGTTTTGCCACTAATTTGGGCTAATACCGCCCTTTTCAAACACCCTTATACACCGCGTCAATAATTCGTCATATTTATGACATATCAAGTAATTTTATATTTTATGTATTTTAAGTAATTGATTTATATCTTAATATAATTATTGGCACGCTTTTGGCTCTATCTTTACCAAACGAATAAAAACGGATGCAAAATGGTAATTTCAACGGACCAAATAAATATGGAATTGAAAAAAACTAGGGACTGACACCTAACATACCAAATGTTAGGGTTGTCAGATGTACGTAAAGCATTGTAAATTAAGTAGAAATAAGCAATTAGA
>DUCS01000003.1 GCA_012959695.1 Cycloclasticus sp.
CAGGTGCTGCAATTCTAGGCCACCCGGCTGCTGCCATTGCTCATCTAGCAAACATGTTAGCTGAACGTGGCGAAGTGATACCAGTAGGTACCTTTATTATGGCGGGTGCAATTACAGCTGCTACTGCTGTTAAACCAGGCGATAACGTGACCGTACGTTACCAAGATCTAGGTACTCTTAGCATGCGTTTCGTAGAGTAATAGGAGTTAATTATGCCAATAGCAACAATAAATATTTTAGAAGGACGAACAGATGAGCAAAAAGAAGCGCTGATTGAGCAAGTGACAGAAGCCATCTGTAATTCGATCGGATCACCGGTTCAAGCAGTACGTGTGATTATTAATGAAATGCCGAACACGCAATTTGGCATTGGTGGAAAAACAGCCAAGTCCCTTGGACGTTAGGCTAAATATAAACTGAGGAGAACAATATGTATCAAATACCTAGAGCAGAATGGTACGACTTAACCCGTGCGACCAACTGGACATATAGCTATGTGACGGAAGAGGAAATGTTTCCAGAAGAAATGAGTGGAGCGCGTGGTATTCCTATGGAAGAATGGGAAACATATGATGAGCCGTATAAAGTTACATACCCAGAATATGTCGCTATTCAGCGCGAGAAAGATGCCGGTGCTTATTCAGTTAAAGCAGCGCTAGAACGTGATGCGTATGTTGATCGTGCAGACCCAGGTTGGATTTCAACCATGATCGCGCATTATGGTGCGATTGCGGTAAATGAATACGCAGCGAGTTTAGCTGAAGGCAGAATGGCGCGTTTCGCTAAGGCGCCTGGTAACCGCAATATGGCTACTTTTGGCACCTTGGATGAAAACCGTCATGGACAAATCCAACTCTTCTTCCCACACGCAAATATCAAACGTAGCCGTCAATGGGATTGGGCGCATAAAGCGATGCAAACAAATGATTGGGCATCTATAGCTGCTCGAGCATTTTTTGATGACATCATGTTATGTCGTGATGCGGTTGCCGTGTCTATTATGTTGACCTTTGGTTTTGAAACTGGCTTTACTAATATGCAGTTCTTAGGTTTAGCAGCAGATGCGTCTGAAGCAGGTGACCATACGTTCGCTAGCTTGATTTCAAGCGTGCAAACAGATGAAGCGCGTCATGCTCAACAAGGTGGCCCGTCATTAAAAATCTTAATTGCCAATGGGCATAAAGATGAAGCACAAAAATTAGTCGATATATCAATTTGGCGTGCATGGAAGTTGTTCTCTGTGTTGACCGGCCCGATTATGGATTACTACACACCGTTAGAACATAGAAGTCAGTCATTTAAAGAATTTATGGTCGAATGGATTATTATCCAATTTGAACGTCAATTGGCTGATTTAGGTTTAGACGCACCTTGGTTCTGGGAAGACCTAACCAATGACCTTGATGTCACTCATCACGGTATGCACTTAGGTGTTTGGTATTGGCGTCCAACTGTGTGGTGGAACCCAGCCGCTGGTGCAGGGCCAGAAGAACGTGAATGGCTTGAAGAAAAATACCCAGGTTGGAATAAAACATGGGGTAAATGTTGGGATGTGATTACTGATAATCTAAATAACGGTCGCGAAGACCTTACGTTGCCAGAAACACTACCGTACGTTTGTAACATGTGCCAATTACCAATAGTTGGTACACCAGGCAATGAATGGAATGTGCAAGATTACCCGCTAGAATTTGAAGGTCGTTTATACCACTTTGGTTCAAAAGCTGACCGCTGGTGTTTCGAGCAAGATCCTGAACGCTATAAAGAGCATCAAAGCTTAATTGACCGTTTCTTATCAGGCCAAATCCAACCTGCTGATTTACCAGGCGCGTTAGCTTATATGGGCTTAGGTCCGGGTGAGATGGGTAAAGATGCACATGATTATGCATGGGCAGCGGCATTCAAAAAACAAGCAGAAGTAGCTTAACTAAACAGCTCTCCGCCTAAGGGCGGGGAATAGATAAGGAGAAAAAAATGGCAGCGTTTCCAATTAACTCAAATTTTCAAGGCGATTTTGTAATGCAACTAGTCCCTGTTGATACCGATGACACAATGGATCAAGTGGCAGAAAAATGTGCTTACCATTCTGTTAATCGTCGTGTAGCACCACAACCAGATAAAGTTATGCGCGTTAGGTTACACAATGCAAGTGACAATTTTCCGCGTGATATGAAGGTTTCTGATGCTGGCTGGAGGCCAACAGAAACGTTAGACATTATCTTTGCAGATCAATAAGGCTAGGGGCAGAAGACATGGCGTTTGAAAAAATATGTACCCTAGATGATGTTTGGGAAGGTGATATGGATGCTTTCGAGACTGAAAATGGTACACAAGTATTGGTATTAGGTATTGATGGTGGAGACTTAAAGGCGTTTCAAGCAATTTGCCCACACCAAGAAATTGAACTGGTTGAAGGTGAATTTGACGGTAAGGTGTTGACCTGTAAAGCACATTTGTGGCAGTTTGATACCGCAAATGGCCAGGGTTTGAATCCTACCGACTGCAAAATCGCAGAATACCCTATAAAAATCGAAGACGAAGATGTGTTTGTAAACGTTGATGGTATTGAACCGTTTACAGCACACTCATAAAAAGAGAAACATATGACAAACTTAAAAGATGCATATAAACAAAATAAAGTAGGCCCCATTTTTAATGGTGGTGAAGTGGCTCAAGCAGCGATTGAAGCTGCAGAGTGGGATAACCCAGATAAAGAAATTATCGTTGTTGATAAAGGCGCGTACGTAAGGATCTCAGCAGAGCAAGAGATGATAATTACACGCGCATCAATGGAAGAAGCATTAGGCCGTGAATTTTTAATGAGTGAAATTGAAATTCATTTGGGTTCTATGGCGGGGCAGATTGAAGTAACGCCTGAACAAATTCGTTTTTTCTTTGAAAAAACGCTCTAAGTAAGGAAAATATTATGAGTGATTCAGCAGAAACATTAAAACCGTTAAAAACGTGGTCTCATCTTTCAAAGCAAAGAAAAAGACCGAGTGAATATGAAATCGTTTCAACCAACCTTCATTTCCATACTAATAACAAAGAAAAACCGTTTGAAGTTGGACAAGGTGCAAAAATGAACGATTGGTACTTAAAGTACCGCAATAATAGCCCGTTGACACATGATGATTGGGATGCCTTTAGAGATCCGGAGCAATTGGTTTACAGAACTTATAACATCCTTCAGGAAGGTCAAGAGGCGTATGTGACGGGTTTGCTTAACCAGTTTAGCGAACGCGGTAATGACCAGATGATTCCTAAAAAATGGGCGGAAGATTTGGCACGTTTATACACGCCATCGCGTTATATATACCATGCAATGCAAATGATTTCTTCTTACCTGCATCAAATGTCTCCAGCAAGCACGATTTCAAACTTATCAACATACCAAGCTGCTGACCATTTACGTTGGGTTACGCACAGTGCTTATCGTACTTGTGAGTTAGGTAAAACTTGGGCCGATGTTGGTTTTGGTGAAAAAGAACGTGAGCACTGGGAAAATGATGCAGCATGGCAAGGTTTTAGAGAGCTTGCAGAAAAAGCGTTGGTGGTTTGGGACTGGGCAGAAGCGACGGTCGTTCTAGAAGTGGTGTTGAAACCAGCGGTATCAGCTGCTGTGCAAAAACAGCTTGGTTTAGCGGGTGCTGAAAATGGCGATACATTATTGTCATTACTTAACGATGCGCAAATGCGTGATGCTGAACGCCATCAACGTCAAACGAAGTCTTTGATGGAATTTGCGATGGCCAATGAAGCCAATGCAACGACTATCCAAGGCTGGGTTGATAAATGGCAGCCATTAGCAGATAAAGCAGTAGAAGCATACTGTGCTGCATTAACGGATTTACCAGATGCTACTGAAGAAGCGAAAGCTTATATGACTTCTGCTAGACAGTCATTAGGCTTAAAGTAAGTTATTTGCTTTAACAAAAGCCGTGTAATCAACTGATTACACGGCTTTTTTATGCGAACACGCATACCCAAAAAAACTTGAACATTGATATAATTGTTCGAATACCTATAAATAATTAGAGCCCCGATGAGTAACTTAAAATTAAGCGTTTTAGATCAATCGCCTGTACATGATAACCAGCCGGAATCACATGGTTTATTTACCACTGTAGAGTTGGCTAAAGCCTGCGATGAAGCGGGGTATCACCGTTATTGGGTGGCAGAGCATCATGACACGCCGGGCTATGCCAGCCCGTGCCCAGAGATGATGGTAAGTAATGTTGCACATGCCACAAAGCGCATTCGTGTGGGAAGTGGAGGCGTCATGTTGCCGCACTATGCATCGTTTAAAGTAGCAGAAACATTTAAAATGCTAGAAGCCTTTCACCCAGGGCGCATCGATGTAGGTGTTGGCCGCGCGCCAGGTGGTAACCCTATTTCTTCCGGTGCGATTTCAGCACCTAGACAAACGATTCCGCCTGAGTATTACCCAAATCAAACACAAGATCTGATTGGCTATTTGAAAAATGACTTACCGTCTGATCACCCATTTAGCAACGCTACAGTTGTCCCTAGTGACGTAGCAGCTCCACCGGTTTGGATGCTGGGATCTAGTGATGGCAGTGCTGAAATGGCAGGCGTTTTAGGTGCAGGTTTTGTATTGGCGTTGTTTATCGGTACGCACGATAGACCACCTGAGATTATTCAGCGTTATCGGGATGCCTTTCAAACGGGTGGTAGTCTTGAAAAACCAGAAGCGATTATTGCTGTTGCTTCTATATGTGCAGATTCAAAAGAAGAAGCAGAGTTTATTGCGGCAAGTCATACTTATTGGAAGGTCCAAGCGTTTAGGCACGGCACACGAGATGCGCTTTTCCCGCCAGAAATAGTGATGGATAAGAAGAAACAGTTATCACTATCTGACCAAGCGTATTACGATGAGACATTGGCAACAATGGTGACGGGTACGCCGGAACAGTGTCAGTCTCGCTTAGAGCAAATAGCTGACTTATATAAAGTGGATGAGTTGATGATTGTGAATGTGACGCATTCGTTTGCACCACGAATTGAGTCATATAAAAAATTAGCAGTACAATTTAGTTTAAATTAATTTAGGAGCTTAAGATGAGCACAAACCCAGAAATGGCAAGCACAATACAGACAGGCGCATTTAAAACCAACTACCATGACGTAGGCGAAGGTTCGCCAGTATTTATGATTCATGGCTCAGGCCCCGGTGTTACAGCATGGGCAAACTGGCGTTTGGTGATTCCTGCGTTAGCCAAACACCACCGTGTGATTGCGCCGGATATGGCAGGTTTTGGCTATACCGAACGTGTAGATGGCTACGAGTACACGATGGATAACTGGGTACAACACGCCATTGATCTAATGGATGCCTTGGATATTGAAAAAGCCCACTTGGTGGGTAATTCGTTTGGCGGTGGTTTGGCAATTGCATTAGCCATCAAACACCCAGAACGCGTTAGCCGTTTATTATTAATGGGTGCAGCAGGGGTTAGTTTTGAATTAACGCCAGGTTTGGATGAAGTATGGGGCTATGAACCATCAGTTGCCAATATGCGCAAGATGATGGATTTATTCGCCTATAACCGCGACTTGGTGACAGACGAACTGGCTGAGTTGCGTTACAAAGCGAGTATTCAACCAGGTTTCCAAGAGTCCTTTAGTGCGATGTTTCCCGCGCCTCGCCAGCGTTGGGTAGAAGCATTAGCCAGCGACCCTGAAGATATTAAAAAAATTCAGCACGAAACCTTAATGGTTCATGGGCGTGAAGATATTGTCGTGCCGCCGATTACATCGACAACATTATTCGATTTGATTCCTAATTCACAGTTACACATGTTTGGCTGTTGTGGGCATTGGACACAAATTGAGCACAATGCACGCTTCATTGAGTTGGCGTTAGACTTTTTTGCTGAAGAAAAGTAGGGCCGAGTAGAACGTTGAAAATTGCTGTTATTGGTGCGGGCGGTATAGGTTGTTACTATGCTGCCCGTTTATTAAATGCGGGTAATGACGTTGCGCTAATTGCACGTGGTATGCATTTGCAAGCGATGCAAGACAATGGTTTGACTGTTAAACACGCCGAACTTAATTTTAATCAAACTGTTCAAGCATTTAGTTTAGACGAGTGGTTTGAACAGACGTCAGTAAACCAAGTTGATGTGATTATCGTGTGTTTAAAGGCAATGCAGACGCAAGCGTTTGCGGAGCAGTTAAGCGCTTGGTTTAAACAAGCTAAAACAACGCAGTTGCCTTTGGTGCTGTCGTTACAAAATGGCGTTGAAAATGAAAAATATCTCGTTGATGCCTTACCAAAAGATTTGGTGTTGGGCGGGATTGCGAGGCGAATAGGCGCGCACATTATTGAACCAGGTGTGGTGGAATCGATTGGGCCTGCACAAGTTATTTTAGGTTTATGGCCAAATCACCAAAGTTTAGATGCGCAGTTATCAAAAAAAATTACTGCGTTAGCTAAGTGTTTTAATCAGGCGCATATTCCAACAGAAATAGCTGCTGATATTAACAAAGAGCTATGGCGTAAGCTGATTATTAATAACGGCCTAAACCCCATTTGTGCTTTGTTGGAAATGAAAACCGGTGAAGCGACGCCGCGCGATGACTTAAAACCTTTGATTAAAGGCGCGATGGGAGAGGCTGTGTTAGCGGCTAAAGCAAATGGTGTTGAACTGACAGCTGATGATTTAGAGGAAATGCTTGAATTGATTTCTACCTTTGACTCAATCAAACCGTCTATGTTGGTTGATCGTGAAAAAGCCCGTCCTTTGGAAATTGAAGAAATATGCGGGGTGGTGATTAGAGGTTGCGAAAAGTTGGGCGTGGATGCGCCTTACAACAGAACTATTTCGACCTTACTTAGCGTGTTAGTTAACAAATAATCCCGTGGGCAAGACGCTAAATCGTTTAGCCGGTTGGCTTTTATTTGCGGGGCTTGTGCTAACGGTGACCAATCAATTTATAAACTTGTCGCCGGTTTGGCTAGAAGGTTTGTTAGTCTGGTCTGCTGGCATTATTCTGTTTTTTAAGCTGGCTACAAAGCAAAGAATTATAGTTTCAGTAATTGGTTTATTTGCGCTGTTGAGCTGGTTGATCGCATGGCAAACTGGCGATGCCAGCCAATTGTTGGGCGCATTAACGATGAACCAATCAATGATCGTAATGTTGATGGGAGTGCAGTTTCTTCAGCTGGTCGCGATGCCAGACAGCGAAACAAGTGAAGCGTTACCAACGGGTAAAAAAGCATTTTTAAGGACTTACTGGGGCTTGCATTTATTTGGTTCAGTTATCAATATGTCAGCGGTCATTTTAGTTGCGGATCGCTTAGCGTCCGTAAGCCCATTAACAAAACATCAGCAAGTATTACTAACACGGTCGTTTACGTCGGCGGCCAGTTGGTCACCCTTTTTTGCAGCATTTGCAGCGGCGATGGTGTTTGCACCGGATGCTTCTTTAGCGGTCGTTATTTTGACGGGGTTAGGGTTGGCATGTGCGGCGTTTATAATCACGTATGCGGATGTATTGAGAGGGGGCAAGGCTTCGCTTGATAGTTTTGTTGGTTACCCTATGCAATTTCAAGCGCTCTGGCTGCCTGCGATATTGGCTCTAATGGTTATGATATTTCATGAATTGATGCCGGATATTAAAGTGATACTGTTAATCGCTTTGTTAGCCGTTTTAATAAGTGGAGGTGTATTGTTTTTTCGTGTCGGATTAGCGATGTCTTCCAAACAGTTATTGAGACAGGTAACGGTTGAATTACCCAGTATGAAAAATGAAATATCTCTATTTCTAATAGCAGGTGTTTTTGGGGCAGGGCTAGCAGCAGTTTTAGACAATTTATCTATCAACGTGCCTTTTGTTGAGTTTAATGGTGTCGTGGCATCAATGACTATGTTGAGTATGTTTATACTAGCCCTGTTGGGTGTACACCCTATTGTGAGTATTGCGGTTATTGGCCATTGGATCAGCACAACAGAGCCGAATCAAACATTATTGGCGATGACATTTTTAATGTCTTGGGCATTGTGTGTGTCGACCAGTCCGATGTCTGGTATCAACCTAGCATTGCACGGTCGTTATGGGGTGTCGGGGCGAGAGATTTTTAGTTGGAATTTACCGTACGCTATTAAAATGTATTTAATTGCGAGTACGGTGTTGTTGGTCACTGGTTATTTTTTAGGAATTGGGCATTAGGGATATTGAAGATGGTTATTAAGAGACTCGCTCATTTGCTCAAGAACTAGTATCATGTGTAGTATTATTAAAAGAGGTTAAGCCCTCAACATCAATAAGGAAATAGTGTTTTGACAGATACCCAAAGACAGAACTCGTTTAACCGAGAAGAATTACTAAGTTGTGGCCGTGGTGAATTATTTGGCCCAGGGAATGCGCAATTGCCGATGCCAAACATGCTGATGGTGGATAGAGTGACTTCCATTACTGAAGACGGTGGACCACACGGCAAAGGCCAAATTATTGCAGAACTGGATATTAATCCAGACCTATGGTTTTTTGATTGTCATTTCCCAGGCGACCCCGTTATGCCTGGTTGCTTAGGCTTAGATGCGATGTGGCAGTTGGTTGGCTTCTTTCTTGGTTGGAAAGGTGGCTTAGGTAAAGGCCGTGCCCTAGGTGTTGGCGAGTTAAAATTTACAGGTCAAGTATTGCCTACCGCTAAAAAAGTAACGTATAAAATTGATTTAAAAAGAGTCATTATGCGCAAACTTGTGATGGGTATTGCGGATGCCACTATGGAAGTGGATGGAAAAGTGATTTACGAAGGTAAAGACCTACGTGTTGGTTTATTTAAATCAACTGAAAATTTCTAAGAAGGGCTAATTATGAGACGTGTCGTTATTACGGGTATGGGTATCGTGTCATCACTGGGTAGTGATGCGGATGCAGTTGCTGAATCGTTAAAGGCTGGAAAATCAGGTATTAGCTTTGTTGAAGAATACAAAGAAAAAGGCTTTCGCAGCCATGTTGCTGGTGTACCGCAGATTGATCTTGCTGAACATATTGATCGTAAAGCAAAACGTTTTATGGGAGATGCCGCAGGCTATGCCTATGTGTCCATGCAGCAAGCGATTGACGATGCGGGTTTAACGGAAGAAGAAGTCTCCAATCCAAAAACAGGCCTTATTATGGGTTCGGGCGGTGCATCAACTAAAAATGTTGATGATGCGATTAACCTGTTGAACACGAAAGGTATTCGTCGCGTTGGGCCTTATATGGTGCCAAGAACGATGAGCAGTACTGTATCGGCTGGGTTAGCAACACCGTATAAAATTAAAGGTGTTAATTATTCCATTACTTCTGCTTGCGCGACTAGTTCGCATTGTATTGGTAATGCAATGGAGCTTATTCAATTAGGTAAACAAGACCGTGTGTTTGCTGGTGGTGGTGAGGAAGAGCATTGGTCATTAACGATGATGTTTGATGCAATGGGTGCGCTTTCAACGAAACGGAACGATGCGCCTGAAACGGCTTCACGTGCTTATGATGCTGACCGCGATGGTTTTGTTATTGCTGGTGGAGGCGGTGCGGTGGTAGTTGAAGCATTAGATGTTGCTTTGGCTCGTGGTGCAAAAATTTATGCAGAACTTGTGGGTTATGGTGCAACGTCCGATGGATATGACATGGTAGCGCCATCGGGTGAAGGCGCAACGCGTTGTATGCAAATGGCGCTAGAAAATGTAGAAGGGCCCATCGATTACATTAATGCTCACGGAACCAGTACACCAGTGGGCGATATGGCTGAACTGAAAGCGGTTAAAGCCGTATTTGGTGATAGTACACCGCCGATTGGTTCAACCAAATCTTTATCTGGCCACTCATTAGGTGCGGCGGGTGTGCAAGAGGCAATTTACTGCATGTTGATGATGAAAGATAATTTTATTACAGCATCAGCTAATATCGATAATTTGGATGAAGCAGCTGAAGGTGTGAACATTGTTCTGGAAAAACAGACTGATGTGCAGCTGAATACGGTGATGTCGAACAGTTTTGGTTTTGGCGGAACGAATGCGACATTAGTGATGAAGCGCTACGAAGCATAATTTAGACCCTTGCTCGAAAGCTCTTTTGCTCCCATACGGCGTCGCCTAAAGCGCCTAATGTCGGTAAAAAGCACCCAAAGCATTCGCAACGCTCATGGGGCAGGCTCTGCTCAATCGGTCATTTACTCCAGTAAACTCCCTCTTTCCGCGCATTTTTGCCTCGCCTAAAAGCGCCTACTTTTGGTGTCTGGAAGCAAAATCTTCTTCCGTGCAAAGGCCTAAAGTATTATTAAAAACAAAAAAGCCGCTCATTGAGCGGTTTTTTTGTTTGTAGCTTGGATTATTTATGCGGCTTTAATGGCCAATAATTCCATTTCGAAAATCAATGTTTCGTTTGGCCCTATTGAACCGCCAGCACCGTGTTCGCCGTAAGCAAGTTCAGATGGAATAAATACTTTCCATTTAGTGCCAACTTCCATCAGTTGCAATGCTTCTTGCCAGCCTTTGATAACGCCATTAACTGGGAAAGTAGCTGGTTCGCCGCGTTTGATTGAGCTATCAAAAACAGTGCCGTTAATTAAAGAGCCTTCGTAGTGTACGTCGACTGTGTCAGTTTCTTTCGGTTTCTCGCCATCACCTTGGTTAAGTACGGTGTATTGCATGCCGCTATCCAGTGTAATAACGCCATCTTTAGCACCATTTTCTACTAAGAAGTCAACGCCTTTGCTTGAATTGCCGCCTTTTACTTCATTGGCTTTTGCTTGCATCTCTTTTTGGAACGCTTCAATAACAGCGCGCATTTCTTCAGGGCTTAGAATGCTTTCTTCGCCATTTAGTGCGTGTGTTAAGCCTAAAACAAGTGACTCAGTTTCTACGTCTAATTTATCTTGTTGAATGCCGCCACCAATTTGTTGGCCCATGGTATAGCTTAGTTTCTGTTTTTCGGTTTCCACTGTATTGCCTATCTAATGTTGAGAAAGGCGGTATTCTACAATAAGTAGCGCAGGAAACGCTAGGTCAGAAATTATTACACGCTAATAACCGCGTGGTTGATGTGAATTATAGATGGAGAGAAAGGGGTGGCAGCTTATGCGTGGACGTCGAGAATACTGCCAATAATGTCACCAGCGGTTTGTGCTACTCGGGCTGATATTTGAACTTGAGTTTCTGCTTGTTTTAATGCGATAAGGTCTTTTGTCGTGCCCTTAACTGATTTTTCACCGCTCAATTGTTCGCTGCTCGCAAGCCGCTGGCTCGCAGCATCTGCTTGATTAATGCCTCTGGTAATGCCTGCTACAGCATTTTGACTTATATTTCCAAGGTCCATAAATTCATACTACAGTTGTTAACGCTTAAATTATAGCAAACATAACGGGTCTTATATTGAGAAGTAGTTCACATTATGAGAGCTTATATCGACTTATTGCTCAGTTAACTGCGTGTTCCGCAGAGCACAAAGCGGTCATGTTCAATATGCGTCGTACTGAGGCAAGAGGCTTTAGGATGTGCACGGGTTTATCAATACCTAATAAGATTGGCCCAACGGTAACGCCGTCAGTTAGGATTCGCAGCAAGTTGAAAGAGATATTAGCCGCATCTAAGTTTGGAAAAATAAGCAAGTTCGCCTCGCCTTCCATCTTAGAATGGCTAATAAGTTCCTTTCTTAGACTTTCTAATAATGCCGCATCGGCTTGCATTTCGCCTTCGACTTCAATGCAGGGGTGTTCTGTATGTAATATGCGAATAGCCTTGGCCATTTTTTGAGCTTCTTCATCTGTGTCACTACCAAAGTTAGAATGTGACAGCATGGCGGCTTTTGGCGTCATGCCGAAACGTTTAACGTAGTCAGATGCTTGCAGGGTGATAGCAACGAGTTCTTCTGCACTTGGGTTGCTGTTAACCATGGAATCACTGAAAAAATAAACACCCTTAGGGACGGCGATAGCATTTAATGCTGCGACAGTCGCGCCCGGCGTTTTGTCTAAAATATCAGTAATATGCCCAAGGTGGCGGTGAAAGTTACCGACCATGCCGCAAATCATGGCATCTGCTTTGCCCAATTGAACGAGTAATGAGGCTAACACGGTATTTTTTGTACGCACGTAGTTTTCTGCCAATACTCGAGAAACACCGTTGCGTTCTTTTGAGCGTAAGTATTCCGCTACGCACTCACGGAAATATGGATTGCTTTCTGGCTCAATGATTTCTACGTCTGTTTCCATGGAGAAACTTAGCCCTAGTCGATCAATGTACTGTTTGATTTTTGTTTTTCTACCGATAAGAATGGGTTTAGCCAGCTCAGCATTTAACACTTCTTGCACAGCGCGTAATACTTTTTCACTTTCGCCTTCAGCATAAACGACGCGTTTAGGCGTTAATTTCGCCCGCTCGAAAATCGGTTTCATCAACATGCCAGAACGGTAAACATAGCGTTCGAGCGTTTCTTTATATTGAGCAAAGTCTTCTATTGGTTTGGTGGCTACACCGCTTTCCATGGCGGCTTTAGCCACAGCAAGGGGGATATCAATAATAAGGTTCGGGTCGAAAGGTCGGGGGATTAAATACTCGGGACCAAAGACAGGTGTTTGCCCAGCGTAATTATTGTAGTCGTCATTAACAGATTTTTGCGCTAATGAAGAAATCGCACGAATACAAGCGAGTTTCATTTCCTCGTTAATGGTTGTGGCGCCCACATCAAGCGCCCCTCTAAAAATGTAAGGGAAACACAATACATTGTTCACTTGGTTTGGGTAATCTGAACGGCCGGTTGCAATAATGGCATCGTCTCTAACGGCTTTAATTTCTTCCGGTAAAATTTCAGGCGTTGGGTTGGCCAAGGCAAAGATAATGGGTGATGGCGCCATGCCTTTAACCATCTCCTGAGTCATCATGCCAGCACGTGAAACGCCTAAGAAAATATCGGCGCCAACAGTTGCTTCGGCCAATGTTCTTAATTCGGTTTTAGCGGCATAACGCTGTTTACGTGAATCCATGCCTGCGGTTCTGCCGTCATAAATAAGCCCTTTACTGTCGCTCACAAGAATGTTTTGTTGTTTAAGGCCCATTTTTACCAGCATGTCTAAACAAGCAATACCCGCAGCGCCTGCGCCAGAGGCAACCAATCGTACGTCTTCAATGTTCTTATTAGCCACTTTTAAGCCGTTTAATACAGCGGCAGCAGTAATAATGGCGGTGCCGTGTTGGTCGTCGTGAAAGACAGGGATGTCCATTCGCTCACTTAATTTTTGTTCAATAAAAAAGCATTCAGGGGCTTTAATGTCTTCAAGGTTAATGCCGCCGAATGTGGGTGCAAGGCTGGCAACAATATCAACAAATTTATCAGGGTCTGTTTCATTAATTTCAAGATCAAAAACATCGATGCCGCCAAACTTTTTAAATAAAACGCCTTTGCCTTCCATCACAGGTTTTGATGCCAGCGGGCCAATATCACCTAGGCCTAAAACAGCGGTACCATTGGTGATGACGGCTACAAGGTTGCTGCGCGCGGTATACAGCGCAGCGGTTGATGGGTCTTTAGCAATCTCAAGACAGGGTTCAGCCACGCCTGGGGTATAAGCTAAGGCTAAGTCGGTTTGGTTGCTTAATGCCTTGGTCGCGACCACTTCAATTTTTCCGGGTTTAGGGTGTTGGTGGTAATACAGCGCGTTCTTTTTGAGGGTGTCAGACATAATTGAATAATATTAAAGTTGATGGAAAGTAAGCGATGCATTATACGTTAAACTAATAGGCTGTTAATGAGTTCATGGTTTTTGACGAGGATAATATAAATGCTGTTTCACTATGACTACATATGAAAGCACTTGAAATAAAGCAACTTGAGAAGTGCTACAACAACGGCTTTGTTGCGCTTAAAGGCATTGATTTGGATGTCAAGCAGGGTGATTTTTTTGCGCTGCTGGGTGCTAATGGCGCGGGCAAATCGACAACCATTGGTATTGTCGCGTCACTGGTGAATAAAACGTCAGGTTCGGTTCGTGTGTTTGGGCATGATTTGGATAAAGATCCAGAAGCTGTTAAGCGTTGTATCGGTTTGGTTCCGCAAGAGTTTAATTTCAATCAGTTTGAGAATGTATTTGATATCGTCGAATCGCAGGCGGGGTATTACGGTATTCCGCGGAAAAAGGCGGCTGAACGTGCGGAAATATGTTTAAAACAACTTGAAATTTGGGATAAACGAAACGAACCTTCAAGAGAGTTATCCGGTGGTATGAAACGCCGCTTAATGATTGCCCGCGCGCTGGTCCATGAGCCCAAATTGTTAATCTTAGATGAGCCAACGGCGGGTGTGGATATAGAGATTCGCCGTTCGATGTGGGCGTTTTTTAAGAAAATAAACGCTGCCGGTACAACCATTATTTTGACCACGCATTATCTCGAAGAAGCGGAAAGCCTGTGCCGTCATATTGCCATCATCAACAAAGGTGAGGTGATTGAAAATACGGACATGAAAGGCCTGCTTGCAAAATCATCGGAAGAGATTTTTGTGTTGAGTATAGAACATACCGTGGAGACAATTCCAGTCATACTAGGATGTAGCATACATGTGATTGATGAAACGACATGGCAGGTGAGCGTGCAAAAAGAGGCCGGTATTCACGCGCTTTTTAACGAACTGACAACGCTGGGTATAAAAGTAACGGGCATTAGAAATGAATCAAACCGATTGGAACAATTATTCTTGAAATTGCTGGCGCAAAAGGGGCGTAACTATGATTAGTAAAGAGCACCTTGTTGCGTTGCAGACGATTACGTATAAGGAAACTCGTCGGTTTTTGCGTATTTGGGTGCAAACCTTGCTGCCTTCGATTATCACCACAACGCTTTATTTCTTGATCTTTGGCACACTGATTGGTTCAAGAATTGGTCAAATGAAAGGGTATGACTACATGGACTTCATTGTGCCGGGTTTAATTTTGATGGCGGTTATTAGTAATGCGTATTCAAATGTGGTGTCTTCCTTTTATGGCTCGAAATTTCAGCACAATATTGAAGAAATGATTGTAGCGCCAATGCCCGGCTGGGTGATTTTGACGGGTTATATATCCGGCGGTGTTTTACGGGGGCTTATTGTTGGTGTGTTGGTGACCATCGTCTCGTTGTTTTTCACGGATTTAAACATAGCGCATCCTGTCATGATGATAGTCGTGTTTTTGCTAACGGGTGTCTTGTTTTCCTGCGCCGGTTTTATTAATGCCGTGTATGCAAAAAGCTTTGATGATATCTCAATAGTGCCGACATTCGTGTTGACGCCATTAATTTATTTGGGCGGTGTGTTTTACTCGATAGACATGTTGCCGGTATTTTGGCAAAACGTTTCCTTGTTAAACCCGGTGCTGTATATGATTGATGTATTTCGCTACAGTATTTTAGGAGAATCTGATATTCCATTACGATACGGGTTTCTGGTTATTGGTTTTTTTATTTTATCGCTATTAGTTATAAGCTTAAGGCTTTTAAATAAAGGCGTGGGCATAAGAGATTAGCTTGGAAAGATTGAATGCTGCGTTGCAGTACTATAGAATATTGCAGATTATTCCCGTGCTTCCATAGGGCGTGAAAAAAAGATATTCAATTAATAAGAAGCCTAATCAATGAATCACTTTAAGATTAAAAAAGGTTTGGACTTGCCTATCACAGGTGCGCCAGACCAAGTTATTTCAGAGGGTAATAAGGTTTCCAGCGTTGCCATTATTGGCAGAGATTATATCGACATGAAGCCGACCATGATGGTTAAAGAAGGCGATCGTGTGAAGCTGGGCCAGATTTTATTTACAGATAAAAAAACTAAAGGCGTGAATTTTACATCGCCTGGTTGTGGTGTCGTTAAGGGCATTAACCGAGGCGCTAAACGTGCGTTACGCACGGTTGTTATCGAGTTGGACGGCGATGAGCAAGTTGAGTTTGCTAAGTATCCAGCGGAGAAGTTAGCAGAACTTGATACTGCGGACGTTGTTAATAATTTGACTGAGTCTGGCTTGTGGACGGCTTTTAGAACACGCCCATTCAGTAAAATCCCTTCTCCAGCTACCACGCCTGTGGCAATACATGTATCTGTAATGGATACAAATCCATTGGCTGCTGATCCCAGTGTGGTTATTGCGTTGGATACAGCTGCGTTTAAAAGCGGTTTAGCTGTTTTGTCACGACTAACAGACGGTAAGGTGTTCGTTAGTAAGGCGATGAACATGGATGTTGATGTGCCTAGCATGGTTGAAGTGACTGAGTTTTCAGGGCCTCACCCAGCAGGCTTGTCTGGCACGCATATGCACTTTATTAGCCCAGTAAGTGCAAACAAAATTGCTTGGACCATCGGTTATCAAGACGTGATAGCGATCGGTAAATTATTCACTACGGGTCATTTGTGCGTCGATCGAATTATTTCTTTAGCGGGCCCAAAAATAACTAACCCACGTTTGATTAAAGCCAGGTTGGGTGCTGACACGGAAGAGCTGATTGCAAACGAAATTAGCTCAGGCAAAATTCGTGTGATATCGGGTTCTGTATTATCGGGTAAAAAAGCAAATCATTGGGCGGCGTATTTAGGTCGCTATCACGTGCAAATTTCTGTGATACAAGAAGGCCGTGACCGTCAATTATTGGGTTGGTTAAACCCAGCGGGTGAAAAGTTCTCATTCACCAACGCGTTATTCTCAAGTTTCAATCGTAAGAAAAAAATGCCAATGGATTCCTCAGCACACGGTAGTCCACGTGCGATTGTTCCTATTGGCGTATTTGAAGGCGTGATGCCGTTGGATATTTTACCCACTCAGTTGTTGCGTGCATTGGTCGTCATGGATGTGGATTCAGCAGAACAGTTGGGCGCGTTAGAGTTAGATGAAGAGGATTTGGCTTTATGCTCTTTTGTTGATTCAGGTAAGCATGATTTCGGCATGGCATTGCGCAATAACTTGGCACACATCGAGAAGGAGGGTTAATGTCTCGTTTAAGGAATTATCTAGATTCAATACACCCGCACTTTGCAAAAGGCGGTTCACTTGAAAAGTATTACGCTATTTATGAAATGGTGGATACGTTTTTATACACACCGAAAGATGTAACTGCCGGTAACATTCACGTACGTGATGCGATTGATTTAAAACGTGTCATGACGTATGTGTTTATCGCCGCGTTGCCTTGCGTGATGATGGCGATGTGGAATACGGGTCATTTAGCGAATATGGCAATGGCCGATTTAGGCATGACATCGTTAGATACATGGCGCGGAATGGTCACCAATTTAGTTGGTTACGATGCGAACAGTATCATGGCCTGTATGGTGCATGGGGCAATGTATTACGTGCCCATTTATTTAGTCACCTTAATTGTCGGCGGTGTATGGGAAATTATTTTTGCCATCGTACGTGGGCATGAAGTTAACGAAGGCTTCTTTGTAACATCGATGTTGTTCTCCTTGATTTTGCCAGCGACAACGCCTTTATGGCAAGTAGCACTGGGCATTTCATTCGGCGTGGTGATTGGTAAAGAGGTGTTTGGCGGAACCGGTAAAAACTTCTTAAACCCAGCGTTAACCGGGCGTGCATTCTTGTTCTTTGCTTACCCCGCACAAATGTCAGGCGACGCAATTTGGACAGCTGTTGATGGATTTAGTGGCGCAACTGCATTGGGCATAGCTGCCGAAGGCGGTATTAATGCGGTGATGGCATCCGGCATTACGTGGATGGATGCGTTCCTTGGAACCATCCAAGGTTCCATCGGTGAAACATCAACACTGGCTTGTCTGATAGGTGCTTGCTTCTTGCTTTACACGCGAATAGCGTCGTTCCGAATTATGCTGGGTGTACTAGCGGGCATGATTGTAACGAGTACCTTATTAAATATGATCGGCAGCGAAACGAATCCGATGTTTGCTATGCCTTGGTATTGGCATGCAGTATTGGGTGGTTTTGCGTTTGGTGCTATCTACATGGCGACAGACCCCGTGAGTGCGGCGATGACAAACACCGGTAGATGGATTTATGGCGGCCTCATTGGCTTGATGGTGATATTAATTCGGGTGGTGAATCCTGCGTTCCCAGAAGGCATGATGTTAGCTATTTTGTTTGCCAATATGTTTGCCCCGTTAATTGACTACTTCGTTGTTCAGTCGAACATTAAAAGAAGGGAGAAAAGAAATGCCTAACGAGAACCAAGAGAAAAAGGCAAGTTCTATGAACTTTCTAGCGCTGTCAAATGATAGTACGGCTAAAACATTTATTATGGCGATATTGGTTTGCTTAGTTTGCGCGATCTTTGTATCCGTTTCAGCAGTGGCATTAAAGCCATTACAGATACTTAATAAAGAACTAGATAAGAAAAAGAATATTCTTCAAGTGGCGGGCCTTTATCAAGAAGGGACTGATATTGAAGCGGCTTTTTCTAAAATCGAAATTAAACTCATTGACCTGGCAACGGGTGAATACACAACGGAGTTAGACGCAGCTAAGTACGATGATAGAAAGGCTGCTAGAGACCCTGCGTTGAATGTGAAAATTCCGAAAGCTAAAGACTTGGGTAATATTAGAATGCGCCCAAAAGTGATGCCTGTTTATCAAGTGAAAGACGGCGATAAAGTCATTCAACTGATTCTCCCCGTAAATGGTTATGGCCTATGGTCAACCTTGTACGGTTTTCTTGCTGTTGAAGCAGACGGACAAACCATTGTGGGTTTAAGTTACTACGAGCACGCTGAAACACCGGGTTTAGGTGGTGAAGTTGATAACCCAAAGTGGAAAAAATTGTGGTCAGGTAAAAAGGTGTACGACACAGATGGCAACGTTGCCATTGAAGTCGTAAAGGGTTCAGTTGTTCGCGGATCACGCGGTGAAGAGTATAAAGTTGATGGATTGGCTGGAGCCACCCTAACAAGTCGCGGTGTCAGTAATATGCTGCAGTATTGGATGGGTGAAGAAGGCTATCAAAAGTATCTGACTAAAATTCAGGCAAACGGAGTATAGAATGAGTAGCGAATCAAAAAAAATCATATTAGACCCGTTAATTGATAACAACCCCATTGGCCTACAAATACTGGGTATTTGTTCTGCGTTAGCAGTAACAACAAACCTCGGCACAGCATTGGTTATGTCATTAGCTTTAACATCTGTAACAGCCTTTTCAAACCTATCAATCAGCATGATTCGAAATCACGTGCCAAGTGCGATTCGAATTATTGTACAAATGACCATTATTGCTTCGTTAGTTATCGTGGTGGATCAAGTGTTAAAAGCCTATGTGTATGACTTAAGTAAGCAGCTGTCGGTATTCGTTGGTTTAATCATTACCAACTGTATCGTGATGGGTCGCGCCGAAGCATTCGCAATGAAGAACCCACCAGGCATTAGCTTTCTAGATGGCATTGGTAATGGCTTGGGGTATTCAATTGTATTGATTTTTGTCGGTGTTTTCAGGGAACTATTTGGTTCTGGCAAGTTATTCGGCATTGAAATTTTATCCACAGTCAACGAGGGGGGCTGGTATGTGCCCAATGGTTTAATGTTATTGCCGCCGAGCGCCTTCTTTATTATTGGTTTGATGATTTGGGGAATACGTGCGATGCGCCCTGCACAGGTTGAAGAGCCTGACTTTAAGATTAAAGACGTTAACGGAACGGAGGTCGCGTAATGGAAGCGTATTTGAGTTTATTTATTAAAGCGGTTTTTGTAGAAAACTTAGCGTTGGCCTTTTTCTTAGGCATGTGTACGTTTTTGGCGGTGTCCAAAAAAGTATCGACAGCAATGGGCTTGGGCGTAGCGGTTATAGTCGTTCAAGGCCTTACCATGCCCATTAACAATGTTTTATACCACGGGCTATTGAAAGATGGTGCGTTAGCTTGGGCGGGTATGCCAGAAGTCGATTTATCCTTTTTAGGGTTAATCGTTTATATCGGTGTGATTGCCGCGTCGGTTCAAATTCTTGAGATGGCGTTGGATAAATTTGCACCTGCCTTGTACAACGCGCTGGGTGTGTTCTTGCCGTTAATTACGGTGAATTGCGCTATTTTAGGTGGTTCGTTATTTATGGTCGAGCGTGACTACGGCTTTGGTGAAAGTGTGGTGTTCGGTTTAGGCAGTGGCTTAGGTTGGGCGCTAGCGATTACCGCTATTGCAGGTATTAGAGAAAAGCTGAAATACGCCGATGTGCCCGATGGTTTACAGGGCTTAGGTATTACGTTTATCACCGCCGGCTTAATGGCGATGGCCTTTATGGCCTTCTCAGGCATTCAACTGTAATTAGGAACTCAGTATGTTAGAAATCGGTTTAGGAATTGCGTTTTTCACGGGTATTATTTTAATACTTGTTATTATCATTTTGGCGGCCAAGTCTAAGTTGGTTGCGGCGGGTAATGTAAAAGTTCTAATTAATGGTGAAAAAGAAGTATTTGCCCCTGTTGGTAGCAAGTTATTAGGTGCTTTAGCTGACGCGCAATTATTTGTGCCATCAGCGTGCGGTGGCGGTGGAACTTGTGGCCAATGTAAAGTGCGTGTGCAAGAAGGTGGTGGCGCGATGCTGCCAACAGAAGGTACGCATATTAACAAAGGTCAGCAACGTGACGGCGAACGTTTATCGTGCCAATTAACCGTTAAACAAGACATGAAAATCACCGTGCCTGAAGAGGTATTCGGTGTTAAAAAATGGCAGTGTAAGGTTAAGTCTAACCACAACGTTGCAACATTTATTAAAGAGCTAGTTTTAGAGCTACCCGAGGGTGAAGATGTGGGTTTCCGCGCGGGTGGCTATATTCAAATTGAATGCCCCCCTCACGTGGTTGATTACAAAGACTTTGACATTGAAGAAGAATACCGCGGTGATTGGGATCACTTTAATGTGTGGCGTTACAAATCAACCGTAGACGAAGATGTTCTTCGTGCGTATTCCATGGCGAGTTACCCCGAAGAAGAAGGCATTATCATGCTGAATGTGCGTATCGCTTCGCCTCCTCCAGGTGGCCCAGATGGTATACCACCGGGCAAAATGTCGTCCTATATCTTTAATTTAAAACCCGGTGATGAAGTCACTATCTCAGGTCCATATGGCGAGTTCTTTGCCAAAGAGACAAAAGCAGAAATGGTCTTTATCGGTGGTGGTGCAGGTATGGCGCCAATGCGTTCACATATCTTTGATCAGTTACGTCGGCTTAAAACAGATCGCAAAATTACCTTCTGGTATGGCTCTAGAAGTTTAAAAGAAATGTTCTACGTTGAAGATTTCGATATGCTGGCGAAAGAAAATGATAATTTTGAATGGTATGTTGCACTATCAGATCCACAACCAGAAGATAACTGGGAAGGGTTAACAGGCTTTATTCATGAGGTGATTTTAGAACAATCCTTAAAAGATCACCCAGCACCAGAAGATTGCGAATTTTACATGTGTGGGCCGCCCATGATGAACGCCGCGGTTATCAAGATGCTTCAAGACTTAGGTGTTGAAGATGAAAATATCATGCTTGATGATTTTGGTGGTTAATTGAATCTGTTTAAACGACCCGTTAAAAGCGTAAAGTTTTTAACGGGTTTTTTTATATTCATTGCGCTACTGGTGGGCTGTGAAGCACCCGTTCCTCCTTCTGTCCTTTTTAAAGGCGAGACGATGGGCACCAGTTATCACGTGACGTTATCCAGTATCGTTTCGGCAAGCGACAGCGAATTGCTTCAAAAAGACATAGATCAGTTGCTGTTGGATATAAATCAGTCTTTTTCAACGTATATTAAGTCCTCTGAAATATCTGAGCTTAATCGCTATACCGGCTCAGAAGGGCAGACCAAATCAAAAGAATTTATAAGCCTGTTAGACGAAGCGTTACGGATTAGTCATATAACGCAAGGCGCTTATGATATTACCATTGGCCCGTTAGTAAATTTATGGGGCTTTGGACCAGAATTTAAAGCTGATGACGTGCCGAGTAGTGTCGAGATAACGAAAGCCCTAGAAAAAGTGGGTCATAAGAACATCGTTATCAACAGAAATACGAATCAAGTTAAGAAGCTAAACCCAGACATTTATTTAGATTTTTCATCGATAGCCAAAGGCTATGGTGTAGATAAAGTGGCGGAGTTAGTCGAGTCAAATGGCTTCACCGATTATATGGTTGAGATTGGTGGTGAAATGCGGGTTCGAGGCGTGAACCCTCAAGGTAATCATTGGCGAGTAGCGGTAGAGAAACCAGACGCATCTACGCGTTCAATTTATAAGATAATCAATGTAACAAACATTGCGATTGCCACCTCAGGTGATTATCGTAATTTTTTTGAAATAGGTGGGGTTAAATTTTCTCATACCATCGACCCAAATACAGGGCGACCCGTTCAACACAATTTGGCATCGGTAACCGTGCTAGATAAAAACAGCATGACGGCGGACGCATGGGCAACGGCTTTTATGGTGTTAGGCAGCAAAAAGGGGTACGATTTAGCGATGGAAAATAACTTAGCTGTTTTATTCCTTATACAGGAAGGCGACAGCATTAAAGACATGGCTACACCTCGCTTTGAAGCGATTATTAAGGAACAGGCATTATGAATACATTTTTGGTGACATTCTTGGTTTTTATACTATTCGTTGCAGCCATGGCTGTTGGGGTTATATTTAGTAACAGAAAAATCAAAGGCAGCTGTGGTGGCTTAAATAATGTGGATGGTTTGGAAGGTGATTGCTTGCTGTGCAGTAATAAAACGTGCGAAAAAAAGAAGGTCGTGTTGAGCGAAGCTTCTTAGTAATTTCAATAAAGGATAACTTAACTTCATAGGGGAATATATGCTGAAGTCAGTATTGATTAAAGAGTTTATGGCGACAAATTTATCAACGTTTGCGCCAGATATGGAAATATCCGCAGCGATTCAGTTTTTGAATACGCATAAGATCTCTGGTGCACCGGTTGTTGATGATCGTGGAAACCTGGTTGGGATGTTGTCAGAAAAAGATTGTCTACAAGTAGCGCTTCAATCAACGTATTACGAAGATTGGGTTGGTGGCGTGGTGTCTGAATACATGACAGCGGATGTTGAAACGGTGCCGGATACTGCCAGTGTCGTTGACTTGGCTGACAAGTTTCTAAAATCAGCCTATAAACGCTACCCAGTACTTAATGAGGAAGGCGACTTAGTGGGTCAAATCAGTCGAAGTGACGTGCTTAGAGCGTTAGATAAGCTTTGGTAACCCTTGGCTGACACATTCTATTGGTACGATTACGAAACCACAGGCATTGACCCGGCTCGAGACCGTGTTGTTCAATTCGCTGGTATTCGCACCGATATAAACTTTAATCAAATTGCAGACCCCGATGTTTTTTACTGCAAATTACATGATGATATCTTGCCTCACCCAGAGGCCTGTCTAATTACAGGTATTTCACCTCAACTGGCCAATGAAAAGGGCTTGTTAGAGTGTGAATTTATTGAACGCATACATCAGCAGTTTAGTACCCCACAAACTTGTGTTGTTGGTTATAACAGCATCCGTTTTGATGACGAATTCACCCGTAATCTTTTGTATAGAAATTTCTTTGATCCCTATGCTCGGGAGTGGAAATCGGGTAATTCACGGTGGGATTTAATTGATGTCGTACGTTTAACTCACGCCTTACGTCCTGACGGCATTAACTGGCCAACACGAGAAGATGGCTCAACAAGCTTTAGGTTAGAGGAACTAACAAAGGCCAACGGCATATCTCACGAATCAGCGCATGATGCCTTGTCGGATGTAGTGGCAACCATTGCATTAGCGAAACTAATTAAACAAAAGCAGCCAAAACTTTATAGCTGGGGCTTAGGCTTACGTGATAAGAAGAAGGCCGCAGAGAGCCTAGATTTAATTAACAATACCGCTGTGGTACACGTATCGAGTAAGTATTTAGCCAGTAAAGATTGCTTAGGTATTGTGATGCCGATAGCGAAACACCCTGTTAACAATAATGGCGTGATTGTTTTTGATTTAACCTCTGACCCACAAACGCTCATTGACTTATCTGCAGAAGATATTCATAAACGCTTATATACAGCAACGGCCGATTTAGCTGAAGGTGAACCGCGCATTGGACTTAAAACCGTGCACATTAATAAATCGCCAATGCTAGCTCCATTGAATACGTTGACAGACGCGATTAGAGATAAATTGAACATTGATCTAGATGCGTGCGAAGAAAATAGGCAGCGTATTTTAAAGGCGGATGTTGCCGATAAGTTATCAAAAGTTTTTAGCATTAACGAATTTGAAACAGTCACTGATCCAGACTTGATGTTATACGGCGGTGGGTTCTTTAGTCATGCAGACGCACGAAACATGGCTCAAATTCGGGGTTGCGATAAAGATCAATTGGCAGCACTCGATTTGCCGTTTGAAGATGAACGGTTAGATGAAATGTTATTTAGGTACAGGGCGCGCAACTACCCAGAAAGCCTAAGCGACGCAGAGCAGGCACGTCGACAGAATTATCGGCATGAATCCCTGACAAAACAATACAGCGATGGTCAGTTGAGCTTAATGAGTTATTTTGAAAGGCTTGACGAATTAATCTCTGAAGAGCAGTGGAATGACGAGCAACAGCAATTATTGGAAGATTTGATTAAGTATGGTGAAGTGCTGGCAGAAAGTGTCGGTGGCGTATAAAAAATCCTGTTATTACCGCAAACCTAATCAGCGCTAATATGGGTGAGGGATAGAGAAAAGTCCTATTAAAACAGTCGGTGGTTTTGGGTGGTCAATAAGTACACTTAGAGAATGTTCAATATTAAACGCAGCATTTAAAGTCAATGTGTTGTTGTTTCTGTGTTTAGAGTGACACATAGCTGCTTATAAAGTCATTAAGCACTCAGCAGTTGTTTAGAATTGTTATAGAATGCGCTAACCCACAGTATATTAATCAATGAATAAGGAATAATGATGGCTGAAACAGTTGAAGAGTTAACCGTTAGTTACACCGATGGCGGTATTGAAACAGTAAAAGAGCTCGATAAAATCGTGCTGACAAAAGGCGCTTGGGCAACCATTATTTATAAACATCAAGATTGGAATCGTACGAAAGAAGAGTACGGGCCAGATAAATACACCATTCGCCGTTATCAAAAACGAAATGGTGAATACCAACAAAAGTCTAAATTCAATATTTCTAGCGCTGCTCAAGCAGAAGGGATTATTGCAGCCCTACAAGGCTGGATTAAAGAAGCGAAGTAATATTAGATACGTTTGATTTTTTCTGGGAAGAGTCGTAGTTACACACTCTATTACGTCCTTTTTGTTTAGCTGTGTATAAGGCAGCATCGGCTCGACGGATAACCTCATCCGTGGTTATATCTGCATTACCAATGGCACTACCAGCACTGATAGAGAGTGATATTTTTTCTCCCGATGCAGACATGATGGTTTTGCGTTCAACGGCGTAGCGAATTCTTTCTAATATCTTTTTGGCTTCTATCGCTGAATCATTGCGCATTAAAATGATGAATTCGTCTCCGCCCAATCTAGCAGCTAAATCTTCGGTTCGAAGGTTGCTAGTAATAATGGCGCTGATATCGATGAGCGCTTTATCGCCAATATGATGACCGTTTTGATCATTTATTAGTTTAAAGTAATCGACGTCGATGATCCCAATGGCGAACTTTTCGCCTGTACGTTGACAATAAGCAAATTCCCTTTCATAGGCATCATAAAAGGCCCTTCGGTTAGGCATTTTGGTCAAGGAATCGTTATAGGCTAAGTTGGTGAGTTCATCTTGCATTAACTTGCTTTTCTGGCGATATCGCTGAAAACGACCAAGCACCATAGCGCAGTATGTCCAAAACGCTAGATAAAGGAGGGTAAGGGATACTTCACTGTCGAAGAGTAAAGGTTCGCCGTTCAATATGGATAGCCTTGTGGTAATAATATATCCCAATGCCATAATACCGTTCAGAACCATCGCCTCACGAAAGTTAAATAAACCAGCACCAAATAATAAGACGGTAATCCACCAACCGATAACCAGTGGTCTAAGTTCGGGTGCGAGATAGACAAAGATACAAATTTGTATACTGGCTATAGCAGCGGGTGTTAGTAAAAAGTGAGGGTCGAATGTTAGCCATTTATCCAATTGATAATGTATGGCCAGCCATAAAGAGCCCCAAATTAGAAACGTTGATGCTAAGCTGATATACCAATTAATCCAGGGTACTGGAAATGGCTCGGTATCTATGAAAGGAAGGGTGGCGAGTATTAGAAGAAAAAATCCAGCTGCAGCACGTAACATTGAAAACTTCTTAATTTGACGTTTTCTATTTTCTGAGCGCGAGACAGGGCCACAAATATCGTGTGAATCAACGATAGGTTGACTGACATCTGTATTCTCTAATGAATTCTGCTTGTCATATTTCATGCGCTAACGACTTGCTATTAATAATAAATATGCAATGTGTGTTCGTCGTTCCTTGATGAAGTACATGCGGATTAGTAACGAAAATACACTGATAGGCATAGGTTTGCAAATAACGTGAGTCAAATAATGAATGGGTTAACCGCTAATAAGTGAACTAAATATGGTGAATAGTGGTCAATAAGCTGTTAATCCCAAAAGTATTATATTTTGTCACGAGCCTAAATGCTTTGTGGGATAGAATAGACAACATAATAAGGAGAGTCTCAGAATGTTTAATCACCTGTTGCATATAGCATCATTTCAATCAAATACAAAGAATTTTAAGGGCGCGGCATGGGCGGTAATTGTTTTCGCGTTGTGTTTTATAGCGGTACAAGGTTACGCCCTTAGTTTTTCGCCAGGTAATGAATTGATAAGGATGATGGTTGCTAGTTTCTTGAAAATACTAACCATCGGCGTATTACTTTATATGTGGATAAAATCGGTAGGGCAAGGTGACCATTTCGCTTCAACCTTCCTCGTGATTATTTTGACGTCTTTTCTTACAGAGTTAGTCAAATTCCCAATGTCTACGATGGTTAGGGAAACTAAAGTGGTAGGTGATGTGATGATGGGGGTTGTATATTCACTACCAATTTGGGCGGTTGTCGTTTGGCAATATAGCGTTTGGTACTACGTTTTAAAGTCGGTGTCGGACAGAGCAAAAAGCGAAATTATCACGGTAATGATCGTGTTGATTATGGTGTCAGAAGTTGTAGGCTCGGTGTTGAGTAAAATTGGTTCGCCTGTAGAAGGGCTAGCTTAAATGGCAATAGATATGATGTTAGGTTTAATCGTCGGAATAATTGTTGGTTTTGCTTTGTTTTACGCGTTCAGCAAGTTCGACAAAAGCGGTGATTCGTCAAGGATTAAAGAATTAGAGGCTGAACACCAGCAATACCGTAAAAAAGTAGACGACCACTTTGTTAATACGGCGGTATTATTTAAAGGTTTAACTGAACAGTACCGTGATGTGTATCGTCATATTGCATCCGGTGCCGGTGACTTATGCTCAGAAGAAGCAAAAGCCGTACAAATAGATTTAGAAGAGACGGCTTTGTTGGCTCAGCCTGATGCAGAAGTTGAGGTAGCTGAGGTAGCGGCCGAAGAAGTCACTGAGGCTGACAAAAAATTTGTAGCAAAAGCGGTTGTAGATGAAGATGACGTACCGCTTGCCAGTGAAGTGGAAATGCCAGCAGAACTTGCAGAAAAGTTAAAAAATCAAGCGGCAGATAAAAAAAACTAAGTTCTTATTCTTTTCTATAGACTGTTTGGTCAAAGTTTCTTATGACGCTATCAAACGCAACAAAGGCAGATTTGTGGCTAATCGTGGTCACAATATTAGCTGCAATTAGTTGGATATTTTCAAAAGAGGCGGTGTTATTAATGCCACCGCTTTTATTCATTAGTTCACGGTTTATTCTTGCCGGCATCGTATTGTCTATTGTCGGCTTTCGACAAATAAAATTACTCAATTGGCATCAATATAAACAAGCTATCGCTGTAGGCAGTGTTTTTGCAGTTGGAATGTGCTTCTGGATTATGGGTTTGTATTCTGGCGTTAGCCTCAGCGTCGGTGGTTTTTTAACCAGTTTGGCGGTGGTTATTTCACCCGCCTTGGCAAGAGTGCTTTTTAAAGAAGCAGCACCGTTTACTACTTGGCTCTCGATGC
Source organism: Cycloclasticus sp. (assembly GCA_012959695.1). Taxonomy (GTDB): domain Bacteria; phylum Pseudomonadota; class Gammaproteobacteria; order Methylococcales; family Cycloclasticaceae; genus Cycloclasticus. The sequence continues at coordinate 28,076 of DUCS01000003.1, forward strand.
CGGTTGCAGCGATAGGTTTGGGGTTTCTTTCATTGAACTCAGGGATTGAAATTGAGACAGGGCAATTATTTTTTATAGCGGCCTCGTTCTTTTTCGCTCTGTTTTTTATTCTTAATACACGCGCGGCTAATCACCGTGAAATAGGTGGTTTGGATGAGGTTATCGACATCAGTGAAAAGGTGCCTACACTCTCGTTAACAGCGATTACATTGCTAACCGTGGGTGTACTGTCGGGTTGTTTATCCTTCGCGATGGAAGAATGGGACGGTGTAGTCGAAAGCCTTACTGTCGATTTACTGGCTTGGGTATTGGCCAGCGCCTTTATTGGCACCGCCGCACGATTTTTTATTCAGACACACGCGCAAAGCCTATCAAGCAGCAGTCACGGGGTGGTTATTATGGTGGTGGAGCCAATCTGGACAGCATTACTGGCGGCAGCCTGGTTTGGCGAAAGGTTGTCTGGTCATGAGCTGATTGGTTGTTCGATTATTTTCGTGGCACTGATTATTATCCGTTGGTCGATGATTTTAAACGTGTTTAAAAGCAGTAAAGCAAGTTGATAAGGCGACGTTTTGCCGTGAATGATTTTTGTATTCACGTACAAAGGCGAATTTAAGCAATAGGCTGACGATAAAAATCATGCAAAAGCATCAGCGTATCCATTAAAATGATTAACTTCTATTTAGATTAACCTACTGGCGATCCTATGATTATTAAACCTAAAACTCGCGGCTTTATTTGTACAACTGCTCACCCTAAAGGATGTGCTGAAAATGTTAAGCAACAAATTCAAATCACTCAACAGCAAGGCTCGGTCCAAGGCGGTCCAAAAAAGGTACTGATTATTGGTTCTTCTAGTGGTTATGGTTTGGCATCTCGAATAACGGCTGCTTTTGGTTCAGGTGCTGCAACCATCGGCGTGTTTTTTGAAAAGCCGAGTACAGAAAGAAAGACAGGTTCAGCGGGTTGGTACAATACGGCGGCGTTTGATGTTGAAGCTAAAAATGCGGGCTTGTACGCAAAGCATATCAATGGCGATGCGTTTTCTAACGAAGCAAAACAAAAAACAATCGATTTAATTAAAGAAGATTTAGGCCAAGTCGATTTGGTTATTTATTCATTAGCCTCACCGGTTCGTAAAGTGCCGGGTTCGGACGTAGTCACTCGTTCATGTCTTAAACCCATTGGTGAAACGTATAAGTCGACCGCCATTGATACCAATAAAGACATGATTATTGAAGCTGAAGTAGAACCTGCTACAGAGCAGGAAATAGCAGACACCATTACAGTCATGGGTGGTGAGGATTGGGAGCTTTGGATGGATGCGCTAGCGGATGCAGGGGTGTTGGCGGATGGCTGTCAGTCTGTGGCTTATAGCTATATTGGCACCGCTATTACCTGGCCAATTTATTGGGATGGTGCGTTAGGTAAAGCAAAAATGGATTTAGATCGTGCGGCTAAAGCCATAGATTCAAAACTTAAAGCAACTAATGGCGGCGCTAATGTAGCGGTGTTGAAGTCTGTTGTTACGCAAGCAAGCTCAGCGATTCCTGTAATGCCCTTGTATATTTCAATGGTATTTAAAGTGATGAAAGAACAAGGCATTCACGAAGGTTGTATTGATCAAATTAATCGCTTGTTTAGAACCCAGCTATTTAATGATGGGGCAGAACAAAACCTAGACGATACAAATCGTTTGCGCCTTGATGATTGGGAATTACGCGATGATGTTCAACAAGCGTGTATTGATATATGGCCCCAAGTAACGACCGAAAATTTATTCGACTTGACTGACTACGCCAGTTACAAAAAAGAATTCCTTAATTTATTTGGTTTTGAGCTTGAATCGATTGATTATGAAGCTGAAACCGATCCTCTGGTGGAATTTGATTTAGAAACACTCTAATACGCGATAGGTACGGATAGCTACGTTGTAGGGAAATTGGAATTTATGGATAAGAAAGATGCGCACCTCATTGTTTTAGGCAATGAAAAAGGCGGTACGGGTAAGTCTACAATGGCGATGCACATTGTTGTGGGTTTATTAGATGTAGGAAAGAAAGTTGCTGTTATTGATTTAGATGCTAGGCAAAAAAGCATCGCTAGGTACCTTCAAAATAGACAAACCTTTATGGCAAATGGCGGAACGAAGGTTGCTATGCCTGATTTTATGGTCGTTGCGCAATCAGAAGCAGGTTTGGTTAAAGACAGAGAAATAGAAGACCAAAAAAATCTACAGAAAGCATTAGACGAACATAAAAAGAACGTTGATTTTATTGTCATTGATTGCCCCGGCAACGACACCTACTTGTCTCGTTTAGCACATGCATTGGCGGATACGCTGGTAACGCCGTTAAATGATAGCTTTATTGATTTGGATTTACTGGGCGAAGTGTCGCCTACGAATTTTCAAGTAAAAAAACTGAGTTTTTATAGCGAGATGGTGTGGGATAGTCGTAAATACCGTTCAGCCAGTGGTAGGCCGCCGATGGATTGGGTGGTGGTTCGTACGCGTTTGGCGTCATTAGACTCGCGAAATAATAAACGTGTGCACGATGCATTAAACGCATTACAAAAACGAATCATGTTTCGCTATGTGCCAGGGCTCTATGAACGCGTCATTTATAAAGAACTGTTTCCAAGCGGCTTGACGGTATTAGATCTTGAGAAAGTAAACAGCCTGTCCCATATTGCTGCACGACAAGAAGTACGTTCTTTGGTTGATAGTCTAAATTTGTTTGAATGAGCGTTGAGTTAAGTAAACCGCAACAACAGAGAGTGATTGAAGAAACGTCACGTTACATTGATATAGCGAACCAACGTTACCAAACCAATTACCCTGTGATAGCCGTACACTTTGATTTAACCGGCCACACCATTGGTATGTACAAACACGTTAAACGACAAAGAATTATTCGTTATAACGCGGCTATTTTTGCCAAATATTTTGAAGAAAATATGCATGATACTGTGCCTCACGAAGTAGCACACTATATTGTAGACATGCAATACGGCAGGAGAAAAGTACGTCCTCATGGGCTTGAGTGGCAAGCTGTTATGGCAGACTTTGGTGCAGACGATAGCCGTACCGCAAACTACGATTTATCAGACATTCCTAAACGGCAATATTCTACTGTCCCCTATGCCTGCGGTTGCCAACAACACGACCTCGGCATTCGCCGACACAATAAAGTGATAAAGCAAAACATTAATTATTATTGCCGTCAATGTGGTGATGAATTGATGGCTGTATGAGCTGGTTTGTCTATATCATTGAAGGGAGTGATAACAGTCTGTATACCGGCATCACAACAGACTTGGAGCGGCGCTTTCAACAACATTTAAAGGGTTCAGGCGCAAAATATTTCTACGGAAGAAAGCCGGTAAAAATTGTGTATTCAGAAAACCACGAAGATAGAAGCAGTGCCAGTGTACGGGAGGCTGCTATCAAGAAGCTATCGCGCCAACAAAAAGAAAAGCTTATACAGGCTTGAATCTTAATCAGTTGCCACCATACTTAGAGCATCAACAATAGAATAAAGCCCTATGTCAGCCCCATTAAAAATTGTATGTCCACACTGTGATGTTGTTAATAAGTTGCCAGCCGATAAGCTGGGCGCTGGCGGACAATGCGGCAAGTGTAAAAAGAAATTGTTTGCTGGCAAAGCCGCCACGCTAACATCTGCCAATGCCCAACGACATTTTGAGCAAAGTGATATCCCCGTGGTGGTCGATTGCTGGGCAAGCTGGTGTGGACCATGTAAATCATTTGCACCGACGTTTAATCAGGCGGCTAAAAAATTAGAGCCGGCATTTCGTTTCGCAAAATTAGATACAGAAAAAGAGCAGCGTTTAGCGACTCGCTTTAGAATACAAAGCATTCCTACTTTGTTGGTGTTCAAAAAGGGTAAAGAAGTGGCTAGGCAAGCGGGGGTAATGAACTTGTCACAGTTTGAAGCGTGGCTAAAACCTTATATGCCTTGACGTTAATGTTGTACAGGTGAGCCGCTGAGTTTTTCTTTGTTAAATAATTGTTCAATGTCGATGGCATCAAATTGGTAGTGTTGATTGCAGAAATCACAGTCGGCTTCAATCACGCCCCGTTCCTCAATTAAAGAGCGCAATTCCTCTAGACCGAGGGTTAATAGGCTGGCTTCAACTTTTTCTTTAGAACAATCGCATTTAAATTCGACGGCTTGAGGGTCATAAAGTCGAACGCTTTCTTCATGGAAGAGTCTATGAATCACGTCTTTGAAATTCAGGCTAAGTAATTCGTTATCAGTAATTGTGTTGGCAAGCATCTCAACTCGCTCCCAATCAGCTTTTTCACCGTTATGTGCTGGTAACTCTTGCAGTAATAAGCCGACGGCGCGTTCATTATTTACAGCAAACCACAGGCGTGTTTTAAGTTGTTCAGATTGTGTAAAGTAAGCTTGTAGCGCATCGGCTAAGGAGTCACCCTCTAAGCGAACAACACCTTGGTAAGCCTTACCTTTGGTGGGTTTAATAGTCATGACTAATACGCCATCGCCAAATAAGCTGGATAAATTCCCTTCGAGAACGTCACCGTTCCAATGCGCCAGCCCTCTAATAGCTTGTTGATTATCAGCTTGAGCTACCAGCATGCTAATAGGACCGTTGCCACGTATTTGAATAATTAAAGAGCCGTCAAATTTTAACGTAGCAGACAACAATGAAGCCGCTGCAAGTGCTTGCCCTAATTGCCGAGCAACAACAGGTGGGTAGTTGTGTAAGTCGAGAGCCGTTTGAAAACTTGCATCTAAGGATACGACTTCACCTCGAACACCGAGTTCTTCAAAAAGAAAACGGGTTAATGTGTCATTGTTGCTCATGAAAAAGACTTCTTTGTTAAAAGGAATCGGGAATTATATTACAGAGTTATGGTGCGCAGTTAATAACGGTTAATGGCCTTCAAAAAAATATCGCTGGGTCTGGGATATAATGAATAGCAAGTTTTCAGTTTTTATTTATGGGGTTTTCTTATGTTCTTTGACAAATCATCTTTACCCACAGCCAGTGAAGCGCTACCGGGACGCAGTGAGGTTATGTCGGTGCCTAATTCACATTATGTTTATAACGGTCACCGTTTGGAAGCACCTTTCCCTGATGGATATAAAACAGCTGTATTTGGTTTAGGGTGTTTCTGGGGCGCTGAACGAAAGTTTTGGCAGTTAGAAGGGGTTTATTCAACAGCTGTTGGTTATGCAGCTGGGTTTACACCTAACCCAACGTATGAAGAAGTGTGTTCTGGACAAACGGGGCATAACGAGGTGGTGTTGGTGGTGTACGATTCTGCGGATATTTCTTATGCGGATTTGTTAAAAACGTTTTGGGAGTCACATAACCCTACACAAGGTATGCGGCAAGGAAACGACACGGGTTCACAATACCGTTCAGGTATTTACTATTCAACAAAGATAGAATCAAACTTAGCCGAACAATCGCGCGATGAATTTCAGCAGGCGTTAAGTTCTGCAGGCATGGGTGTGATTATGACTGAAATATTGCCAGTTTCTACGTTTTATTATGCTGAGCATTATCATCAGCAGTATTTGGCTAAAAATCCGGGCGGTTATTGCGGCTTAGGCGGTACGGGAGTTAGTTTTTAATAGGACCAGGTTTCACAACTTGCTCCATTAAATCGTTGTTCCATTTTCCTTTAACCGAGACGTGTGCTGCGCCGCCAAGCATAAAAGCTTCAATTAAGTTATGGTTAAGGTAAGCGTAAATGCCTGGTTGCTTGAAGGTATAGAGTGCTGCAACAGCTTCACCACCATTGACTGCCCAAGTCTCACGGTCAACGGTTGGAGTATTATTGAATGAGCCGCCAGGCCAAACTAAATCACCGTGGCCGCCTATCAAATGAATGCGCGAGTCTTCGTTGGCCTGTGAATGAATAAATAATACCGTTTCACCTACGTTGGCTTCCATTGCGTTTTTGCCGATTAACGCACCTTTACTGCCGTTGAAGGTGATGTGTGTAGGCGTTAGTGTTTTCATTACCTTTAATACGTCACCCATTGCAGCAGCGACATTGGGGTAGCGAATGTAGTTGCCAAATTCGTCCTGCGGAATGTACCAGCCTTGCTCACCAATGTAGTAGGCTTTGTCATAGTGTACTAAGTTTCCTTTGTTATCTTTAAGCCCGTCTTTTGGCAATATCATGATAGCCCCATACATGCCGGAAACAACGTGATAAGGAATCATAATGCCACTAGGTGCGCAGTGATAAACGTAGGTGCCGGGTTTGTCTGCTTTGAATCGTAAAGTGACTTGTTCCCCAGGGTTTATAAGTGTCAGTGCACCACCACCAAGAGCACCTGTTGATGCATGAAAATCAATGTTGTGCGCAAGAACGTTTGTTCTGGGGTTTTTCAGTGTTAATTCAACGTAATCACCTTCATGAACAACCATCATTGGGCCAGGGTTGCTGCCGTTAAATGTCATGGCTTGAACGAAAACACCTGTTTCAACTTCTATTTCCTTTTCCTCGATAACCATTTCCATTTCGATGATTCGTGGCTTACCGGAATAAGTTTGTTGGTGTTTAGGCAAGAACGGTGGCGCAACTAATGCCTGTTTAACACGCTCTAGGCCTTCTAAATTGGCCTGTGTGCCAATGTCAGCAATATACGAACTGCCTGACTCGTTGGAAATTGCCGTGGGTGAAAGAATGATTAGGAATAAAAGAGCTTGTAACTGTAGCAATAGTTTAAGTGTTACTACAGTCCTAGTTCTCATAGCTATCCTCCTAAATAAATTTAATTGTATAAGGTATTCATCCTACGCGTTAAAAATGCGTCCTAATTTATGACTTAAATCAGGTTTAAACAGGGCTTGCAATTTTTGGAAGTTCCCAATGGATGGCTGTTTTGCCGTGTTGTTCCAGATATTCGTTGGTTCTGCTAAAGTGCTTACAGCCTATAAACCCCCGATGAGCTGACAAAGGTGATGGATGTGGTGCTTTTAATACAAGGTGCTTTTCAGCATCAATAAACGCGCCTTTCTTTTGCGCATAGGCGCCCCACAACAAAAAAACCACGTGTTCATTTTGTTCATTAACCGTTCGAATAATCTTGTCTGTAAAAGTTTCCCAGCCTTTTCCTTGGTGGGCATTAGGCTGGTTATATTCAACGGTCAATACGCTATTAATTAATAATACCCCTTGCTTTGCCCAGCTTTCTAAACAGCCGTGTAATGCGTGCGAAATGCCCAAATCGGCTTGGAGTTCTTTATAGATGTTGCGCAATGAAGGCGGAATTTTTACATCCGGCTGAACAGAAAAGCACAGGCCATGTGCTTGATGAGGTTGGTGGTAGGGGTCCTGGCCTAAAATAACGATTTTTACATCGTCTAAGGGTGTTTGTTCTAGTGCGTGAAACCAGTTGGATGAATGTGGATAGATCACTTTGCCATCGTTTTTCTCTAGTCGCAGAAACTCTTTTAGCGTGAGCATATAGGGCTGCTCTAGTTCGTGGTCTAAATAAGGTTTCCAACTTTTTGCGTTTGAAAGAGCCATTTTTTAATTAATTTGATTAGCTAGCTTGGTTGCTCTATCTAGCAACTCACTTGAATTTTCTAATCCGTCAATAAACCGCTTTGGTATGCCGTTAATACCGACTTGTGCGCCCACAAGTGCGCCAGTCAGCATTGCCCGTGCCATGTTTTGCCCACCACCGTTAATAGCGTGTAAAACAGCGCTTTCGAAATCATCAGAATAGCGTGCTGCTAAATAATAACAAGCGGGAAATTGGTGGTATACGGCACATGGCATGCCGTAAACTAGCGAAACTTTCCAAGCGGGATTAATTAAATCTTCATGCGCTGCACGAGCGATGCTTGACGGTGTTAGTAGTGCATCGGGTGATGCGAAAGTGCCTGCGCCAGAGGGTTTGCTGCCGGGTATCGTCATGGCGTGGAAAGGCAGCTCGTGATCGCCAACCAGCTTCATTAGTTTGCCTGATAGCTCTTCGTCCAACGCGTGGCCTTGTACTAACATACCAAGTACAGCGCCGTAGGCAACGGTCATGGCGTTAATGGTTTCATCGCATTGTGTCAGCAGTGTATTACTTGACACGGTGCTGGCGAGTTGTTTGGGCTTATTGGCATAGCGGACAGCTAAAGCCAATATGCGTTCTGCGGCTTCGGTGTTGTCTGTAAAACCAGCAACGTCACCCCATAGTTTATTATGTTGAGTGCGTAACACCCACGCTTCGCGAATTGATTGGCTGGTAAAACCGCCTGGGCCAACGTTTGCTGTGCCGTCGAGTAATGGGAATAAGTCATTGTCTAATCGTTGGCAAAAATTTTCTTCGGTATATCCGCCACTTGTCAGCATGGAGTCGATGAGCATATTGAGAATAAGGCCAGATTGTGATTGCTGGCCAGCTTTCATGCCGCCGTGATAGCGGTCAGGTTGTGGGTCTGTGTAGTCGGTTATCCAGTCGCCATAAAGGCGCTGTTGCTCATCTAAGTCATAGAACCAGTGCGGGCCTAAACCCAGTGCGTCACCAATGTATGCGCCCATGATGGCACCTACTGCGCGGTCTTTAATTGTTATGCTCATAATGTGTGTTTTTGTTTTATAAAGTAAATCTGTTATATCACTTTGTGTATTGTTGCGCATCCTCTTAGGGTGGCTTCCTGTTCTCTGCTAAAATACGACGATGCAACGGTCAGAAAAAACTAAAATTCGGTTTAATAAACTGCAAAAACGCTTACGACGCGATATGGGGCAAGCAATTGCCGACTACAATATGATTGAAGAGGGTGATCGTATTATGGTGTGTTTGTCGGGCGGCAAAGACTCTTACACGATGTTGGATATATTGCTGAATCTTAAACAAAGCGCACCCATTAGCTTTGACATATTAGCCGTCAACTTAGACCAAAAACAGCCAGATTTTCCAGAACATATCTTGCCGGAATACCTCGAATCCATTGATGTGCCGTATCACGTGATTGAACAAGATACGTATAGCGTTGTAAAACGAGTGATACCAGAGGGTAAAACAACCTGCGGTTTGTGTTCAAGAATGCGTCGAGGTGCGCTGTATGCGTATGCCGAAGAGCATGGTTATAACAAAATAGCCTTGGGGCACCATCGCGATGATATTCTTGAAACCTTCTTTTTAAATATGTTTCATGGTGGTCAGATAAAAGCGATGCCTGCAAAACTAAAAAGTGATAACGGCAAACACATCGTGATTAGGCCGTTAGCGTATTCAAGGGAGAAAGATATTGCTGAGTTTTCAGCGCTAAAAGAGTATCCGATTATTCCGTGTAACTTATGCGGTAGCCAAACCAATTTACAGCGCGTACAAATGAAGGCTATGTTAAACCAATGGGATAAAGAGTTTCCTGGTCGTGTTGAAACGATATTTAATAGTTTGAAAAATATTAGGCCATCGCAGTTATTGGATGGACAACTGTTTGATTTCGAAAATCTATCTCAACAAGTGGTCATTGAAAAACCTATATTGCAACCGCTTGTGTTTTCTGCTGTGAATGTGGAGAAGGCTTCTTAATGATTTCTTTTCTAGTACGTTGGGTGTTATCTTTTTGGGTCAAAGTTAAAGTCTTGCCGAAAGGGGAAGCATGGGCGGAGACCTTCAAAGGCAAAAAAGTGTGCTATGTAATGCGCAGTGACGTGCATTCAAAACATGTTGTTTTAGAGCAAGTCTGCCGCGATGTGTCGATGCCATTGCCGTCAGATGGCCTTCAGTTAGACAGCTTTAATGAAGCTGTGGCTGAGTTTTCGCTGAACCGGATTAAAGACGGCTATGTGGATCCTGCGCCGGCGTATTTAGCCGAATTGATTGATGCAATTAAATCATCAGACGAAGATGTCTTGCTTGTGCCGGTGTCTATTTTTTGGGGTCGAGGACCTAAAAAATCAGACGGTATTTTAAGCGCTATGTTTACCGATGAAGGAGTGAAATCTAGTTTTTTCGCACGTTTTTTATCGATTCTTTTTAACGGCCGACAAACGCTGTTACGGTTTGGTGACCCAGTTTCATTGCAACAGTTGGCTGAAAACAATCAAGCAACGGCGTTCTTAACGCGAAAATTAACCCGCGTATTGCGCGTGCATTTCGCCAGAACTCGCTTATCAACGATTGGTCCAGACCAGCCATCACCCAAAAAACTCGTCGAAAAAATAGTAAAAATAGACATTGTTCAGCAAGCAATTGCACGCGAGGTTGCTAGAAAGAAAATGTCACAAACGGATGCAGAAAAGCAAGCAAAGGCGTATGCGCTTGAAATTGCTGCTGTTATCAATATTCGAGCAGCGCTTGTTTTAGAAAAAATACTCGGTTGGTTGTGGAATAAATTGTATGACGGCATTGTGCTGCACCATTTTTCACGCGTTGAGCGTTTATCACGTGAGCATCAGGTCGTGTATGTGCCAAGCCACCAAAGCCACATGGATTATTTGGTGTTGTCGTATGTTTTATTTAATCGTGGGCTTGCACCGCCACATGTTGCTGCGGGTATTAATTTAAATATTCCCATTGCTGGTCCATGGATTAGGCGTTGCGGTGCATTTTTTTTACGCCGAAGCTTTAAAGGGAATATTTTATATGGCGCAGTCTTTGAAGCGTATATGGGGTATTTGGCGAGTAACGGTACCGCTGTCGAATACTTTGTTGAGGGTGGCCGTAGTCGAACAGGTCGTAAGCTGAAGGCGAAGCCCGGCTTGTTAGCCATGAGCGTGAGAAGTTACCTTCGAGATCGCAAACGCTCAGTGGTGTTTTTACCGGTTAACTTCGCTTATGAGAAGTTGGTGGAAGGTGAAACGTACGTGAATGAGTTGAGTGGTAAGCCGAAAAAATCGGAATCGGTGATGGGCTTATTACGTTCATTTAAAGCGCTTAAAAATCATTTTGGCCAAGTGCATGTAAACTTTGGTTCGCCGATTTATTTGGATAAAGTCATTCAGGCGGAGTCGCCTAATTGGCGTAAAGAAAATGCCGTGGATAATAAAGAGCTGGTGGCGAGAATCGTTAATAGTTTGGGCGAAAGGATTATGTCGGGTATTAATGAAGCAACGCATGTGAATGCGATTGGTTTGTTGGCGATGGCTTTGCTGAATGCTGAAGAGCAATCAATGAGCGAATCAGCGCTTAACCGCCAACTTGAGATTTATTTAAGCTTATTAGAGGCGGCGCCTTACTCTAAGGATGTAACGCGCGTTGACTTAGATGCCGCGCAAATTATTGCCTACGGTGAAGAATTTGGTGTGCTGAAAAGGCGAGGGAATGGGCAAGAAGAAAGTCTGTTTATAGAAGGCAGTGACGCCATCTTGATGACGTATTTTAGAAATAACATCGTTCACCTGTTCGTTTTACCGTCCTTTATTGCGTGTTGTTTCTTGAGTAACGAGTCGCTGACTAAAAAACAGGCTGTGCACTGGTTTAGGTTGGTGTACCCGTTTTTAAAATCAGAGTTGTCTATGCACTGGAGTAATAGGCAGTTAACGTCAGCTGTCAATAGAGTGATTGACTGCATGATGGCTCAAGGGTTGATGCAAGAAACGGACGGTTTACTAAACGTGGACAACCAACAACAGCAGCTAATGAAAGAGTTGTCCGGCGGTGTTTTATTAAGTATGGAGCGCTTCTATTTAACGGTGTTACTTTTGAAGCAAAAAGGTGAAGGTGCGTTAAGCCGTTTCGAACTAGAGAAAATATGCGGCACAACAGCTGGGAAATTATCAGAATTGAATGGACTGAATTCACCTGAGTTTTTTGATAAAGCCTCGTTTAAAGGTTTTATCGAAATGTTGTACACACAAGGCATTATCTGGGCGGACGATAAAGGCAAGCTCACCTACGGCGATGTTTTAGAGTCAATAATTAACGACGCGGGTTTGGTAATGAGCCAGCAAGTACGCAAAAACGTACATCAGATTGTTGATTGAGTTAACTTAGCTGTTCAAAAATTCGATACCCGGCAATGTACGTGCCGGCTGCGGAACCAATGGTGCTGAATAGAAACACCAATAGGGTGCGAGAGACACGGTTCTTCCACCAACCACCGACATTAACGGTGTCTTTTTTAAGGGTGGAAAAGTCGCCCACGCGTGGTTTTCTAATCCACGCTTCCATAGCTGCTGTGACCATGCCTGCCCCAACCGTTGGGTTTAATGAGGTTATCGGTGCGGCGAGAAAAGCGGTGATGATAGTGATGGGGTGAGCATTAGCGAGTAAGGCCCCTAGTGCCGATAAGCCGCCATTAATAACGACCCATTCGATGACCAATTGCCAACCGAGCTCAGGCGCACGGTTAAACCCAATACCAAACCCAACGAAGACCAACGTAACAATAATCCAAGGAATAAATTTTGGCCAGCGACTAGACGGGGGTATAGAATCGAGTTCCTCTAATGATTTAGTGCCGTCTAACTGAGAGTCAAGATAGCCTTTTATGCCTTTTAAATGGCCGGCACCAATAACCGCTAACATGCTTTGATGTTCGCTCGATTGTGCTTCGTCAAATATACGACGTGCCATATATTGATCGCGTTCATTCACCAAAGGAGTGTATATTTCAGTGGAAGATTCGGCGAATTGTGAAAAGGTAGCGTCTAAGACGTCGCCTTCTTTCAGCTTTTCGATGTCTTCTTCGCTGATTTTTTCGGAAAACATCACGCTCGCCAATAGACCTGAAAAAAGCTCCATGCGTTTCCACCAAGGCACATTGCGATACACACGCTTCAATGTAATGCCTACTTCGCGGTCAATCAGTAGTACGGGTTTGTTTGATTGCTTGGCCAAATCAGCAGCCATTTTCATCTCAGCGCCTGGCTCAATGCCCAGTTCATCGGCCATCTTTTGTTGGAAAGCGCCCAACGCTAAACTGGCGGTGACCATCGCCGCTTTTCCGCTTTTAATAACGCTGAATAAATCCATTTTAGCCAGACTATCGGGGTCAATTAACGCGTTATAACGACTGGGGCAGAGCTCTATGGCAATGGCATCGTAATTATTATTGTTGATAAGGCTTTCAACAGCATCTGCACTGGATTTTGAAACGTGCGCTGTTCCTAATAAGGTAACTTCGCAGTTATTAATCGTTAATGTCTCGATGGGTTGGTCGTCTGCGATGCTCAAAGGAAACCTGTTAATAAATTAATTTATGAGGGCGTATTATCAATGATATTGATTCGCTTCGCCCAGTCTTTTGGTACTAAAAAGCCGCGTTGTATTTCGCGACTAGATTCGTCTGACATAAAACCGGCAATGCAGACGGGGTGTTGATAGTCATCACGAAAATTATCGATGGCATCTTTGTTACTAAAATAGACGGTGTTTTCGTTGTAAACTTGAGTAGCGAGCCATTGTTTTTTTTGCAGAAATTGCCATTGAATCGGCTTGTCGTTAAAGCGTTGAATAAAATCATCCGGTGTTACCCACCAAGCGCGAAGATGGTCGTTTGCTGCAATGTCAGGCGTTTGTGTGATGGCCTCAGTTAAGGGGTAAAACAAGCGACCTTTCATCAAGCATATTGTCTGATCTATCTGAATGTTCAGTTCGTCCAATAATGCCCGCGCAGCAGGCTGTTCGGACAGCTTGCTTTGGCGTGTTTGCATTTGCCGAAACTTATTGGCCAATGCCCAAGTAAAACTTGCAGGCGACTTCCCAATGTTGGGTAGTGTTTGTTTGCTTGTCACGCACAATGTAATCGAATTCCCCCAGAGTTCGCTGTTCGCCTTGTACTTGTAGGTTCTGTTTGAGTATCTCGTATCGCTCATTGGTGTTAAACCAATGGCTCAAGAGGGTTTCAAAATAATGCCCTAAGCGGTCATCGGTTTGTTGTTGAATAAGTTGCTGGAGGGCCTGTGTTTTATGATCGATTTGCGCGGCAAACGTTGTGTTGGCCTGTTGCCAAAAATGATTATTCGTCCACTGGCAATGTCGTCGTCGGCCTTGAATGATGGGTGGGCTGTTAATTACCCACGCTAAATCATCAGATAAATTGGTCGTGGCTGATGGTTTATGCACCGCTGGGCGTGTTGAACAATAAATATAAATCAATCACGCAATCGGGAATTTTTTCAGCCATATCATCAAGCATGTCATCATTTTGATTAATGTCGCTCATATCGCCGACTTCACCATCCAGTAATTCAGAACAGCTAAGGATGGGTAGGGTTAGCTCGGCGACTTCTTCGGGGTGTGTTTCAAACCAACTGTCTTGCTGCGAGAAAACACCTTGCATAAAGCCAGACGCCCACAGTGAGAGAGAGTCTTCGTCATCATTGCTGTTAGCATCAGGGAATTCGCCATTCAGTAGAGATTGCTCAATGCTTTGTTGTAAGGCGGCAATAGCGTCGGTAACGGTTTTGTCAGCCTTGGCATCGCCTAAGATATTCTGCAATATCTCGTTAGTTGAAAAAGAACCGGGTTGAATCACTAAACTGGTGAGAAAGCCGTGAACTTCCATCAGGTACATGGTCTCTTCGGAAAGAGTGTCAGTGTTAAAAAAATCGTTTAGGACGCCCATAGATGACATTGTTGTTAATTAAAATTATCGATTATGGCTGCCGTCACACCAAGGTATGTCAGCAGATTTTCCACAGCCACAGAGAGTTAATGATTGATCTTTTTCTGCGGTAAAAATAAGTGGGCGAACACCATCGGTTTGTTTGTGTGAACCGTCACAAAGCGGGCTTTTTGCGGTTTTGCCGCATTGGCAGATATAAATTTCTTCGTCTTTTTTAATGGCTACGCTGTATGGAAATTGTTGGCTGTACATAATTGAATCCTTTGAAAATGAATGAATGGCTTGAAAGCCCTTAAACTGCAATAATGACGCAGTTGCTAAACAACTTGATAATCTATCAGCGAGAAATCATATGGAAACATTAACACAGCTACTTAATTCAATCAGCAATTTTGTTTGGGGGCCAATTATATTGGCCTTGCTGCTTGGAACGGGTGTTTATTTAATGGTGGGACTGCTATTTCTTCCTATTAGACAATTACCAGCTGCGTTTTCGTTGTTATGGCGGGGGCGCAAAAGTAATGATTTAGACGATGGCGAAATCAGCCCGTTTAATGCCTTGATGACCTCATTAGCGGCGACAATCGGCACGGGTAATATTGCCGGTGTCGCAACGGCGATATTTTTAGGTGGGCCGGGCGCAATTTTTTGGATGTGGATAACAGCATTGGTTGGGATGGCGACTAAGTATGCCGAAGCTGTGTTGGCGGTAAAGTATCGGGAAGTTGATGAGAACGGCGCGTACGTGGGTGGGCCGATGTATTACATTAAAAATGGTTTGGGTAAAAACTGGCAATGGTTAGCGTTCTTGTTTTCTTTATTTGGCGCCATTGCCGCGTTTGGTATTGGTAACACCATACAGGCAAACTCCGTTGCCGATGCGCTGAGTAGCACATTGGGTGTGCCCGCTTGGCAAACAGGTGTCGTGATGGCGGTTATTGTGTATGCGGTGTTGGTGGGTGGCATTAAACGAATTGGTAATGTTGCCTCAAAATTAGTGCCATTTATGGGGCTTGCGTATGTTGTGGGCGCAGGCACCATCATTATTCAGCGTTTAGACTCGGTGCCAACAGCGCTGCAATTGATTGTTAACGATGCGTTTACAGGCACGGCAGCAGCAGGGGGGTTTGCTGGTGCGGGGATCATGGCGGCGATTCGTTTTGGCGTTGCACGTGGGGTGTTTTCAAATGAAGCGGGTTTAGGCACCGCACCAATTGCACACGCGGCAGCAAAAACAAATAACCCCGTTGCGCAAGGCAAAATTGCCATGTTGGGCACGTTCATCGATACGATTATTATTTGCACCATGACGGCCTTGGTGATTATTTTAACCGGCAGTTGGACCAGCGGAGAAACGGGAGCATCGCTATCTGCTCATGCCTTTAGCATGGGTTTACCCGGTTATGGTCAGTACGTGGTCAGTTTCGGCTTGGCTATTTTTGCACTCACGACTCTATTGGGTTGGAGTTATTACGGCGAACGTTGCGCAGAATATATTTTAGGCGTTAAGTGCATCCCTTGGTATCGAATTGCTTGGGTGTTGGCTATTCCGTTTGGTGCGATAATGGACTTGGAATTTTTGTGGTTATTGGCCGATGTGCTGAATGGGTTGATGGCAATACCGAACTTAATAGCATTGCTATTATTAAGCCCAATCGTGTTTAAGTTAAGCAAAAAGAAAGCGTAGTCTTTTGAAAGCTGAAATAACCCTTAAGCGCTGATGGTGCGAACTATATTTTGCTCGGCGTTAAGCAATTGCAATTGAAATATCAGCCATTTTTCTAAAAAATAATTAAGCGCCCATTTGTTATTAAGAATGTCTTTTGGCGACGTTTCTTGTAGTTTATTGGGCGGTAAGTTACCTTCAATACTGATAACTTCGACAGATTGAGTATCGAGGTATACGCGGCATTTGAAACTTGGGTTTTGCGCAGAAGGCTCGGCGCTTTGGTGTTGCAAGAGTATTGTGTGAGTGTAAGGTCCAGAGGTTAAAATTTTTGAGCTAATTGTAGAGTCATGGTTGTTGTTTTGGCTTAGGTTGGGAATTAATCTAAACAACTTTCTGAAGTTGTCTTCGCACAGTACTTGAAGGCAGAACGATTTATTGATGGGCCTGACTTGGCTAAGCATCAGAGCTTAGAATAACTTGCAGTAGCGCTGTCGGTTTCCCAAACAGACACCTTGGTTACGGGAAAATTTCCGTCGGACACATACTCAAAAATCATTCGCGCTAAGAACTCAGCGGTAGGGTGCTCGTCCACTACCATGACCCGTTCGCCGGCTTCTTGAAGGATAGGAAGAATAGGGTCGTCTTTATGTAGGAGCATGTTGTGGTCGAGCGTGTTGTCGATCCACTTACCAGCAAATTGATTAATATCGGAAAAGTCGCACACCATCCCTTGCTCATTGAGTGTGTCAGCTTCTAGTGTAATGGCAACGCGTGCAGAGTGGCCGTGCAGGTGTTTACATTTGCCGGGGTGATTCATTAATCGATGCCCGTAACAAAAGTTGAGATTTTTCGTGATGGTGTACAAACAAGTTCCTTGGCTAAAATTAAGCGCCTTTAATACCTTCAATAGTGGCGGCTGCTTCGTACTCGTCATTTTCTACGGGGACGACACGGATAATTTCAATAAGTGCGTTAAGTGGTGGAGTAATGGGGTTGACGGGCTTGACGCTTATTTCTAAGGACGCCCCAGCGATGAGTTTATTTTTTGTTCTAAATAAGATACCGGCAGCGCTTAAGTTAATGCTGTTTGCAGTACCTTTTGCGCCTGACCCTGGGTGGGTGAATTCCATGTCACACACCGCGTTCATGCGTGAGAATTTTCGATTATTAGATGATTCCATCATATTGATAACCCCTTCTTGTATGAGTAAAAAGCCTTTAAATTTAGTGTAGCTTAAAATTTAGAAAAAGTATTAGTGTTTTTATGCATTGCTTTATTTTCAGGTTGAAAAAGAGGGCGCCAGGCTCTTTAACGTTACTAAGAGACCTTTGCATGACGACATTATTTCGCCCTGCATTGTGTGATGGTGTTATTTTTAACCAAACGATGCCTATA
>DUCS01000004.1 GCA_012959695.1 Cycloclasticus sp.
GTCAGTATAGGTCAGTAGCTCAATTGGCAGAGCAGCGGTCTCCAAAACCGCAGGTTGGGGGTTCGATTCCCTCCTGGCCTGCCATTTGGCAAGCAGCAATAATTACACGGGAAGTTAGGAAATAAATTTTAAGTATGAATGCAGAAACAGAACATGAGTCTGGGCAGTTTGATGTAGCGAAACTAGGCCTTGCGATTATAGTAATGATTGCTGGAATAGGCGGTTTTTATATTTACGCAGATCAGTCTTTATTGTTACGCGTAATCGGGCTATTGGTTATGTTGTCGATCGCTGTCGTATTGGTATATAAAACAACACTTGGTCAATCGTTTTGGCATTTTGCGCAAGGTTCTAGAATAGAGCTGAAAAAAATTGTATGGCCAACGAAAAAAGAAACAACACAAACAACATTGATTGTTATGGTGATGGTTTTGTTCGTTGGGATTTTATTATGGATGTTTGATGGCCTGCTTATGTGGGGTATTGGGCTGGTAACAGGTTAGGACGAAAATATGGCATTGCGTTGGTATGTGGTTCACGCCTATTCAAATTTTGAACACCGTGTAAAAGCATCGCTTGAAGAAGCGATTGATCGCGAAGGTATGCAGGCCCAGTTTGGTGAGATTTTAGTACCAACTGAAGAAGTGGTGGAGATGCGCGATGGTCAGCAGAAAAGAAGTGAACGTAAGTTCTTTCCTGGTTATGTGTTGGTGCAAATGGAATTAGACGATGCTACATGGCATTTGGTTAAGGACACAAACAAAGTGCTTGGCTTTATTGGTGGAAAAAAAGATCGTCCAGCACCTATTTCGGATGCTGAAGCTGAAAGAATTTTAAATAGAATTCAAGAGGGCATTGAGAAACCAAGACCTAAGGTGCTCTTTGAAGTTGGAGAGGTTATTAGGATCAATGAAGGCCCGTTCCAAGATTTCAATGGTACGGTTGAAGAAGTTAGTTACGATAAGAATTCAATACGTGCTTCAGTGCTAATTTTTGGACGTGCTACACCGGTAGATTTAGAATTTTCTCAGGTCGAAAAGGTCTGATTTATTAACAGGGGAGCCGAAAGGTGTTTGACCCAATAAGGAGAAAGTAATGGCTAAGAAGATTAGTGCCTATATTAAGTTACAAGTGAAAGCCGGAGAGGCTAACCCAAGCCCGCCAGTCGGTCCAGCGTTGGGTCAGCATGGCGTGAATATCATGGAGTTTTGTAAAGCGTTTAATGCAAAAACGCAGTCAGTCGAAAAAGGCATGCCTATCCCTGTGGTCATTTCTGTCTTTACAGATAAAAGCTTCACGTTCGTTACAAAAACACCGCCAGCTTCTTTTTTATTGAAGAAAGCGGCGGGTATTGCAAAAGGCAGTGGCGAACCGAACACTAAAAAAGTGGCAACGGTTAATCGCAAACAGCTAGAAGAAATTGCAACGATGAAAGATGTTGATTTAACAGCGGCTGATATGGACGCAGCTGTTAGAACCATTGCGGGCAGTGCGCGCAGTATGGGCATTGACGTGGAGGGAGTGTAAATGACTAAGCTAACTAAAAAAGCGAAATTAATACAAGAAAAGGTAGTCGCCGGTAAAGCATATGACGCCAATGGCGCGTTTGCGATTCTTAAAGAATTGGCGTCTTCTAAGTTTGAAGAGTCTGTTGATGTCAGTGTTAACCTAGGTATTGACTCGCGTAAATCAGAACAGAATGTGCGTGGTTCTACCTTGTTACCGAATGGTACGGGTAAAAATGTTCGTGTGGCTGTGTTTACACAAGGCGCGAATGCCGAAGCGGCAACCGCTGCAGGTGCTGATATCGTTGGTATGGACGATTTGGCCGCACAAGTTAAAGCGGGCGAAATGGATTTTGATGTGGTTATTGCGTCTCCAGATGCAATGCGCGTCGTGGGTACTTTGGGTCAAATTCTTGGCCCGCGTGGACTGATGCCTAATCCAAAAGTAGGTACAGTGACACCGGACGTTGCGACGGCCGTTAAAAATGCTAAAGGCGGTCAGGTTCGTTATAGAACAGACAAAGCCGGAATCATTCATTGCAGTATCGGTAAAACAACCTTTGATGAAAATGCACTGAAAGAGAACATGGAAGCATTACTGGCCGACTTATTAAAAGCTAAACCAGTCGCTGCCAAAGGCGTTTACATGAAAAAAATTAGTGTTTCAACAACCATGGGTCCAGGCTTAGTGGTTGATCAAACTAGCATTACTATTGGCTAGTACGCTTCTGGAAAAGAAGTAAAGACTTTGGATTGCTGAGAAATCAGCAATCGTCAAAGACCGTAGGTGCAGCAATGCTTAATTTCCTACGCAGACGGTAAGTCCTTTTATGTATTTTAGGATGGCCCCGTTAAAGGGTGCCCTATTTAGGGTTTTATGAAACGTAATAATTTAGGTTATTACATAACAGTAGTCAGGAGGTATATATGCCACTAAATCTTGAGCAAAAACAAGCGGTAGTTGCTGAAGTGGCTGAGGTTGCGGCAAGTGCGTTTTCAGTAGTTGCAGCAGAGAACCGTGGTTTGACTGTTGGAGAGATGACTGAGCTTCGTCAAAAGGCTCGTGAATCTGGCGTGTACTTACGTGTTGTTAAAAACACATTGGTAAGTAAAGCGGTTGAGAATACTGAATTTGCATGTATTCAAGACGCGCTATCGGGACCATTATTAATGGCTTTCTCGATGGAGGATCCAGGTTCTGCGGCACGATTAGTGAAGGATTTTAGTAAAGATCATGAGAAGTTAGAAACAAAATTTGTTTCTATAAGTGGTCTATTACTGGAAGCATCAGAGCTCGCAAGACTATCGAAACTACCGACAAAAGACCAAGCAATAAGTATGTTGATGTCTGTGATGAAAGCACCTGTCGAGAAATTCGTCAAAACGCTTGCAGAACCACATGCAAAACTGGTTAGAACTGTCGATGCTGTACGCGTGCAAAAGCAAGCAGCATAGGTATTATTTTTTTAAACATTTAACAAAAGGATTAAGACAATGGCTGTCTCAAAAGAAGATATTTTAGAAGCAATTTCGAACATGAGTGTTATGGATGTCGTAGAACTAGTTGAAGCGATGGAAGAAAAATTTGGTGTTTCTGCAGCGGCTGCTGTAGCGGCTGCACCTGCTGCTGGTGGCGAAGCTGCTGCCGCAGAAGAGAAAACTGAATTTGACGTGATGATGACAAGTTTTGGTGAAAACAAAGTATCAGCGATTAAAGCTGTACGTGCGATTACTGGACTTGGTTTGAAAGAAGCTAAGACATTAGTAGAAAGTGCACCTGCTGCAGTTAAAGAAGGTGTATCTAAAGAAGAAGCTGAAGAAACAGTGAAGAAACTTGAGGAAGCTGGCGCTTCTGCAGAAGTTAAGTAATTTTTGTTGCTATTAAAAAGCTTTAAAAGCTTTTAAAGAATAGGGTCGGTAGTTTTAAACTGCCGGCCCATTTCCCGTTGCAGGGTAATAAGCTTCTAATTCAATGTTATTGGATTGTAAGCAAACGAAAGATAAGGGTTTAAACATGGCGTACTCATATACTGAGAAAAAACGTATTCGTAAAACATTTGGTTCTCAAGAAGGAGCGATGGCAACGCCATACCTGCTTGAAACGCAAATTAGTTCTTACAAGCGTTTTCTACAATCTGATGCAGCAACTACAGAAGAGCTTGACCCGATTGGGTTGCACGCTGCTCTCGGCAGTGTATTTCCTATTGCGAGCCATACTGGTTATGCAGTACTAGAGTATGTTAGCTACCGTTTGGGAAAACCTAAGTTTGACGTTAAAGAATGTCAAGCTCGAGGCGCAACATATGCTTCTCCGCTAAGAGTTCAGGTAAGACTGGTCATTTACGATAAAGAGTCTCCAGCCGGTTCTAAACGCGTAAAAGATATCCGTGAACAAGAAGTGTATATGGGTGAGTTACCGTTGATGACGGATAACGGTACGTTTGTTATTAACGGCACAGAACGCGTTATTGTCTCTCAGTTGCACCGTTCACCTGGCGTGTTCTTTGATCACGACAAAGGTAAAACGCACTCATCAGGCAAGTTACTTTTCTCTGCGCGTGTTATTCCTTACCGTGGTTCCTGGCTTGATTTTGAATTCGACCACAAAGATATTGTGTACGTTCGAATCGATCGTCGTAGAAAATTACCAGCGACCGTATTGTTAAAAGCACTTGAATTTACAAACGATCAAATTATTGACATGTTCTTTGAAAAGAATGTGTTTAACCTTAAGAAATCAAAATTGATGATGGATCTCGTGCCTGAAAGGCTACGAGGCGAAGTGATTAACTTCGATATAAAAGTTAAAAGCAAAGTGCTCGTTGCAGAAGGTCGTAGAATTACGGCTAAGCATATACGCGCACTCACCAAAGCTGAAGTTTCGCAAATTGAAGTTCCGAACGAATACCTATTGGGTAAGATGCTTGCAACTGCCATCATCAATGAAGAAACAGGCGAAATAGTCGCTGACTTAAATGCAGAGATTACGGAAGAAAACCTTGATGTCATTATCAATAGTGGCGTTAAAGTTGTTGAAACATTGTATGTAAATGACCTAGATAAAGGCGCGTTTATATCTAATACGTTAAAAGTAGACTCAACACTTAATCAGTTAGACGCATTGGTTGAAATTTATCGCATGATGCGCCCAGGTGAGCCACCTACAAAAGACTCTGCGCTCAAGTTATTCAACAACCTATTCTTTACTTTGGACCGTTACGATATTTCAACGGTTGGTCGTATGAAATTTAATTTACGTTTAGGGCGTGATGAAATCACGGGCCCTGGTGTATTAAGTAACGACGACATTATTGACGTACTAAAAGAGTTAATAAATATTCGTAATGGCGATGGTACGGTCGATGATATTGATCATTTAGGTAACAGAAGAATTCGTTCTGTTGGTGAAATGGTTGAAAACCAATTTAGAGTTGGCTTAGTACGAGTTGAGCGTGCTGTTAAAGAACGTTTGTCTATCGCTGATTCAGAAGGCTTAATGCCTCAAGAGATTATTAATGCAAAACCAGTTGCAGCGGCAATCAAAGAGTTTTTTGGTTCGAGCCAGTTATCGCAGTTTATGGATCAAAATAATCCATTGTCAGAAATCACTCACAAACGTCGTGTATCCGCATTAGGCCCGGGCGGTCTTGCGCGTGAAAGAGCAGGGTTTGAAGTTCGAGACGTACACGCAACACACTATGGTCGTGTTTGCCCAATTGAAACGCCAGAGGGTCCAAACATTGGTTTGATCAACTCGTTGGCTGTGTACGCTAGAACTAATCCATATGGCTTTTTAGAAACGCCGTATAGAAAAGTAGTTGATGGTAAACGCACGGATCAAGTGGATTATTTGTCAGCGATTGAAGAAGGGCGCTTTTACATTGCGCAAGCAAACGCCGGCATGGACAAAGAAGGTAACTTAACGGATGACATGGTGACGTGTCGTCACGCAGAAGAATTTGCTATCACAACGGCTGATAAAATTGATTATATCGATGTATCACCAAAACAAATTGTGTCTGTTGCCGCGTCAATTATTCCTTTCCTTGAGCACGATGATGCTAACAGAGCATTGATGGGTTCTAACATGCAACGTCAAGCTGTACCAACATTGAAAGCGGACAAGCCTCTAGTTGGAACAGGTATGGAACGCGCTGTTGCTGAAGATTCAGGAGTAACCATTGTTGCGACCCGTGGCGGCATTGTTGATAACGTCGATGCGTCAAGAATTATTATTCGTGTGAATGATGCTGAAACAGAAACGGGTGAGTCAGGTGTAGATATTTACAACTGTACTAAATACACGCGTTCTAATCAGAATACTTGCATTAACCAGCGCCCATTAGTTAAATCTGGCGACAAAATTGCAAAAGGTGATGTGTTAGCCGATGGTCCATCAACAGACTTAGGTGAATTAGCGCTAGGCCAAAACATGTTGGTCGCATTTATGCCTTGGAACGGTTACAACTTTGAAGATTCGATTCTTATTTCTGAAAAAGTTGTAAAAGAAGATCGTCTAACAACCATTCATATTGAAGAAAAAGTATGTGTGGCTCGTGATACAAAATTAGGTTCTGAAGAAATTACTGCTGATATTCCAAACGTAGGCGAAGGCGCGTTATCAAAACTGGATGACTCCGGCATTGTCTATATTGGTGCCGAAGTAAAAGGCGGTGATATTCTTGTTGGTAAAGTCACGCCTAAAGGTGAAAGCCAATTAACGGCAGAAGAAAAACTTCTTAGAGCTATTTTTGGTGAAAAAGCATCCGATGTTAAAGATACTTCTCTTCGTGTTCCTTCCAGTATGCAAGGCACAGTGATTGACGTTAAAGTCTTCACCAGAGACGGTGTGGAAAAAGATCACCGTGCGTTAGAAATTGAAGACGCAGACCTTGCTAGTGTGAAAAAAGATCTTGATGATCAATTACGCATTGTTGAAGGCGATATCTTCTTACGTGTTGAAAAACTAATTTTAGGTAAAAAAGCGACGTCTGGTCCAGACAAGTTAAAGAAAGGCTCGGAAATTACAAAAGAGTATTTATCGAGCATTTCAAACATGGATTGGTTGAAAATCAAGTTCAAAGAAGACGCTATTAATGTTCAATTAGAAACAGTATCAGAACAGGTCGAACAGCAACGCATCGATTTTAATGAATTGTATGAAGAAAAGCGTAAGAAAATCACCATGAGCGATGACCTTCAACCTGGCGTGCTTAAAATGGTCAAGGTGTACCTTGCTGTTAAACGACGCATTCAACCGGGTGACAAAATGGCGGGTCGTCACGGTAACAAAGGTGTTATCTCTATGATTGTGCCTGAAGAAGACATGCCGTATATGGAAGATGGAACGCCGGTCGATATCGTCTTAAACCCATTGGGTGTGCCGTCACGTATGAACGTTGGTCAGGTGCTTGAAACTCATTTGGGTTGGGCAGCGAAAGGCTTGGGTAATGAAATTGGTAAAATGCTTGAATCAAAAGCAAAAGTTGAAAAATTACGTAAGTTCTTAGATAAGATTTACAACACCAGTGGCCGTAAAGAAGATTTAGATTCGTTCTCGGATGATGAAATTTTAGAGTTGGCTGATAACCTAAAAGCCGGTGTGCCGATGGCAACACCTGTGTTTGATGGTGCGTCTGAGGCTGAAGTTAAACAAATGTTAAAACTGGGTGGTCGTGCAGAATCAGGGCAGGTTCAGTTATACGATGGTCGTTCCGGTCAAGCGTTTGATCGTGAAACAACGATTGGTTACATGTACATGCTTAAGCTAAACCATCTGGTTGATGACAAAATGCACGCTCGTTCTACGGGGCCATACAGTCTCGTTACACAGCAACCATTAGGTGGTAAGGCGCAATTTGGTGGCCAGCGATTTGGTGAGATGGAAGTTTGGGCGCTTGAGGCTTATGGCGCCGCTTATACCTTACAAGAAATGCTGACAGTTAAATCAGACGATGTTTCAGGTCGTACACGTATGTACAAAAATATTGTTGATGGTAACCATACGATGGACCCAGGTATGCCTGAGTCATTTAATGTATTGGTGAAAGAGATTAGAGCATTAGGTATCAATATTGAGCTGGAACAAGATTAATTTCTTTTTCTATTCCCATTAGGTTGAACACAAACAGATAACAAGGAGATACGGTCTTGAAAGATCTACTCAATTTTTTAAAGCAACAAAACCAAACTGAAGAGTTTGATGCCATTCGCATAGGTTTAGCGTCACCAGACATGATTAGATCATGGTCTTATGGTGAGGTTAAAAAGCCAGAAACGATTAACTATCGTACATTTAAGCCAGAAAGAGACGGCTTGTTTTGTGCCAAAATATTCGGTCCTGTTAATGACTACGAGTGTTTGTGCGGTAAATACAAGCGGCTAAAACATCGTGGTGTCATATGTGAAAAGTGTGGTGTTGAGGTTACACTTTCGAAGGTTCGTCGCGAACGCATGGGCCATATTGATTTAGCAAGCCCTGTTGCGCACATTTGGTTCTTAAAATCATTGCCATCTAGAATCGCTTTGTTGTTAGATATGACATTGCGCGATATTGAACGCGTCTTATACTTTGAATCGTTTGTTGTCGTTGATCCAGGTCTAACGCTGTTAGAAATGGGCACATTGATGACAGAAGAAGAACACCTTGAAGCGCTCGAAGAGCATGGCGATGAATTTACCGCCTTAATGGGTGCTGAAGCGGTTGATGGCCTATTGAAAGCGTTAGATTTAAATGCAGAGATGGACGGTTGCCGTGAAGACATGGGTAAAACTAAGTCTGAGACTAAGATTAAGAAACTGTCTAAGCGTTTGAAAGTGCTGGAAGCGTTGGTAACATCGAAAAACAAGCCTGAGTGGATGATACTCAAAGTATTACCTGTATTGCCGCCAGAGCTTAGGCCACTTGTGCCATTAGATGGCGGTCGTTTCGCCACGTCCGATTTGAATGACTTATATCGCCGAGTGATCAACAGGAATAACCGCCTTCATAGGCTGTTGGACTTAAGTGCGCCCGATATTATCGTGCGTAACGAAAAACGTATGTTGCAAGAATCTGTGGATGCGTTATTGGATAACGGTAGACGTGGCCGCGCGATTACGGGTACAAACCGTCGTCCACTTAAATCATTAGCGGACATGATTAAAGGTAAGCAAGGTCGTTTCCGTCAAAACTTGTTGGGTAAACGTGTCGATTATTCAGGCCGTTCAGTTATTGTTGTGGGCCCTACGTTGAAATTACATCAGTGTGGTTTACCAAAAAAGATGGCGCTTGAATTGTTCAAGCCGTTTATCTTTAATAAATTGCAGTTACGCGGTGAAGCAACGACGATTAAAGTTGCAAAAAAACAAGTTGAAAAAGAAGGTCCAGAAGTTTGGGATATCCTTGCTGAAGTGATTCGTGAGCATCCTATTATGCTTAACCGTGCACCTACGCTTCACAGGCTTGGCATTCAAGCGTTTGAACCAATTTTAATTGAAGGTAAAGCGATCCAACTTCATCCGTTAGTGTGTTCTGCATTCAATGCTGACTTTGACGGCGATCAAATGGCTGTTCACGTTCCATTATCAATTGAAGCCCAATTAGAAGCGCGTACTTTGATGATGTCGACGAACAATATATTGTCTCCAGCGAATGGCGAGCCAGTTATTGTTCCTTCACAAGACGTTGTACTTGGCCTGTATTACATGACCAGAGAAAAAATAAATGGCCTTGGCGAAGGCATGACTTTTAGTGATGTTGATGAAGGAGCACGCGCGGTTCAAGCAGGCTTTGTGCAGATTCATTCAAAAGTTAAGATCCGTATCGAAGAAAAAATCATCGATGAAAATGGTGATGAAATATTAAAAAGACGTTTAGTTGAAACAACCATTGGGCGCGCTCAAGTATGGAACATTGTTCCTAAAGCACTCGACTTTGATTTGGTAAACAAAGATTTAACTAAAAAAGCGATTATGCAGCTTATTGATGCGTCATATCGTCAACTGGGCGATAAAGAAACGGTTATTTTTGCCGATCAATTAATGTACCTTGGCTTTTCAAATGCAACTATATCAGGCGTGTCATTTGGTATAAATGACATGGAAATCCCTGCGTCAAAGGGAAAATTAATCAAAGCGGCCCAAAAAGAAGTTAAAGAAGTTGAAGGTCAATATGCTTCAGGTCTTGTTACCAATGGTGAGCGCTACAATAAAGTCATTGATATTTGGTCTAACACGAATGAAAAAGTTGCTAAGGCAATGATGGAGAACCTCGGCACAGACGATGTTCAAGATGCAGAAGGAAATACAGTTCAGCAAAAATCGTTTAATTCTGTGTACATGATGGCAGATTCTGGTGCTCGTGGTTCAGCAGCGCAGATTCGCCAATTAGCCGGCATGCGTGGATTGATGGCCAAGCCAGATGGTTCGATTATTGAAACACCTATTACCGCTAACTTCCGTGAAGGTCTAAACGTTTTACAGTACTTCGTGTCTACTCACGGTGCGCGTAAAGGTTTGGCTGATACGGCGTTGAAAACGGCTAATGCGGGATATTTAACGCGTCGACTAGTGGATGTTGCACAAGACATGGTTGTATTGACCGATGATTGTGGTACAGAAAACGGTTTAGAAGTAACGCCATTAATTGAAGGTGGTGAAGTGGTCGAGCCATTAGGTAGCTTGATTCTTGGTCGTGTGATTGCACAAGATGTGTTCAGTGCTTCTACAAATGATTTAGTTGTCGAAAGAAATACGTTGATTGATGAAGCATGGGTTGATCTCCTCGAAGAAAAAGGTGTTGATAAAGTTATCGTTCGTTCAGCCATCAGTTGTGAAAATAGAAAAGGTATTTGTAAAAAATGCTACGGTCGTGATCTAGCGCGTGGGCAACTCGTAAACCTTGGTGAGGCGGTCGGTGTGGTAGCAGCACAATCAATTGGCGAACCAGGTACACAGTTGACAATGCGTACCTTCCATATTGGTGGTGCAGCGTCTAGCTCAGCGGCAATTAACAGTATTCAAATTAAGTCAGCAGGTAGTTTAACCTTTAACGAGAAGCTTAAAACCATTGAAAACAAAGACGGTAAATTAGTTGTTATTTCCCGTTCTGGTGAAATAAGTGTCGTCGATGAATATGCTCGTGAACGTGAGCGTTATAAAATCCCATACGGTTCAGAGTTAACGGCTAAAGAAGATCATAAGTTAGCGGCAGGCTCTGTGCTTGCAACATGGGATCCACACACTCACCCCGTTATTACAGAAGTATCGGGTAAGGTTATTTTCAGTGATTTTGTTGATGGCGTGTCTGTCCAACAACAATCTGATGAAATCACCGGACTATCGTCCTTGGTTGTTACTGATGCAAAGCAGCGCGGCATCTCAGGTAAAGATTTAAGGCCAGCCATTACACTGGTTGATGAAAGTGGCGAACCAATTTGTGTGCCGGGTACTAGCATTGTTGTTCATTACGTCATGCCAGCTGGGGCGGTTGTCAATGTTGTCGATGGTGAGCAAGTCGTCAGTGCTGATATTTTGGCGAGAATTCCACAAGAGTCGAGTAAAACACGTGATATTACCGGTGGTTTACCGCGCGTTGCTGATTTGTTCGAAGCACGTAAAACGAAAGATCCTGCCATTCTGGCTGAAATGACGGGTACCGTTAGCTTTGGCAAAGAAACCAAAGGTAAGCGTCGTTTAGTTGTTACTGATAAAGACGGTGAAACAAAAGAATTGTTAATTCCTAAGTGGCGTCATATCAGCGTTTTTGAAGGCGAGCACGTAGAGCAAGGTGAAACAATCGCAGAAGGTGAATTAACACCGCATGATATTTTAAGGTTACGCGGTGTTACTGAGTTGGCTAGGTATCTAGTGAATGAGATACAAGACGTGTATCGTTTACAAGGTGTGAAAATCAACGATAAGCATATTGAAGTGATTATTAGACAAATGCTTAGAAAGGTTGAAATTACATCAGGTGGAGACAGCACGTACATTAAAGGTGAGCAAGTGGAGAAAACACGCTTCCTTGAAATGAACGACAAACTCGAATCGGAAGGTAAGATTCCAGCCACGGCGAATAACGTGTTGTTGGGTATAACGAAGGCCTCGCTGGCGACGGAATCGTTCATATCTGCGGCATCATTCCAAGAAACAACTCGAGTATTGACTGACGCGGCTGTCAGAGGTACTCGCGATGACCTTCATGGTTTAAAAGAGAACGTGATTGTTGGGCGATTAATACCGGCTGGTACGGGTTTAGCGCATCACATAGAGCGTAGAAAAAATAAAGCGGCCGCTAAGCTTCCTGACATTGTAGAAGAGGTGACAACTGCTACAGCGCATGATGAAGCGGAAGAAGCGCTTAAACAGGCGTTAAATATGCAGGAATAAGCAAGCAGCAGCTATTTAGGTGGTTCGAAAAGCCAGCCCATATTTTGGGTTGGCTTTTTTTAAAAAAGAGCAATTACGCAGTCATTCTGCTTGACAGAAAAGCATTATCTGCCTAAAATTCCCGCTCTTCACTGGATTGGAATTCTAATCCGTTGAAATAACCCAAATAATTTTAAAAAATACCTGGCTTTTTAGGTAGGTAGAGAATGTTTTGCACGAGTTTTTGGAGCTCTAAATAAGATATGACCACAATTAACCAACTAGTTCGTAAGCCTAGAAAGCGTAAGGTAGAAAAAAGCAAAGTTCCAGCGTTAGAAGCGTGTCCTCAAAGACGAGGTGTATGTACACGTGTATACACAACAACGCCGAAAAAACCTAACTCAGCGTTGCGTAAAGTAGCTCGTGTGCGTTTAACTAACGGCGCGGAAGTAACCAGTTATATTGGTGGTGAAGGTCATAACTTACAAGAGCACTCGGTTGTACTTATCCGTGGTGGTCGTGTTAAAGATTTACCGGGTGTTCGTTACCACGTTGTGCGTGGTAGCTTGGATACATCTGGCGTTGAAGCGCGTCGTAGAGGCCGTTCAAAATACGGTGCTAAGCGCCCTAAAAACTAAACAAACGAGTTAAAAATGTCTAGAAGAAAAAAAGCGATTAAAAGAGAAATACTCCCAGACCCTAAATACAAAAATTTAGTATTGGCTAAATTTATGAATATGATCATGGTTGACGGTAAAAAATCAATTGCGGAAAAAATTGTATACAGCGCACTTGATACAGTTGAAAGCAAAGGGCATGAAAATCCTGTTGAGGCATTAATTGCGGCATTAGAAAAAGTACAGCCTGCGGTGGAAGTTAAATCCAGACGTGTTGGTGGTGCAACGTACCAAGTACCCGTCGAAGTTAGGCCGTCTCGTAGAATGGGTTTATCTATGCGTTGGTTGATTGATGCGTCACGTAAGCGTAGCGAAAGATCAATGGCTGCTAGATTAGCAGGCGAAGTGTTAGATGCGCTAGAAAGCAGAGGTACGGCGTTTAAGAAACGTGAAGATACGCACCGTATGGCAGAAGCAAACAAAGCGTTTTCGCATTTCCGCTGGTAAATATATTTAGAAAAGTTTAGGAAAAAAAGATGCCTCGTTCTACTCCAATAGAGTGTTATCGGAATATTGGCATCATGGCTCATATTGATGCCGGTAAAACGACAACAACAGAGCGAATTTTGTATTACACAGGCGTCTCGCACAAAATGGGTGAAGTCCATGACGGTGCGGCAACGATGGACTGGATGGAACAGGAGCAAGAGCGCGGAATAACGATTACTTCGGCTGCAACGACATGTTTCTGGTCGGGTATGGATAAGCAGTTTGATACCCATCGTATCAACATTATTGATACCCCGGGGCACGTAGACTTCACGATTGAGGTTGAAAGGTCGTTGAGGGTGTTGGACGGTGCGTGTGCGGTTTTTTGTGCGGTTGGGGGTGTGGAGCCGCAGTCGGAAACGGTATGGCGACAAGCGAATAAATACAAAGTGCCTCGAGTGGCATTTGTAAACAAGATGGATAGAGCTGGTGCTGACTTTATGCGAGTTGTGCAACAGCTGAAAGACAGGTTAGGTAGTAATGCAGTGCCGTTGCAATGTGCGATAGGTGCTGAAGATGAGTTTGAAGGTGTGGTTGATTTAATCAGCATGCAAGCCATCTACTGGAACGAGAGTGATAAAGGTGTTTCGCATGAAAAAGCAGACGTCCCAGAAAATCTAAAAGAACAATGTGAGACGCTTCGTGAGCAATTGGTTGAAGTAGCCGCTGAAGCTAACGATGATTTAATGGAATTGTATCTAGATTCTGGTGAGTTGTCTGAGAGTGAGATTAAGCAAGGTTTACGCTTACGTACGCTCAATAATGAAATAGTACTGGTGTTGTGTGGCAGTGCTTTTAAGAACAAAGGTGTTCAAGCAGTACTTGACGCAGTGGTTGATTATTTGCCGTCACCGGCTGATGTTGATGATATTACTGCAGTTGTTGTTGGTGAAGAAGAGCCACAGACGAGATCTGCTGATGATAAAGCACCTTTTTCTGCATTGGCGTTTAAGATTGCAACCGATCCATTTGTGGGTACGTTGACTTTCTTTAGGGTGTACTCGGGTGTATTGAAAACAGGTGATGCTGTTCTTAATCCGATAAAGAATAAAAAAGAACGTATTGGTCGCTTGGTGCAAATGCATTCGAACGATAGGCAAGAAATTAAAGAAGTTTATGCTGGCGATATTGCAGCAGCGATTGGGCTTAAAGATGTCACTACAGGTGATACTTTATGCTCAATAAATAATTCGATTACGCTTGAGCGTATGGAGTTCCCGGATCCTGTGATTTCAATCGCAGTTGAGCCAAGAACCATACAGGATCAAGATAAAATGGCGGTCGCATTGAGTAAGCTTGCTCAAGAAGATCCGTCGTTTAAAGTGCATACCGATGAAGAGTCGGGGCAAACGATAATATCTGGGATGGGTGAGTTGCATCTGGAGATTATTGTAGATCGAATGAAGAGAGAATTTGGTGTCGTAGCGAATGTTGGTACGCCACAAGTTGCTTATCGTGAGACGATTCGTCAAAGCGTTAAGCAAGAAGGTAAATTTATTAGACAGTCTGGTGGTCGTGGTCAATATGGTCATGTTTGGTTAAAGATAGAGCCGCTAGAAGAAAAAGAATACGAGTTTGTTGATGCTGTTGTCGGTGGTTCAGTGCCGAAGGAATACATTAGTGCGGTAGAGACTGGTGTTAAAGAACAGATGAAGAACGGTGTTTTGGCGGGGTATCCCATGATCAATATAAAGGTAACTTTATATGATGGTTCGTATCATGAGGTTGACTCTAACGAAATGGCGTTTAAAATAGCAGGCTCGCTTGGCTTTAAAGACGGTGCTGCAAATGCAAATCCAACGGTCTTAGAACCAATGATGAAAGTAGAGGTGGTAACACCCGAAGATTACATGGGTCATGTGGTTGGTGACCTTAATAAGCGTAGAGGAATTATTCATGGTATGGATGATGGCCCCGCTGGAAAGACGATAGATGCAGAAGTGCCGCTGGCTGAGATGTTTGGTTATGCCACGGACTTAAGATCTGCAACACAGGGGCGAGCAACTTACAGCATGATGTTTGATAAGTATGCGGCAGTCCCTAAAGCGGTAGAAGAAAAGATTAAGAGCAGAATTTTTTATTAATATTAAGTAATGACGGGTATTTACAATGTCTAAAGAAAAATTTGAAAGAAACAAGCCCCATGTAAACGTCGGCACAATTGGCCACGTTGATCACGGTAAAACAACGTTAACAGCAGCGCTAACGAAAGTCATGGCAGAAGCCTTGGGTGGAGAAGTAAAAGCGTTTGATGAAATTGACAACGCACCAGAAGAGCGTGAGCGCGGCATTACCATCGCAACGTCACACGTTGAATATGAATCAGAAAATCGCCACTACGCACACGTAGATTGCCCAGGTCACGCCGATTACGTAAAAAACATGATTACCGGTGCTGCTCAAATGGACGGCGCTATTCTAGTCTGTTCAGCAGCTGACGGCCCAATGCCACAAACACGTGAGCATATCCTATTGTCACGTCAAGTAGGTGTTCCATATATCGTTGTGTTCATGAACAAAGCGGACATGGTTGATGATGACGAATTATTAGAACTTGTTGAAATGGAAATACGTGAGTTATTAGACATGTATGAATTTCCAGGTGATGACACCCCTGTTATTATTGGTTCAGCACTGAAAGCCCTAGAAGGCGATACATCAGATATCGGCGTAGCATCTGTACTTAAGCTAGTAGAGGCTTTAGATACATATATCCCATTACCAGAACGCGCAATAGATGGCGATTTCCTAATGCCTGTAGAAGACGTGTTCTCAATCTCAGGTCGTGGCACCGTCGTAACAGGCCGTATCGAACGTGGTGTTGTAAACGTTGGCGAAGAAATTGAAATCGTTGGCGTAAAAGACACCGTAACAACAACCTGTACCGGTGTTGAAATGTTCCGTAAATTGCTTGACCAAGGTGAAGCAGGCGACAACGTAGGTGTTCTGCTACGTGGAACAAAACGTGAAGACGTAGAGCGTGGTCAAGTACTAGCAAAGCCAGGTTCAATCAACCCGCATACACACTTCGAAGCTGAAGTGTATGTATTAGGAAAAGATGAAGGTGGTCGTCATACACCATTCTTCAACGGTTACCGTCCACAGTTCTACTTCAGAACCACCGACGTAACAGGTGCATGTGACTTACCAGAAGGCATTGAAATGGTCATGCCAGGTGACAACGTGAAAATGACCGTTAAACTAATCAACCCGATTGCGATGGAAGACGGCTTACGTTTTGCTATTCGTGAAGGTGGCCGTACAGTTGGCGCCGGTGTTGTTGCTAAAATTATTGAGTAATTATTATGTCTAAACAATCTATCAGAATTCGTTTGAAAGGCTTTGATCATCGTTTAATTGATCATGCAGCTCGTGAAATCGTTGAAACAGCTAAAAGAACAGGCGCTCAAGTAATGGGTCCGATTCCTTTGCCGACTAAAAAAGAACGTTTTACAGTGTTGATTTCACCACACGTTAATAAAGATGCGAGGGATCAATACGAGCTTCGCACGCACAAACGTATGATGGATATTGTAGAGCCAACTGACAAAACAGTAGATGCGCTAATGAAGCTTGATTTATCAGCTGGCGTAGACGTACAAATTAAGCTGAACTAATTCAGCCTTTAATATACATAATTAATAGGATAAATCATGTCTTTAGGATTAGTAGGCCGTAAATGCGGAATGACTCGAATATTTACAGAGGAAGGAATTTCGATTCCTGTATCTGTTGTTCATGTCACGCCTAATCGCGTAACACGTATATTAAGCCAAGAATCAGATGGTTATTCTGCGGTGCAGATAACAACGGGCGACGTTAAAAACTCACGGGTTAATAAAGCCGAAGCAGGTCAGTTTACTAAAGCTGGTGTAGTTGCGGGCAGAGGCTTGTGGGAGTTCAGATTGGATGCGGATTCTGATATCGAACTTGGTTCTGATTTACCATTGGACGTATTTGAAGCAGGGCAAAAAGTAGACGTACGTGGTCAAAGTATTGGTAAAGGCTTTGCGGGTGTTATTAAGCGTTATAACTTCCAAATGCAAGATGCGACGCACGGCAATTCACTTTCACATCGTGCGCCGGGTTCAATTGGTCAATGTCAAACACCAGGTCGTGTTGTAAAAGGCAAGAAGATGGCGGGACACATGGGCGCTGAAAGAGTGACTACTCAAAACTTAGAAATCATCAGGGTTGATGCTGAAAAATCAGTTTTATTGATTAAAGGCGCAATTCCAGGCTCAAAAAATGGTGACGTAGTAATTACGCCGGCAATTAAAATTAACAAATAGGCATTAATATGAATATTCAATCGCCTGTCGTAGGTAAAGATCTTTCAGAAGCTGTATTCGGTCAAGATTACAACGAAGGAATCATCCATCAGTTAGTTGTAACTTACATGGCAAATGCAAGAGCGGGTACACGTGCACAAAAAACTCGTTCAGAAGTGAGTGGTGGTGGCGCCAAACCTTGGAAGCAAAAAGGTACTGGTCGCGCTCGTGCTGGAACAACCAGAAGCCCAATATGGCGTAAAGGTGGCGTAACATTTGCTGCTAAGCCTCAGGATCACAGTAAAAAATTAAATAAAAAGATGTACGCGGTTGCTATGCGATCTATTTTATCTGAACTGGCTCGCCAGGAAAGACTGGTTATTGTTGATGATATCGAGATGGCAGAACCAAAAACGAAAGCCTTAGATGTAATGTTGTCTGATAAAGGCTTAAGTAGTGTTTTGTTTGTACTGGCTGCTGATGATGCGAACTTGGGTCTAGCTAGTCGTAATCTTCATAAGGTTGATGTTTGTACTGCGTATGATATTGATCCCGTCTCATTGCTTGCATTTGAAAAAGTATGCATGACTGCTGACGCAGTTGCACTAATTGAGGAGCGTTTAAAATGAACCAAGAGTTCTTATTGCAATTAATTACTGCGCCAGTTGTCACTGAAAAAAGTTCATTAGCTGCTGACAATAACAACCAGTATGTATTCAAGGTTAATAACACAGCTAATAAAACTGAAATTAAAGCAGCGGTAGAAAAACTTTTTGATGTTGAAGTTGAATCAGTTAAAACATTAAATGTTAAAGGTAAGACGAAGCGTTTTGGCAAAGGTATGGGTAAAAGATCCGATGTCAAAAAAGCATACGTTCGTATTAAATCAGGGCAAGAAATCGATTTCGTTTCTGCTTAACTTGAAGATATAAATTCATATGGCTATTGTAAAATCAAAACCAACATCCCCCGGGTCGCGCTTTGTAATCAGAGTTAAAAACTCTGATTTAAGCAAAGACGCACCTTACGGTCCTTTGCTCGCAAAGAAAACTAAAACTGGCGGAAGAAATAATAACGGACGTATTACGACTAGACATCGTGGTGGGGGTCATAAGCAACACTATAGAATCATTGATTTCAAAAGAAATAAATTTGATATCCCTGGCAAAGTAGAAAGTCTGCAATATGATCCAAATAGAACTGCTAATATTGCGCTGATACTATATAATGACGGCGAAAGACGATACATCATTGCGCCTAAGAACTTAAATACTGGCGATGAGATTATTTCTTCTGAAGTAGCCCCAATTACAATCGGCAACTGCCTACCAATGCGTAATATACCTGTTGGTACTCAAGTGCATTGTGTTGAATTAAAACCAGGTAAAGGTGCTCAAATTGCGCGTAGCGCAGGTACTGTTACGCAAATTGTTGCTCGAGACGGCAATCACGTTACATTAAGGTTGCGTTCGGGTGAAATGCGTAAGGTGCTTTCTGAATGCCGTGCTGTTATTGGTGAGGTTGGTAATTCAGAACATAGTTTGATTTCGTTGGGTAAAGCCGGCGCTAAACGTTGGAGAGGTGTTAGGCCAACAGTTCGTGGCGTTGCTATGAACCCGGTTGATCATCCACATGGTGGTGGTGAAGGCCGTACATCTGGTGGGCGTCATCCAGTGTCACCGTGGGGAATGCCTACAAAAGGTTATAAAACACGTAAAAACAAACGTACTGATAAATTAATAGTGCGAAATAGAACAAAACGTTAAGGATATATTGTGCCAAGATCCCTAAAAAAAGGACCGTTTATTGACCTTCATTTGTTGAAGAAAGTTGAAGCGGCTGCAGAAAGTAACAATCGTCGACCCATTAAAACATGGTCAAGACGTTCAATGATTTCTCCAACAATGGTTGGTTTAACGATTGCGATTCATAATGGCAGGCAACATATGCCAGTATTAATCTCTGAAAACATGGTTGGCCATAAGTTGGGTGAGTTCGCGTCAACGCGTACTTATCGTGGTCATATTATTGATAAGAAATCTAGATAACAATTGGTGTAATGATGGAAGTCAGAGCGATATTAAAAAACGCAAATTTTTCCGCCCAAAAGGGCCGATTAATTGCTAATCAGGTACGTGGTAAAGACGTTGAGAGCGCATTGAATCTTTTGGGTTTTAGTACACGTAAAGCAGCAGATAGCTTTAAGAAGCTACTTAATTCTGCCATTGCAAATGCAGAACACAATGAAGGTGCGGATGTTGATGAATTATATATTTCAACAGTATTTGTTGACGAAGCGCCAACATATAAACGTTTTAAAGCACGCGCTAAAGGCCGTGGTAATAAAATCTTAAAAAGAAATTGCCATCTTACGATAGCAGTTAGTGACACTAAATAAAGAGTAAATTAATATGGGTCAAAAAGTACATCCTACTGGTATACGTCTTGGAATAGTTAAAGACTGGAATTCACGTTGGTACGCAAGTACACAAGCGTATCCAGAAATGTTGAGACAAGACTTGATAGCCAGAGATTTCTTGAAAAAGAAATTAATGTCGGCTTCAGTAAGTAAAATTCAAATCAATCGCCCAGCTGGCAATGCGCAAATTACAATTCATACCGCGCGCCCAGGTATCGTTATTGGTAAAAAAGGTGGCGATGTAGATTCATTAAGAGCTGAAGTAAGCAAGATAATGGGTGTTCCTGTTCAGATTAATGTTGAAGAAATTCGTAAGCCAGAATTAGATGCGTTACTAGTGGCCGAAAGTGTTGCTCAACAATTGGAGCGTCGCATTATGTTTAGACGCGCAATGAAAAGAGCGGTTACAAACACCATGCGTTTAGGTGCAGAAGGTATCAAAATAAAAGTTAGTGGTCGCTTAAACGGTGCTGATATTGCTCGTAACGAATGGTACAGAGAAGGTCGTGTGCCTTTGCATACGCTTCGTGCCGACATAGATTATGGCTTTACTGAAGCGTTAACAACGTACGGTATTTTGGGTATTAAAGTTTGGATATTCAAAGGCGAAGTGTTTGATGAAAAGTCAACTCCTGTAGTTTTAAGTGCTAAAGAAGGCGCTGGGGAATAGGTATTAACCATGTTACAACCAAAAAGAACAAAATATAGAAAGCAGCATAAACTTAGAAATACTGGTTTAGCGCATCGTGGAAGTAGTGTTAGCTTCGGTGAGTTTGGACTTAAGTCTATGGAGCGTGGTCGTATGACGGCGCGTCAAATTGAAGCAGGTCGTCGTACAATAACAAGACATATTAAGCGTGGCGGTAAAGTTTGGATTAGAGTTTTCCCAGACAAGCCAATTACTAAAAAACCATTAGAAGTTCGTATGGGTAAAGGTAAAGGCAGTGTTGAATTTTGGGTTGCTCAAATTAAACCAGGCACCATGTTATTTGAATTGCAAGGTGTTACAAGAGAGTTAGCTGAAGAGGCATTTAGATTAGCGGCAGCTAAGCTCCCTTTTAAAACAAAATTTGCTCAACGGACAATAATGTAATGAAAGCTTCTGAATTAAGAGAAAAGACAGCTCAAGAGCTCAATGATCTATTGCTTGAGTTAAGAAAGGAGCAGTTTAACTTGCGCATGCAAAGTTCTACTGGCCAATTAAATCAAGTGCATCAATTTGGTGTGGTACGAGGAGATATTGCTCGTATTAAAACTATTTTGAATCAGCAAGCAGGTGAGTCTAAATGAGTACTGAAGAGCAAACGCTAAGAACAATCTCTGGTGTTGTAACCAGTAATAAAGCTGATAAATCTATTACTGTTAAAGTGACGCGCCAAGTTAAGCATCCTTTGTACGGTAAAGTTATTAAGCGTACAACAAAGTTTAATGCGCATGACGAAAAAAACGCATGTTCTGAAGGTGATACTGTTTCGTTGGTTTCTTGCCGACCTATTTCAAAGTCGAAAACATGGAAGCTTCATGAAATTATTGAAAAAGCAAAATAAGAATTAGTTGGAGTAGAAGATGATTCAAATGCAGACAAGACTTGATGTGGCCGATAATAGCGGTGCGCGAAATGTTATGTGTATTAAAGTGCTTGGTGGTTCTCATAAGCGTTATGCACGAATTGGTGACATTATCAAAGTCAGCATAAAAGACGCTATCCCTCGTGGGAAAGTAAAAAAAGGTGATGTAGTTAACGCTGTTGTTGTGCGTACAAAGAAAGCAATCCGTCGCTCAGATGGTTCAGCTATTCGTTTTGACGGCAATGCAGCGGTACTATTAAATGCAAATTTACAGCCAATCGGTACACGTATCTTTGGCCCTGTAACACGTGAATTACGTAATGAAAAGTTCATGAAGATTATTTCATTGGCTCCTGAAGTAATTTAACTATATTTAAGTAATAATTATGAATAAGATTAAAAAAGGTGATGAAGTTATTGTTTTAACCGGTAAGGATAAAGGCAAAAGAGGCGTTATTCTTACTGTTGTTACTGCAGAAAAAGTGATTGTTGAAGGTGTTAATACAGTAAAAAAACACCAGAAACCAAATCCTAACAAAGGAATTGAAGGTGGCATTGTAGAAAAGCAAATGCCAATTAATATTTCTAATATTGCAATTTATAACGCTCAAACCAAAAAAGCAGACCGTGTTGGCTTTAAAGTTTTAGACGATGGAAAAAAAGTTCGTTTTTTCAAATCGAATAATGAAGTGTTAGACGCTTAAGAATACAGAGAATACTGATGTCAATTTTACAAGAAAAGTATAAAAACGAAATGGTTCCAGCCTTAATGAAGGAACTTAATTTCAAAACAGTTATGGAAGTTCCTAAGATCACAAAGATCACGCTTAATATGGGTGTGGGAGAAGCTGTAGCTGACAAAAAAGTAATCCAAAATGCGGTGGCGGACTTACAGAAAATTTCAAGTCAAAAGCCAATCATTACAATTTCTAAAAAATCTATAGCTGGATTTAAGATTCGCGACGATATGCCGATTGGTTGTAAAGTTACATTAAGGAATGAACGTATGTATGATTTCTTACAGCGCCTCATTTCTATTGCTATTCCAAGAATTAGAGATTTTCGTGGGTTAAGTAATAAATCTTTTGATGGCAGAGGTAATTATTCTTTAGGTGTAACAGAACAAATTATTTTCCCTGAAATTGATTACGATAAAATTGATACACTACGTGGTTTAGATATTGCTATTACAACCACCGCAAAAAATGATGATGAAGGCCGTGCGTTATTAAAGGCTTTTAACTTCCCAATTAAACAATAAGGTTTAAAGATGGCAAAAAAATCAATGATAGCTAGAGAAGCTAAGCGTATACGCCTAGTGGCTAAGTATGCTGAAAAAAGAGCGGCTCTTAAAGAAGTTATTAGGCACCCCAAATCTACTTTTGAGCAAGTAACAGAAGCGCAAACTAAATTGCTTAAGTTACCAAGAGATTCAAGTGCATCGCGTATTCGAAATCGTTGCAATATCACAGGGCGTCCACACGGATATTATAGAAAATTTGGCTTAGGCCGTAACAAATTACGTGAAGCGACTATGCGCGGTGACGTACCTGGCCTATCTAAGGCTAGTTGGTAAGAGAGGAATTTATACATGAGCATGAGTGATCCTATTGCAGATATGTTAACACGCATTCGTAATGCGCAATCTGCCGCAAAAACATCAGTGACGATGCCGTTTTCTACAAAAAAATTGGCATTGGCTAACATTCTTGAACAAGAAGGTTACGTTGCTGGTTCTAATCAAGTTGAAGATTCAAATGCAAAGCCTGCGTTAGAAATTTCTTTAAAATACTTTCAAGGTAAGCCTGTTATTGAAAGCATAGACCGCGTTAGCAAACCTGGTCTACGTGTATACAAATCAAAAGATCAACTGCCTAAAGTTAAAGGTGGCTTAGGTGTTGCTATTATTTCTACTTCACAAGGTTTAATGACTGACCGCGCTGCACGCTCTGAAGGGCATGGCGGCGAAGTTATTTGTTACGTAAGTTAATTAGGTTTTATTATGTCTAGAATTGCAAATAGTCCTGTTGAATTACCAGAAGGTGTTGAATTTAAAAACAATGCTGGAATAATTACTGTTAAAAGTAAAAGTGGCACATTAACGTGCGATTTAATCAAATGCGTAGATATCAATGTAGACGGTAATACCATTTCATTTAAATCAAATAAAAATGATAAACCTTCTGTTGCTCTTGCTGGTACTCAGCGCTCGTTAGTTAATAATATGGTCGTTGGCGTTACAGTTGGTTTTGAAAAAAAATTAGAATTACGCGGTGTGGGATATAGAGCGAAGGTTCAAGGTAATGTGCTTAATCTAACATTAGGTTTTTCTCACCCGGTTCAATTCATGATACCTTCAGGCATTACAATTGAAGCTCCAAGTCAAACTGAGCTCACAATTAAGGGTTGTGATAAACAATTAGTAGGACAAGTGGCTGCAAACATAAGAGCGTTCCGCTCACCTGAACCTTATAAAGGTAAAGGAATTCGTTATGTTGGTGAGCATGTTGTTATGAAAGAAGCTAAGAAGAAATAGGCATAGAAATGGATAAGAAAAGTTCACGTTTGCGTAGAGCAAAAAAAACAAGATCCCGTATTAAAGACAGTGGAAGAAATCGCTTAAGCGTATTTAGATCTCCGCGTCATATTTATGCGCAGGTTACTTCTGGAGATGGATCAACTGTCATTGCGTCTGCATCGACACTCGTCAGTGATATCAAAGGCTCAATAAAAAATGCAGGTAATATCGATGCTGCTAGCGTTGTTGGCAAAGCAATTGCAGAACGTGCTGTTAAAGCTGGAGTAACATCAGTTGCATTTGATCGTTCTGGATATAAATATCATGGTCGTGTGAAGGCATTAGCCGACGCGGCACGTGAAAATGGATTGGAATTTTAGAGGCAATTATGGCATCACAACCAGGTCAAAATAATCAACAAGATGATTTACAAGAAAAGTTAATTACTGTTAGAAGAATTTCAAAAGTAGTTAAAGGTGGTCGTCAATTTAGGTTCTCCGCCCTTGCTGTCGTTGGTGATGGTAATGGACGTGTGGGCTTCGGTATTTGTAAAGCCCGCGAGGTTCCTGTGGCTATTCAAAAAGCTATGGAACAAGCTCGTAAGAACATGACATCAGTTAATTTACAGGGTAATACATTGCAATACCCTATCGTTGCAAATTATGGCGCGGCTGAAGTCTTTATGAAACCCGCATCAGAAGGTACTGGCATTATTGCTGGTGGTGCAATGCGAGCCGTGTTTGAAGTTGTTGGTGTGCATGACGTGCTTGCTAAATGTGTTGGTAGTAACAATCCAGCAAATGTTGTACGTGCAACAATCAAAGGGTTGTCAGATATGACAAACGCCGAACAAGTTGCGATGAAACGCGGCAAAAAAGTAGCAGATATTGTTGGATAATAATTATGAGCGATAAAAAAATCAAAATAACGATGGTGCGTAGTCAAAACGGCCGTTTAAGATCACATAAAGCATGCATTGCAGGTCTTGGCTTACGTAAAATACATCAAACGGTTGAAGTGATTGATACACCAGAAAATAGAGGCATGATCAATAAAGTTCATTATATGCTTCAGGTAGAAGAGGGTTAACATGTTATTAAATACAATAAAACCTGCTGCAGGCAGTAAAAAATCCGCTAAACGCGTTGGTCGTGGAATCGGCTCTGGTTACGGCAAAACATGTGGCCGTGGTCATAAAGGACAAAAAGCACGTTCTGGTGGTATGCCTAAAATTGGTTTTGAAGGCGGGCAAATGCCTATCCAACGTAGACTGCCAAAAATTGGCTTTACGTCTGCAAAAAAACGTTTAACTGCTGAAGTTAGACTGGGTGAATTATCCAATCTTAATGCTGATGTTATTACCGTAGAGACATTAATCGAAGCTAATATTGTGCCTGCATTTACAAAGCGAGTAAAAGTCATCTTGTCGGGTGAAATAAACACGGCTGTAAAGTTGAAAGGGTTAGTTGCAACGCCAGGTGCGTTAAAAGCAATTGAATCTGCTGGCGGATCGCTCTCTTAATTTATGTCTTCTTTAGGTTCATCAGCCGCAGGCAATAAAGGCGGGTTAAGCAACATGCCTGAGCTTCGTAGTAGGCTCTTTTTTGTGCTGGGTGCTTTGTTTGTTTTTAGAATTGGTGCGCATGTTCCAGTGCCTGGGATAGACCCAAAAGCGTTAGCATTAATGTTTGAACAACAAGCCGGAACCATATTAGATATGTTTAATATGTTTTCTGGTGGCGCACTAAAAAGATTAAGTATATTTGCTCTGGGCATCATGCCGTATATTTCGGCATCTATTATTATTCAATTAATGACGTCAGTTGTACCTAAATTTGAGCAACTTAAGAAAGAAGGCGAGTCAGGTAAAAGAAAGATAACTCAATACACTCGTTACTTTACGGTTGTATTAGCAACATTCCAAGCGTTTGGCGTAGCAACAGCTATTCAAAGTCAATCAGCTGGTGGATTACCGGTTGTATTTAACCCGGGCGCAGCGTTTATGTTTACAGCTGTTGTTACTTTAGTGAGTGGAACGTTGTTTTTAATGTGGCTTGGTGAACAAGTGACCGAACGTGGCATTGGTAATGGTATTTCAATCATCATTTTCGGTGGTATTGTGGCTGGACTACCATCCGCTATAGGTGGGACGCTTGAGCTTGTACGCACAGGTGAAATGAATGCTATTACGGTCATATTATTATTTTTAGTGGCTATCGCGGTGACTGCTTTTGTTATTTTTGTTGAACGTGCTCAACGACGTATCACCATTAATTATGCTAAACGTCAGGTTGGTAACAAAATGACAGCGGGTCAGTCAAGCTTTTTACCATTGAAGCTAAATATGGCCGGGGTTATCCCGCCAATTTTTGCTTCTAGTATTATTCTGTTTCCTTCAACGATAGCGGGTTGGTTTGGAAATAGCGAAGGTATGGAGTGGTTGCAAGATCTTTCAAGCATGTTATCCCCTGGGCAGCCAATTTATGTGATGTTGTATGCTGCAGCGATTATTTTCTTTTGCTTTTTTTATACAGCATTGGTGTTTAATTCAAGGGATACATCTGACAACTTAAAAAAATCAGGTGCTTTTATACCCGGTATTAGACCCGGTGAGCAAACCACTAAATATATTGATGCTGTGGTTACTAAACTTACGTTATTAGGTGCTATGTATATTACCGCTGTGTGTTTATTACCTGAGTTTTTGATTGTT
The DNA here is from genome assembly GCA_012959695.1 of Cycloclasticus sp. Taxonomy (GTDB): domain Bacteria; phylum Pseudomonadota; class Gammaproteobacteria; order Methylococcales; family Cycloclasticaceae; genus Cycloclasticus. The sequence continues at coordinate 26,511 of DUCS01000004.1, forward strand.
TATTGGAATGTGCCATTCTACTTTGGTGGTACATCACTGTTAATTATAGTTATTGTTGTGATGGACTTTATTGCACAAATGCAGTCGCATTTAATGTCACATCAATATGAAGGCTTAATGAAAAAAGCGAACCTTAAGAGTTCTTAAGTAAGGTTTAAATAGGAGTTAATTATGAAAGTTAGAGCATCTGTAAAGAAGATATGTCGCAACTGTAAAATTGTTCGACGTAATCGAGTCGTTCGTGTTATCTGTAAAGATGGACGTCATAAACAGCGCCAAGGCTAATACTTTAGCTTGTAGTTAGATTAAATAAAGATTAAACTTGTCGGTTTTCGACTGGCTAAATAACGGAGAGAATTAATGGCACGTATTGCTGGTATAAATATACCTGATAATAAGCACATTGTAATTTCATTGACTTCAATTTATGGGATAGGTCCTACGCGATCTAAATCCATTTGCGAAGCTTCTGGAATTGAAACATCGATTAAAATACGCGATCTATCTGAAGATCAGTTAGAAGCCGTGCGTTCTGAAGTTGGTAAATACCTCATTGAGGGCGATTTACGTCGCGAAGTATCAATGAATATTAAGCGTCTTTTGGATTTAGGCTGCTTCCGTGGAATTCGTCATCGTAGAAGTTTACCGGTTCGCGGACAGCGTACAAAAACTAATGCGAGGACCCGTAAAGGCCCACGTAAACCAATTAGAAAATAAGATTTAATTAAAGGATATTAGTAGTATGGCTAAACCAAGTCGTAGTAAAAAGAAAGTTAAAAAAAGTGTAGTTGATGGCATTGTTCATGTACATGCTACATTTAATAATACGATTGTTACAATTACTGACCGCAAAGGTAATGCTCTTTCTTGGGCAACTGCTGGTGGTTCAGGCTTTAGAGGTTCACGTAAAAGCACACCGTTTGCTGCTCAAGTAGCTGCAGAACGTGCGGGTGAAGCGGCTAAAGAGTTCGGTATTAAGAACCTTGAAGTAAGAATTAAGGGTCCCGGTCCTGGTCGTGAATCAGCAGTAAGAGCACTAAATAACATTGGGTTTAACATCACTTTTATTGAAGATGTAACACCAATTCCACACAATGGATGTCGGCCACCCAAAAAGCGACGCGTTTAACTAGGAAATTACAATGGCAAAATATACAGATTCTAAATGTCGTTTATGTCGTCGTGAAGGCGAGAAATTATATTTAAAAGGCGAAAAGTGCTACACAGCTAAGTGTGCAATTGAAAAAAGAGCGTACCCACCTGGCCAACATGGTCAGCGCCGTACACGTCTTTCAGACTACGCATTGCAATTACGTGAAAAACAAAAATTACGCCGTACTTATGGTGTATTAGAAAAGCAATTCCGTGGTTATTATTCTGAAGCAGCTCGCATCAAAGGTTCAACGGGTGAAAACTTATTGCAACTTCTTGAATGTCGTTTAGATAATGTTGTTTACCGTATGGGTTTTTCTTCTTCACGTTCAGAAGCTAGACAACTGGTTAGACATAACGGCATCCTTGTTAATGGAGTTCGTGTCAACATTCCTTCTTATCAAGTTAATGCGGAAGATATTATTGAAGTTAAAGAAGCTGCTAAAAATCAAAACCGCGTTAAATCTGCGCTTGAGTTTGTTGAACAACGCGGTATTCCTGAGTGGATAGAGCTTGATATCAAAAAAATGCAAGGTACATTTAAAGTCAAACCAGTACGTTCTGATTTGTCAGCTGAAATAAATGAACATCTTGTTGTTGAGCTGTACTCTAAGTAATCTAAAGAGGAAATATAATGCAAAATTTACTTTCAGGTTTTTTACAGCCTAAAGTTACTGGAGTTAAATCAATTTCTCCAACGAGCTCTAAAGTAACCATTGAGCCTATGGAACGTGGTTTTGGACATACATTAGGTAATGCACTTAGACGTGTTTTATTGTCATCTATTTCTGGTTGCGCAGTAACTGAAATTAAAATCGAAGGTGTTTTACACGAATACACGACGATTGATGGTGTTCAAGAAGACGTGATTGACATCATGTTGAACCTTAAGAATCTAGCGGTTGTTCTAAATGCTAAAGATGAAGCAATACTTACGATTAAAAAATCAGGCAAAGGGCAAGTCACAGCGGCTGATATTCAAATCGATCATGATGTTGAGATCATTAATCCTGAATTAGTTATTGCTAACTTAGCGAACAGCGGTAAATTGTCTATGACAATTAAAGTTGAACGTGGCTCTGGATATCAAACTGCGGCTTCCCGTAAACTACCGGATGAAGATTTACCCATTGGTACATTATTATTGGATGCTTCTTTTAGTCCCGTTAAAAGTATTTCATATACCGTTGATACTGCACGTGTTGAACAACGTACTAACTTAGATAAGTTAGTGATTGAACTTGAAACAAATGGCACGATTGATCCAGAAGAAACTATCCGTGCTGCGGCGACTATTTTGCATCATCATATCGCTGTGTTTGTTGACCTTAAAGATATTCCTGATGAACCTGAGCTTCCTAAGGAGCCTGAGTTTGACCCCGTGCTTTTACGTCCGGTTGACGATTTAGAATTGACGGTACGCTCAGCAAACTGCCTTAAAGCAGAGCAAATATTTTACATTGGTGATTTAATTCAACGTACTGAAACTGAATTGCTGAAAGCGCCTAATTTAGGCAAAAAATCACTCACCGAAATCAAAGACGTTTTAGCTTCTAAAGGAATGTCTTTAGGTATTCGTCTTGAAAATTGGCCGCCCTCTAGTTTAATTACTAGTGATAGAGCTGTCGCTTCAATTTAATTTAAGGATTTAACTATGCGTCACCGGAAATCAGGAAGACAGCTTAATCGTAATAGCAGTCACCGTAAGGCAATGTTTCAAAACATGGCAAACTCGCTTATCGATCATGAAGTAATCCGTACTACTTTGCCTAAGGCTAAAGAGTTACGTCGTTTTATAGAGCCTCTTATTACTGCGTCTAAAAACGATTCGGTTGCTAAAAGAAGATTGGTTTTTTCTCGTTTAAGAGATCGCGACAGTGTGACCAAATTATTCAATAAACTAGCACCTCGTTATAAAGAACGTCCAGGTGGTTATTTGCGAATTCTAAAATGTGGATTTAGAACCGGTGATGCCGCACCTATGGCTTTTGTCGAACTCGTAGATCGAGATGAATCTAGTCCATCTGATGTTTCTGAAGATTAAATAAAAAGCCGGCTTAAGCCGGCTTTTTTACGTATAACATTAATTGCTTATGTTTATTTCTAAAGTAGCAATTTTACTTATGAGTGCAATATTAAACAATATTTGTAGCCGATAATTCTAACGCTCTAAATGTTGTAGTTTGCTGTCAATTTTTGCCCACTCGTCCGCATCTTCTGGTGCAGGTTTTAAATCAGTTATCACGGGCCATAAGGGTGATAATTCTGCGTTTAAGGTGATAAAACTTTCTTGCCCTTCTGGCAACTCATCTTCGGAATAAATTGCTTCTACAGGACACTCTGGTTCGCATAAGGTACAGTCGATGCATTCATCTGGGTCAATAACTAAAAAGTTTGGGCCTTCGTGAAAACAATCTACTGGGCAAACGTCCACGCAATCGGTGTATTTACATTTAATGCATGATTCTGTTACTACGAATGTCATTCCTATTCCTATTCTTGAGTTGTATATTTAATGGTTTATTATAAACGTATTGTTAGTTAACGTTTAACTGCAAACTAAAGTTCTCTGTTTCTACGTTGAAAATTTCAGACCAATTAACAACAGTACGGTGGCTACAATATACTTTAGTGCTTTTTCTGGCAGTCGTTGACCCACTCTTGTACCAAAGTATATGGCCGGTATGGAACCAGTAATTAGGCTGAGTAATAAATTGAAGTCGATATTTCCTAATTGATAATGCCCTAGGCCCGCTATTGCTGTTAATGGCACAGCATGGGCGATATCGGTGCCAACGATTTTTCGCGTTTTAAGTGTTGGGTATAGTATGAGTAACATTGCACTGCCGATTGCACCAGCACCTACAGATGACAAAGTGACCAGCACCCCTAAGATGGCGCCAATACAGATAATTACTGCTTTAGAAGGCTCTATATTCGCTTTAGCTGCGAATAGATGAGTAACGTTATCTTTAAATACAATGACGAATGACGTCAAAATCAACATGGCCCCTAGCGTCACGGAAATAATGTGCTCAAATAATGCTTCGCTGATGTTGAGTTGTTGTATAGCTAAAACGCAGACGATGGAACCGGGAATGCTTCCTAAACATAGGTTTTTAACAATAGACCATTCAATGTTCTTTAATCGTTGGTGTGACCAGACACCACTGGCTTTGGTAATTGCAGCGTATAGTAAATCTGTTCCTACCGCGATTGCAGGTTGTACATTAAAGCCTAATACCAGTAGCGGGGTCATTAAAGATCCGCCGCCAACACCGGTTAGCCCGATAACAAATCCAACGCAAGCGCCTGCAAGAATATAAAAGTAATCCAAAATTTAACCAGCTTTATAATTAGGCTTGAAATATAAAGGATTTCCTTTATAATAAAAAGGAATAAGTATTCCTATATTTATAACTATAAAGGATAAGAGAAATGAAGTTACAGCAATTACGCTATATTTGGGAAGTGTCAAAAAACAATTTAAATGTTTCTGCGACCGCTGAGAGTATTTATACCTCGCAGCCAGGCATAAGTAAACAAATTCGTATACTTGAAGATGAACTTGGCATTCCTGTTTTTACCCGTAACGGCAAACATCTAACGAGTATGACGCCAGCGGGCAAGAAAATAATTGATATTGCCGGTGAGATGCTCACGCAAGCTCAGAATATTCGTAATATAGCCAGAGAATATCGCGATGAGAGTAAGGGCTCACTTTCTATTGCTACAACCCATACCCAAGCTCGCTATGCCTTACCGTCGGTGATTAAAACCTTCATGAATGATATGCCCGACGTTAGTTTGGATATACAACAAGGTACACCAGTACAGATTTCAGAGATGGTCTCACAAGGGAAGGTTGATCTAGCAATCGCCACAGAGGCAATTGAGTTGTTCGACAACTTGGTGATGTTGCCTTGTTATTCTTGGGATCGCTGTATATTGGTCCCTAAAGGCCATCCGCTTACCGAGATTAAACGTTTATCGCTGAGCGATGTTGCTGCTCATCCATTGATTACCTACGTATTCGGTTTCACTGGTCGTTCAAAGTTGGATGAAGCATTTTCATCTGAAAATCTTAGTCCCGATGTGGCTTTGACCGCTGTGGATGCGGACGTTATTAAAACCTATGTACGTCTAGGTTTAGGTGTGGGTATTGTTGCGCGAATGGCCTATGATGAAAACGTGGATGATGACCTAGTGGCGCTTGATGCCAGTCACTTGTTTGGCCAAAGCGTGACTAAAATTGGCATACGGAAAGATACCTTTTTACGTGGCTATATTTATGAGTTTATTGGTTTGTTTGCACCGCATTTAACGCAAGAGCTCATTAGTACGGCGATGAGGCTAAAAGAGCAGGGCGCTATTGATGCGTTGTTTAAGGATATTAAACTACCGCATTATTAAATTTTAGACGCTATGGTATTTTAGTTAACTCACTATGTAGTCCGCATTCTTTGCTATCTGCTTGTTCCCACCACCAGCGACCATCTCTGGGGTCTTGGTGAGGCAGCGTGGGACGCGTACAAGGTTCACAGCCGATGCTACTAAAGCCGCGGTTATGTAATGGGTTAAAGGGTATGTCTAGCGCTCTAATATAAGCCCAGACGTCTTCAGAACTCCATTGGTACAAAGGGTTGAATTTCAACAAGTCATCCTGTTTGCCTGAGAAAGCGGAATCTATCTCCGCTACATTTAAGTTATGTCGTGTTGCTTTACTTTGATCACGTCGCTGGCCAGTAATCCAGCCGGAGAAGTTGCTTAAATGCCGTTTCAAAGGCTCGACTTTTCTAATGCCACAACATTCTTGATGGCCATCTTTGTAAAAGCTAAATAAACCCTTTTCTTGGGTTAGCTTTTGCAGGTGACGTGTGTCTGGCGATAAAATATCGATATTAATTTGGTAGTGATTCATTACCGTTTGAATAAATTGGTAGGTTTCTGGATGTAGACGCCCCGTATCTAAGGTAAATACAGAGGGATTTAACTTGAGTTTACAGGCCATATCAATCAACACGACGTCCTCGGCACCACTGAACGAAATAGCTAAACTATCTACGGCTGAATAAATACCTTTGATGATGTCGCGCGGTTGCTTGTCTTCAAGCGATGCCTGTAATGTTTGAATGTTCATGTCAGTATACAAAAGTTGATAACCACCAGTTTAACAAGGTTATAGGAAATCAAACATTCTAAAAGGGGATATCAATAGAAGTGTTAGTCTGTATGCGTGTCTTGCCGTTGTTAGCCTTGAGAGAAATATTGCTGTAAAAAAGCATCGAATGATAACGAATCGTTTTGCTCTAAAAGAGTTTGCTCTTTGATGGACTGCAAGGCGGCTGTTTCGAAGCACTGTTGCTGTGTTGAACTGAATGAGCTTTTTTTGAAGAAATCGCGGTGCGTGTTAGCTTGCTGCAAGGCAAATTTAAAGAAAGGTAGCCCTTGTTTTTTCATCTCATCTAGCACGTTAGCAGAAGGTGTCAGCTCCACATTATTGAGTTTTTTAATTTGTGCGTTGAGGGCGTTAGTGTAGGACTGGTTATCGTCATCAACATCTAATAATCGACACAGTTCTTTCATTTCGTCGCAAATTTCAAGCCCCCATGACTTAAGCGTTACGCCCGCGTTATTGCGTTGTAATAATAAATCGGGTTTTCTGCCTTCACACGCAACCAAGGTCAAATTATCATCAACACAGGCTTTATCAGTAGCCGACATTGTTGGGCTATCCGCCAATAGACAGAAAATCATAAAGGCTTCAAGAAACAGCAGTTGAGATTCGCTGATGCCGGCGGGGTAAAATGGGTTGATGTCAACGGATCGTAATTCTACGTATTGCACGCCACGTTTTTTTAACGCCTCGCTGGGACGCTCGCCAGATTTGGCAACCTGCTTGGGACGAACATTGCTGTAGTATTCATTTTCTATTTGCAGGATATTGCTATTAAGTTGTTTGTAGTCACCACTGCTATCTTTAATACCAATAGCGTCGAAATCTCCAAACGGTGTTTGTGTCGCAGATGCTAAGCGGTTGACGTATTTTTCCAAGCTGTTGTACGAGATATTAATATCAGATTGGCTGTCGTTTTTATAACCGATATCGCTCATTCTTAACGAGGTTGCATAGGGTTTATAAAAAGTTCCGTAGTCGAATTCTTCAAAAGAATGTTCACGCCCTTTAACGAAAGATTTGCAAATAGCAGGTGAAGCACCAAATAAGTACAGCACCAACCAGCCATAGCGGTGAAGGTTACGCGCCATATCCATATAGGACTGAGAAATAAAATCTTTTTCGTCTTGCGTATCCGCTTCAAGGGCCTGATAAATGGGCCAAAATTTTACCGGCAAGGAATAATTGAAATGAATGCCTGCAATCGCCTGCATACTGCGGCCGTATCGGTGCCATAAGCCAATGCGGTAAACGTGTTTCATTGTGCCAATATTGGAATGGCCGTATTCCGCAATAGGAATACTCATGTCGCCATCCACAATGCAGGGCATACTCGTAGCCCATAACATTTCATCGCCTAAATGTTGGTAAGTATACGAATGAACGGCTTGCATAAAATCAAGCGCCGCCGTCGCTTTGCTGAAGGGCGGGGTGATGAACTCCAGTAGGGCTTCAGAATAATCGGTGGTGATATAAGGGTTAGTTAACGCCGAGCCAAGTTCTTTGGGGTGTGGAGTTTGAGCGATTTTTCCTTGTTGGTTAACGCGTAAACTTTCCTTTTCAATACCTTTAAGGCCGCCAGATAAGGCGCTTCCTTGTTGGCTATTGACCAATTTTTTAAGTCTATTTTGAATGCGTTCGTACAACGTTAAACTACCTGTTATGCTCAATTACGACGATAATATGTGCTTAATTATAGGCTAATGAATGAAACTTGATGCGCATTGATTGTAGAAAAAGTGATTTAAAGCGGCTTACGTGGCTGTGTTTATTATTAGTATCGCTACATATTTCTAGTGTTAGCGCGCGTGAAAGCTATCTGGTAGAGCGGGTTATTGACGGCGACACCATTGTTTTGTCGAATAAACAAACGGTTCGCTTGTTGGGGATTAATACACCAGAAATTGCTTACAGGGGAAAAACAAGCGATGCGGGTGCATTGGCCGCTAAAGAGTACTTTAAAAAGATGTTGCTTAAACGCCGTGTCCATTTGGAACACGACAGTGAACGGCATGACCGATATGGCCGAACCTTAGCGCAAGTGTTTTTAGTGAGTGGCGAGCACGTAAATTTAACGATGTTGCAACGTGGCTTGGCGACACTTAGCCTGCATCCGCCTAACCTGAAATACAGCCAGCGCTTAATACAGGCACAGCAACAGGCGGAGAAGCAGGGATTAGGTATTTGGGGGATGAATGCATACGCCGTGCAACCCATATCGGCAATAGTCGACAAGACATTGAAAAAATGGGGGCGTTTTACGGCAACAGTCAGTGATGTAGTTCGTACAAAGAAAGGGGCTAAATTGTGGTTGAGCGATAAAACGTATATTTGGATTAGTGCAAAACACCAACGTTACTTTGGAGATTTAGTCGATTACCTTGGGCGGCGTATGGAAATACGCGGCTGGCCAAGAAAGTGGGGAAAAAGCTGGTCGATTCGCGCCATTCACCCCAGTCAGATTATTCTAACCCCTGGCTAATTTAACGTTTGTTTAATATATCGACCAATGGCGATGGAATACTGAAATGGTAGCCTTGTGCGTAATTAACGCCCATTTCTGTCAGCTTATCGGCAATGGCTTGATTCTCAACGAACTCGGCGACGGTTTTTTTACCCATAATCTGGCCAATCTCGTTAATGGATTTAACCATCGCGGCATCAATGGGGTCGTCGATTAAATCTTTGACAAAGGAGCCATCAATTTTCAGGTAATCAACGGCGAAGTTCTTTAAATACCCAAACGAGGATAAGCCACTACCAAAATCATCCAACGCAAATTGGCAGCCCATCCCTTTCAATTCTGTAATCAGATTATTTGCCGCGGTTAAATTAGTCACCGCCGCTGTTTCTGTAATCTCAAAACAAATTTGTGCTGGGTCAATACTGGAACCTGTAAAAGCGGTTTGTATGAATTTAAGGAAGTCAGGAGCGCATAAGCTAGCGGCAGATAGATTGATATTAAACACATCATTGTGTCGAATTTTTTCTTTGTACTCATCGAGCATCGCCAGCGTATTTTCGATAACCCATTTGTCTATTTGACCGGATAAGTTGTAGCGTTCAGCCGCGGGTAAAAAAGCGCCTGCGGAATAATGGTGTTGTTTTCGTTAAGCCTTATCAGTACTTCAAAATGAGATGGCTCGGCCGATTGGTTTTTCAAATCGGTAATGGCTTGAACGTATAGGATAAAGTAATTTTCTTTAAGCGCCTGCTGTAACCGTGGCACCCAGCCCATTTGCCCTTTAGTTGACGCCATTTCCTTATCGTCGGCTCTATAGGCATGAATACGATCACGGCCTTGTTCTTTGGCTGAAAAACAAGCGGCATCAGCTTGCTGCATGGCCACGGCGGGGGATGTTGAGGCGTTTATTTTGGATAACCCGATAGACGCGCCTAATTTGAATACCTTATCTTCCCAATGGAAGGCATAGTCAGTGACAACTTGCTTGATGCTCTTGGCAATTTTAAGCGCTTGTTTAATATTGCAATTCAACATCAAAACACCAAATTCATCACCGCCCAAACGGGCAAACACGTCTGATTTACGAATTTTTATAGACAACTCCGCAAACAGTTGGCGCAGTAACTCATCGCCGGCGATATGCCCACAGGTGTCATTAACAATTTTGAATTGGTCTAAATCTATGTAACAAAGCACGTGCTCAAATTCGTCGGCTTGTGTATTTCTGTCAAGTGCAGCCTCAAAGGCGTGACGATTGTATATGCCCGTTAACGAATCGTGTTGGGCTCTATGTTCAATTTCTTGCGTAATTTTTCGAGACATTGTTACATCACGAATAACCATTACACAGCCAACTAAACAGCCCGTTGAATCATGTAAGGGCGAAACGGAGCAATCAATATAGTAGGCTTTGGCAATTTTATTGGTTAGCGACAACGCCGTGAGGTTAAACGCAAGGTCAGACTGAATGCATAACATGATTGGGTTATGTGTGCCGACAGATGAGGACTCCTCTTTCAACGTACATAATGAGTCGAAGCTATTGCCAATGGCTTTAGATTCGCTAATGCTCAATAACTGCTGAGCTTTATGATTCATGCTAGTAATGAGCCCCGTTTTATCCGTGGTGATCACCGCCTCGTTAATGGATTCTAGCGTGGTTTGGGCAATTTCTTTTTCATGCTCAAGCACAATTTCAACAGCTTTCTGGTCACTAATATCAATAACGGTTCCTATCGCACGGATAGATCTCCCATTACCGTCACGTTCAACTATTTTTCCTTTTGCAGCCAACCAAATCCACTTGCCCTTATTTGATTTAGGGGCTGACACCTAATAATTCTCTTTTAGTAGTTTTTTTAGGTCTACTAAAAGCTCCTTTGGCGTCCCTGTGTTAAAACGCCATTCACATTCTTTTAGGAACAAATGAAAGTGTTCTCGTGGGATACCGTTAAATTTTCTCATGTGTCTTTTAGCCTGATTCCAAAAGTTCTCAATGCCATTAATGTGATTTTGCTTTTTAGCAAACAACCGACTGTGGTTAATCCTGTAGTGCTTAAACTCAGAAACATCCAATGCATTATATGAGCGCCAGCAATCGGTATATACAATGCTGTCAGGCTCTATCTTACGGCGTATGATCGGCATTAAGGTGTTTGCTTTAGCATCTAAAACAATTTGCGTATAGACCTTGCCGCCTCTTTTAAGAATACCAAAGACCGCCACTTTCCCCGCAGCACCTCTTCCTCGTTTGCCTTTGCGTACGCCACCAAAGTAACTTTCATCTAACTCAATCTTACCACTGAATTGCTCACTACGGCTTTGCTGTACGTGAGCTATCTTCCACCGCAATTTATGGAAAAACCTTACCGCAGTATTGCGATGAACACCGACTAAACTAGCTGCAGTTCTAGCGGTTGTGCCGGCAACAAAGTATTTCATCAGCTCTAATTGCTTATTTCTACTTAATTTACAATGCTTTACGTACATCTGACAACCCTAACATTTGGTATGTTAGGTGTCAGCCCCTAAAATAAATATTGGTGTGGTTTGGGCGGGAAACCCCAATCATGCAAAAGATGCAATTCGTTCGTGCGCCTTTAAGCGGATCGAGAATCTATTTGGCGTTAATAAAAAAGCTATGTTTTATAGTTTGCAAGTTGGCGAGCCAGCGCAAGCGATACAATTTTCTGCTGAAGTAGGTAGGTATATTGAAGATCTAGGTGACATGCTGACTAACTTTTCTATTACAGCCAGTGTGATTGAAAAATTAGATTTAGTTATAACAGTTGACACATCAGTAGCTCATTTGGCAGGCGCGCTTGGGAAACCCGTTTGGACATTATTGCAATATTCACCCGACTGGCGATGGATGATGGATAGAGCTGACTCACCTTGGTATCCAACAATGAGATTATTTAGGCAGCCAAAATCCGGTGATTGGGATACAGTATTTGCAGAAGTTAAAAAAGCACTAAAAAACTGTAAATAATTGGTGCGCCCGGCGGGATTCGAACCCACGACCTTCGGTTTCGGAAACCGAAATTCTATCCAACTGAACTACGGGCACATTTAGAATTTGCAATATTATAACGTGATATATTTGATGGGCATTATGTTTGCGCGGATTGATTGGCAATAAAGTGCGGTTTCTATTTCGCGATGAATGAGTTGGGTTTATAATTATCGAGATGTATGACACTGGAGTTACGCCGTGAGCGAAGATAACAAAATTTTAAATGATATAGGCAAAGTAATTGCGGTATTAATTGTTGTTGCCGTTATTATTTCAGTTATTGCTATAAACTTAGTTGGTGGTGATACGCTTACTACCATTGCTTTGCAACAAAAAAAGGTGCTGAACAGAATTAAACCACTTGGGCAAGTGGCAACTACTTTGGAAGAAGCACAAAAGGCTAGCCCAGTTGTTGACGATGTGGTTGTTGAGGCGAAAGGCCCGATGACAGCAGAGCAAATTTACAATACTGCATGTATGGCCTGCCATACAACAGGGGCGGCAGGCGCGCCTAAAACAGGTGATGTTGCAGCATGGGCGCCGCGTATTGCACAAGGTGCTGACGTGTTGCTTGAGCATGCAACCAAAGGATTTAAAGGGATGCCGCCGCGTGGTGGTTCACCGCAATTGTCAGATGAAAATATAACCGCGGCGATTGATTTTATGGTGGCTAATAGCCAATAAGCGTTAAGACGATTTCAATAAGCTTTTCATAAGGGCCAAGTTTTCTTGGCCCTTTTTCTTTTGCTCTTCTGGATTCGGTTTATTAACAGCGGGCCAGTTTAAATCCTCAAGAGGTAGTTCAGTTAGAAAGCGACTGGGTTCGGTTGATGAGATATCGCCGTATTTTTTGCGCTGAGAACAATAGCTAAAGGTAAGCTGTTTTTGCGCCCTTGTAATGCCGACGTAGGCGAGTCGCCGTTCCTCTTCAATTTGCTCGCTATCAATACTGTTTTGGTGGGGCAATATGCCTTCTTCCATGCCAATTAAATACACGTAGGGAAACTCCAACCCTTTTGCAGCGTGTAGCGTCATTAGCTTGATTTGATCAGTTTTTTCTTCTTCCTCATTTCGTTCCAAGCTATCGAGCAGCATCATACGAGAAACGATATCGCCGAGGGTGCGTTCTTCTTTAGATTTTTTTGCGCTATTATCAATCCACTTGATGAGCTCTAGAACATTGTTTATTTTGCGTTCAGCCTGCTTGTCGCTGTTGGCATGTGCCTTTATCCAATCGTAATAATCAATGTCTTGAATCATTTGATGCAAAATGGCGATGGGGTCTTCTTGTTGTGTTTGGTCAGACAGGCGAACGACCCAGTCGCAGAATGTGCGTAACTTGTGATACGTGCGTTCGTTAAGTTGTTGCTCTAAACCAATTTCAAAACAGGCATCAAATAAACTGATGTGACGATCGTTGGCGTAGTGTGCAAGCTTTTCTACGGTGGTTGTGCCAATTTCACGTCGGGGCGTGTTGATAACGCGTAAAAAGGCGCTGTTATCATCCGGGTTAATTAATAATTTTATGTAACACAAAACGTCTTTAATTTCGGTATGTGAGAAGAAAGATGTGCCGCCGCTAATGGTGTAAGGTAAAGACAGTTCGCGTAGACTTTTCTCTAATAATCGAGCCTGATGGTTGCTTCGATAAAGGATGGCGAAATCGGCATTGTTTGCTCGGTGCTTGAATTTAATACGAGAAATTTCAGCTGCAATTTGCTGAGATTCTGAGAACTCATCTTTGCATTTAATCACGCTTATTTTGTTGTCGCTTTTAATGTTGCTCCACAAGTTCTTTTCGTATACATGTGGGTTATTGCTGATGAGCTGGTTGGCGGCTTTTAAAATCCGTTGATTTGAACGGTAATTCTGCTCCAGTTTAATAATATCTAAACGGGGAAAATCTTTTTTTAGCGTAAAAAGATTTTCAGGGTTCGCGCCTCGCCACGCGTAAATAGATTGATCATCGTCGCCTACCACGGTGAATTGCCCGACAGAGCCCACGAGGTGCTTGAAAAACTCATATTGAGTGGTGTTGGTGTCTTGATATTCGTCCAACAAAAGGTAGCGTGTACTGTTTTGCCACTTTTCCAATACGCTTGGGTGCTCTTTGAATAAGACTAACGGCGTGAGAATCAAGTCATCAAAATCCACCGCATTACAAACGCGATTATATTGTTGATATTGTTCGTATAACGCGGCGGCAAATTTCTGTTGTGTGTCTTCAGCTATTGACATAGCTTGAGCGGGTAGAATAGCTTGATTTTTCCAATCGGATATTTGCCAAGATAACGGTGATATTTGGCTTTTATCGAGTTGATGTTGGCTGTTTTCTAAAATTTCTTGCAACGTTTTGAATTTGTCTTGTTCATCAAGAATGCTGATATTTTTTTTAAGCCCAAGCGTTTGGTGTTCTTTGCGAATAATGTCTAAACCAAGTGAATGAAAGGTGGAAATTCGAATACCTTTGGTTTTTTTAGTTGAGCAGAGTTTATCCACGCGTGAGCGCATTTCTTTTGCCGCCTTATTGGTGAAGGTAAGGGCGGTAATGTGCTTGGCCTCAACGCCATTGTTTATTAGGTGAGAAATCTTTTCGGTAATCACCCGTGTTTTGCCACTACCGGCGCCGGCGATAACCAATAAAGGCGTGTCGGTGGTGGTAACGGCTGTTTGTTGTTCGGGGTTGAGTTCGGGCACAGCGAAAAGTGGTGTTGAAAAAAGGGAATTCTACTCGTTTTTTTGCCTTAAGTGACGCGTTTATCCATGCGTCGGTAACTGAGCGCTTCGGTTAAATGATGACGTTGTATATTCGTTTCCCCATCCATGTCGGCAATGGTTCTGGACACCCTTAAAATACGGTGATAAGCACGATGCGATAGACCCAGTTTTTCAATTGCGTTTTCTAGTAGTGAATGATTGTCATCGCTAATGTCGCAATGTTGCTTGATTTGCGAGGTTGATAATAAGTGATTAGGCTGACCTTGGCGTTTGAGAGAATAACGTTGAGCCGTATGCACGCGTTGCGCGATGGTGTTGCTGCTTTCTTCTCCGCCGGCGTTACCTTTGCGTAGTGTTTCGCTGGATATCCTCGGCACTTCGATATGCATATCAATGCGATCGAGTAAGGGGCCTGATATTTTGTTTCGATAGCGAGCAATTTGCGGCGGTGTGCATTGGCAACGTTGTGACACGTCACCGAGGTACCCACATGGGCAGGGGTTCATGGCGGATATAAATTGGAATCGAGCAGGAAATTCAGTTTGATGATTGGCGCGAGAAATGGATATTTTGCCATTTTCAATCGGTTCGCGTAACACTTCCAGTACCTTACGGTCGAACTCGGGCAGTTCATCTAAAAACAGAACGCCGTTATGCGCGAGAGAAACCTCGCCAGGTTTTGGGTGGCTGCCACCACCGACCAATGCCACGGCAGATGCTGTATGGTGAGGCGATCTAAAAGGCGGTACTTGCCATTGTTCAATATCAATGGCGTGTTGGCTGATGGAGTAGACGGCGGCGGTTTCAACTGCTTCAGGCTCGCTAAGCGGCGGTAAAATGCTTGGCAGGCGTGATGCCAGCATGGATTTGCCCGTGCCTGGTGGGCCCAACATCAGCAGGCTATGGCGGCCGACGGCGGCAATTTCTAATGCACGTTTTGTGTGCTGCTGACCGTGCACGTCTGAAAAGTCGAGGCTTGATTGGTCCGTGGCTGTGGAATCAATTTCTGGTGCGAACGTTGGTAGCGCTTGTTGACCACGTAAGTGTGCACATAGAGCCAATAAATGAGGCGCGCCAACAATCTCAATATTAGAAATCAGTGAGGCTTCGTACTGGTTTTGTGTGGGCAGGCACAAGGTTCGTTTAGCTGCTTGGCAAGCTAACGCTGCGGGTAATGCGCCTTGGATAGACCGTAATTCACCGCCGAGTGATAATTCGCCGAGAAATTCGTACTCAGCGAGTACATTATTAGGAATTTGTCCGGAAGCGGCGAGAATACTCAGCGCTATTGGTAGATCGAACCGGCCTCCTTCTTTTGGTAAGTCGGCGGGGGCCAAATTAATGGTGATGCGTTTGGCGGGAAATTCAAATTGACAGTTAATAATTGCGCTGCGAACGCGGTCTTTACTTTCCTTAACCGCCGCTTCTGGTAGGCCTACAATCGATAAACTGGGAAGTCCGTTGGCAAGGTGCGCTTCAACAGTGACGAGTGGTGCGTTAATGCCGGCGGAACTGCGTGTATATATCGTAGCGAGTGACATGGAATCCTTTCCAAGTATGCTTATAAAGCTATAAGTATAGCGTTTATAAGGGGTGGCTGCGTTATTTACTTACAATTTTACTTACAAAATAAGGCGTTATTTTTGTTTGGCACGCCGAATAATACAACCGAAGGACTTATGTAAAGCTTTAACACTTATGTACTCATTATGAGTTATTTGATTTTACAGATGACCAGTCGTATTATATTGAAATGATCTTAAGAAACGATGTAGAGAAAAGAAAAACTTGGTTACTGGTTCTAATTTTCTTTTTGTGCTTGATGGTGTCCCAGCAGGCTGTAGCTGTGAAGTTAGAGTTATTTGGAACAGTTAGTGCGCAGTTAGAGTCGGTGTCACCTGACACACAAACAGATCAGGATTATTATGGTTTTAGAAGCGCATATACACGTCTTGCACTCAGGCCATCACACGAATTTGATAATGGACTAACGTTGTCTGCACTTTTGGAGCTACCTTTTGATATAGCTAACGGAAAAGTGCAACAAAGCTGGGATCAGGATCAGGATATCTTTGACTCAAGAGAGCGACTGGCAAAAATACAAATTGATTCGCCAAAGTATGGTTCTGTCTGGGTTGGTAGAGACTTTGAGCCATACTATAACGAGATATCTTCTGTAGTTGTTCGCTTTAGTTCTTACTACACAGCTTTTGCCACCTTTTCAGCCGTTCGCGTTGATCAGGCGATTGCCTATTCAAGCCCTAACCTGAATGGGTTTAAAATAAACTTAATGTATTCACATGATAATGGTAATCAAGAAGCTAACGGAGGATATGATAATCGTCAGCAGGCAACGCTCTCATACACTTCTGATGATAGCAAATTCGGATTTGGTGTAACTGATCTTGGGGGCGAAAATGATAGTCAGATTTATGGAATTTCATATTCTAAACAGCTGGGTAATTTTTATTTTGCTACAAAATATGAAATTTATAACAGCGACATAAAAAGCGAAAGAACATTTGGTCATGATGGTGCGCAGACTAAAAATATCTATGCTGAGTATACAAAAGGGCTTCACACCTTTAAGACGCATATTGCTAAGGTTGACAATTTTGGAGAGCATTCATTCCACATTGGATATGAGTACCAACTAAATGAAAGCACAAAAATCTATACGGAATTTTATAAAGAGCAGACCGGTGCAGCCATATCAACAAAAAGCGGTGGTTATAGAGACACCTACTGGGCTGATGGAGGAAGCGCCCTTCTTATAGGTTTTAGTTACGCTTTTTCAAAAGCATTATATTAACGGATAGGATTAGTCTTTATTATTGCAAGTAACATGGAATCCTTTCCTTGTTTATTGGCTTAAAAGCAGGGTGTTGCTTATTTCTGGTTTGCTGTGAGTTCTGCAATGATTTTTTCGAGCGAGTCGAGCTTTTCGCGCGTCCTAGCAAGAACAGCATTTTGCGTATCGAACTCTTCACGCGTAACTAAGTCGAGTTTTACAAACTGCTGCTGTAAAACGCTCTTAAAGTTTTTTTCAATTTCATCTTTAACGCTGCCAAGCCCTTCAGGTAGTTGGCTGGTTAAGGATTTTGCCAATTGCTCAATATTTGATAAATCTATCATAGTAATAATAGTTTAAACGATTCCGTTATTTTTTAAAGGAAAGTATGTAAAAAGGCATTTTGCACAAGTTTGGTGCGATAAATCGTTGGTTTGCATTGACTCGGTGCAATATTTTGTTGTAAAAATGTAAAATCAAGGTATTCTTTCCCCACACAAAACTTTTAACCATTTGTGCTTTAAATTATAAATAGGAGTAAGAAATGAAATTATTACAAACAACTG
>DUCS01000005.1 GCA_012959695.1 Cycloclasticus sp.
CTTTTGCAGCATTAATTGCTTCTTTTACAGACCGTGCGGGTTTTCCTTCCGGAACAGGGACCCCAAATTCAGCAAAAACTTGCTTTGCTTGATATTCATGTAAATTCATTTTTCTTCCTTTCGTTATTAAACAATAAACTTAATATCATTATTCTATGTCAATTTTCTAATAAAACTAGCCAAACAACTATAATAAATAAATGCTTGCACCTCAAACACCTGAAAACTTTGTTAAAACCTGCCCATTTGGCAGAAGAAGGAACAGCCATTAAACATCTTCTCAAAGCACACACATTGGACAAAAAGTACTTACAACCATTATTTGAGGTCTTTGATATTCACATCAACAACAAGAACTATAAAAAGGCTTCCCTTATACTCGAGCAGCTAAAAAAAGCCAACAAAACAGCTCCAATAACGCGTTATAAAGAAATAATATCTATAGAAATGAAACTTCAGATATCAAGCAAAAAGGATCAAGGGGTCATATTGAAGCTCCCCTAACGCTTAAGCAAGTTAGTCCTTTCATCAATTTTGGGGCTTTTCGCTTGGCATGTTTGGGCTTCGTACCTCGTGCGAAGCTCTACCTCCTGCGTCCGTGCAGTCGCCAGCTCCAACCTACTACTAGATTGACAGCATGCTGTTTAATGCCTTTTTAGCCATTAGTTTGTCGTCTTGGTTTACTTCTATTGAGTTAACCACGTTGCCGTCTACAAGGTTTTCTAGCACCCACGCTAAGTGCTGCGGGTCGGTTCTGAACATGGTGGAGCACATTGCTACCGTTGGCGACATGAAATGAACATGTTTGCCTTGATCTTTTACTTCTTCGTTTAAGCGATTAACCAAATTAAGCTCGGTGGCCACAAGCCAGCGCGTATTTGGTTTTGCATCACGCACTGTTTTAAGGATCATTTCTGTTGAGCCTACAAAATCAGCCTTCTCACACACCCCAAAATTAGCTTCTGGGTGAGCAATAACAATCGTCTCAGGGTGCTGTTTTTTAAAGTCGTCTATTTGCTCAGCCTGAAACATTTGATGAACAGAGCAAAAACCTTTCCATAGAATCATCTTGGCGTTTTGTATTTGCGCTTTTGTTGAGCCACCTAAGGGTTGATTGAAATCCCAAACCACCATGTCTTCTAGTGGTATACCCATACGATAACCCGTATTTCTACCTAGGTGCTCATCAGGAAAGAACAGAATTTTTTCACGTTTTTCAAAACACCAATCTAATACTTGTTGGGCGTTTGATGAGGTACACACAATACCTTCATGCTCGCCGCAAAATGCTTTTAAGTCCGCTGCAGAATTAATATACGTAACTGGCGTAACTTGTTCATCGGCATTGATGACTGAGTTTAACTCTTTCCAGCTGCGCTCTACGTTTTTACGGTTCGCCATATCAGCCATAGAGCAACCTGCTGCAAGGTCAGGCAAAATCGTCACTTGATCTGGTCGCGATAAAATATCGGACACTTCCGCCATAAAATGCACGCCGCAAAACACAATGTATTTGGCGCTTGAGTTTGCCGCATAGTTTGACAATTTTAACGAATCACCACTCACATCCGCGTGTTTAAACACTTCATTACGCTGATAGTGGTGCCCTAAAACAACACAACTATCGCCAAGCGTTGCTTTCGCCGCTTGGATGCGCTGATCGCACTCTTCATCACTTAATAATGAATAATCTTGAATGGCGCGTGCTAATGAAGACATAGTACTAACCTTGTGTTTCTTCAACCACGGGCGGTTTTCTTAAACGAATACCCAGTTCTTTTAACTGCGCATCGCTAACCATTGCAGGCGCTGATGTTAACGGACACGCCGCTGTTTGCGTTTTAGGGAATGCCATCACGTCACGAATGGTAGAAGCGCCCGCCATTAACATGACCAACCTATCTAAACCAAACGCCATGCCACCGTGTGGCGGGCAACCGTATTTCAACGCATCTAGCAAGAAGCCAAACTTTTCTTGTGATTCTTCACGTTCCATACCCAACAAATCAAACACAGTTTGTTGCATATCGGTTTTATGTATACGAATAGAGCCACCACCTACTTCTGTGCCGTTAAGCACTAAGTCGTAGGCTCTTGACAAAGCCTTGCCTGTGTTCGCCTTCAACTCTTCAGCATCGCACGATGATGCGGTAAACGGATGATGAATGGCGTTCCAACGGCTTGTTTTTTCATCCCAATCGAACATAGGGAAGTCAATAACCCAAACTGGTTTCCAATCGCCTTCTAACAAACTTTGGTCTTTACCTATTTTATCGCGTAACGCGCCAATGGCTTCGTTAACGATTTTTGTTTTATCTGCGCCAAAGAAAACGATATCACCTGTTTGCGCACCCGTACGCTGCATGATGCTTTCAACCACGTCATCCGGTAAGAATTTCAAGATCGGCGACTGCAAGCCATCGATGCCTGCTGCACGGTCATTCACCTTTATATACGCCAAACCTTTTGCGCCATAAATGCTGACATACTTTGTATAGCCATCTATGTCTTTACGGCTTAACGAGCTTGCGCCCGGCACCCTTAATGCGGCCACACGGCCGTCTTCACTGTTGGCTGGGCCGGAGAATACTTTAAACTCAACGCCTGCCATTAAATCACCCACATCGGTTAAGACCAGTGGATTACGTAAGTCTGGCCGATCGGTACCGTACAAATGCATCGCTTTTTGATACGTAATTTGCGGGAATTGGTCAGGTAGTTGAACATCAATTACCTCGTTAAATAAGCGACGAATCATGCCTTCCATTAAACCCATAATTTGAGTTTCATCTAAAAACGATGTTTCAATGTCTAATTGAGTGAATTCTGGCTGACGGTCTGCGCGCAAATCTTCATCTCTAAAACAACGAACCACTTGGTAGTAACGATCCATACCAGCAATCATCAATAACTGTTTAAACAGTTGGGGGGATTGAGGCAAGGCAAAGAAGCTGTTTTCGTGCGTTCTGCTTGGCACTAGGTAGTCGCGCGCGCCTTCTGGCGTTGCTTTGGTTAAGATTGGCGTTTCAATTTCATAAAAGCCTTCATCTTCTAAAAAGCGGCGCAAATTCAAGGTTACATCACGACGTAAGCGAATTTTTGCTAGCATCTCTGGACGACGCAAATCAATATAACGGTAACGTAAGCGTATTT
Organism: Cycloclasticus sp.; assembly: GCA_012959695.1. Taxonomy (GTDB): domain Bacteria; phylum Pseudomonadota; class Gammaproteobacteria; order Methylococcales; family Cycloclasticaceae; genus Cycloclasticus. The sequence goes on from DUCS01000005.1 coordinate 3,154, forward strand.
CTTCGCTCACTTCAACGTCACCATCCACTTGAATCGGTGGCGTTTCTGACTCATTCAGTACGTCTAGGTCAAGGCCCAATAATTCAATTTGACCTGTCTTCATTTTTGGGTTGACTGTTCCATCTGGGCGCGCACGTACACGGCCACGTAGTTTCAACACGTACTCACCACGAACGGTTTCAGCCAGCGCAAATGAATCTGCACGGTCGGGATCAAAGACAACTTGCACAATCCCTTCACGGTCACGCAGGTCAATAAAAATAACGCCGCCGTGGTCGCGTCGTCTATGCACCCAACCGCAAATTTCTACTTCTTCTCCTAGGTGAGTTTCGTTAATATCACCGCAATAATGACTACGCATCATGTTTTATTCCTTACTTTTTAAATTATATCCAATAGCCCTTATTTGCTATCGCTAGATGTTTTCTTGTCGTTCGATTGTTTAGACGAGCTTTCGGCTAAGTTTTTCTTTTTGCCACTTTTAAAATCCGTTTCGTACCAACCGTTTCCTTTTAAACGGAAGCCCGCTGCGGAGATCTTCTTCGTTAATTCATCTTTACCGCACTCGGGGCACATTGTTAGTGGCTCATCGCTAATTTTTCGCAACGCTTCGCACTGGTGCTCGCACGCACCGCATTGGTATTCATAAATAGGCATGTTTTATTTCGCTCCAAATACTCACTCGACACTTACACCAACATAATAGCCAAGCTCAACTGAACGGGCTATTTTCGACGATTTACAGGGTGTATAGCAAGCAATGCATGTAAAATAAGCTCAAGTTTATATAGCTCACCCTAGCAATTCACGCCTATGACAACTCAATTAACGATTATAAAACCCGACGATTGGCATTTGCACTTGCGCGATGGCGAGGCACTTAGCACAACGGTTGCGTTTACGGCCAAGCAATTTCAACGCGCTATTGTGATGCCTAACTTGGCGCAACCTATTATTAATGCCGAGCTAGCCATGGCTTATAAGCAGCGGATTTTAGACGCTAGGCCAACAGACAGCGCCTTTCAACCGTTGATGACGTTATATTTAACCGACAATACTACCGCTGATGACATCAAACAAGCTAGCGAAAGCAACGATATTGTTGCCGCAAAGCTGTACCCAGCAGGCGCCACCACAAACTCGTCTAACGGCGTTACCGACATTGATAAATTAGCCCCCGTTTTCACTGCAATGCAAAAACACGGTTTGCTTTTATTGGTTCACGCAGAAGTAACCGACAACAGTGTTGATATTTTTGACCGTGAGCAAGTTTTTATAGATAAACACTTAAATACTATAAGGCGTGATTTTCCCGAGCTTAAAATCGTCTTGGAGCACGCGACGACAAAACAAGCTATTGCGTTTGTTGAAGCAAACGACAACACCGCCGCTACGTTAACGCCGCAACACCTTTTATTTAATCGTAATGATTTATTGGCCGGCGGCATTCGACCTCATAACTATTGCTTACCCATTTTAAAGCGTGAAACACACCGCCTTGCATTGGTAAAAGCCGCCATTAGCGGCAATCGAAAATTCTTTTTAGGCACCGACAGCGCCCCACACACAAGCCATGCTAAAGAGGCCAGTTGCGGTTGCGCCGGCTGTTTTACCGCACACGCCGCCATTGAGCTTTACACCGAAGTATTTGAAAAAGAAAATGCGCTAGATAAGCTAGAAGGTTTCAGTAGTTTTTACGGGCCTGATTTTTACAACTTACCTAGAAATAAATCAAAAATAACACTGATTAAAGAGGCTTGGAAAGCCCCGCCAAACTATTCATTTGGTGACCATACTCTCACGCCATTTAGGCAAGAAACCTCTCTGAACTGGTCTATTAGCCAATAACTTGCAGCCAAAAACCGACTAGGATTTCACGGCAGTTAAATGAAGCCGACAATAAAAAGCCCCTTTAACGGGGCTTTTTCAATTTGACTTATTCGTCATCAAATATATCGCCGTCATCCATTGGCGGGTTACCGTCATAAATTAGGTATTCGCGACGCTGAAAATACGCACTGCGGTGAAAATCGTAGGCATCTAACGAGGCTTGATCAGCAATCTTTTTAGTCGAAATAAGGCCTGCTCGTGTATCCACTATTTTTAACCCTATCGTTGCCCACATTGCATCAGAGTCATGAAGCTGTTGAATAGGGTCAACAAAACTATCACCCACTAAACCGACCGTGTCGCGCAAGGTACTCGAACCTAAAATTGGTAAAACGATATATGGCCCTGTTCCTACGCCATAAGCGCCCAGTGTTTGACCAAAATCTTCATTGTGCTTGGGCATACCCATGTCTGTTGCCATATCCACAAAACCTAATAAACCAATCGTCGTATTAACGACAACACGGCCGCCATCAGATAAGGCTTGATTAAACTTAAGCTGAAGTATGTCGTTAACAACCACTACCACATCATCCAAGTTACTGAAGAAATTGGTAACGCCGTTATCAATCGCGGCTGGTGTCACGTATTGGTAACCTTTAACGACCGGCTCAAGCACGTATTCATCGGCTGTTTCGTTAAAGCTAAAGACACCTCTGTTCACATACTCCAACGGGTCGTTTTCTGCTTGCGATGTTAATGACGCACAGCCTGACAGTATAGCTGTTGAAGCAATCACGACACACGCACACCCTTTTTTTAAATAATCCATTAAACCCATCGACACTATCTCCAAAATTTTTAAGTAACTTTATTAAGCTGTTTGATATTCAATTGTTTTATTATAGCTGAATATTATTAAATTGTTAGTCCATCGAAACCATGTCTGAAAACAAAACACACCTCATGTCCCAACGCTTTCGCAGCTATTTACCGGTGGTCGTTGATATTGAAACGGCTGGTTTTAATGCTTCAACAGATGCGTTACTCGAGATGGCGGTGGTTATTCCTGCGATGGATGATGATGGAAAGCTCTTTATTCAATCTTCACATCGCGAGCACGTCAACCCATTTGAGGGCGCAAACCTTGAACCCGCCGCATTGAAGTTTAACGGCATTGATCCCTATCACCCTTTTCGCTTAGCCATTGACGAAAAAGAGGCGCTACAAAAACTGTTTGCGCCGGTTAGAGAGGCGGTAAAAGCGCAAAACTGCACCCGCGCCATTTTGGTTGGCCACAACCCTGCTTTTGATATTGGTTTTATGAACGCAGCGGTGGAACGGACTAAATTCAAGCGCAATCCTTTTCACCCGTTCAGCACCTTCGACACCGCCACATTAGGCGGCCTAGCTTACGGGCAAACTGTATTGGCTAAAGCTGCTAAAGCGGCGGGTATAGAATGGGATAACGAGCAAGCCCACTCAGCGCTTTATGACGCTGAGCAAACTGCCATTTTATTTTGTAAAATAGTGAACCAGTGGGACGCGTTTACTCAGCAAGCTCAGTAGATTTAACACCATCAAGTAGCGTTTTCAATTCACCGTTTTCAAACATTTCAATCAGTATATCAGCGCCGCCCACTAGCTCTGCGTTGATATACAACTGAGGAAACGTGGGCCAGTTTGAATAGACTTTCAAACCTTCTCTTATTTCGTCGTCGTCAAAAATATTCACATAGGCGAACTCGGTTTCGCACGCTTGCAGTATTTGAACTACTTTGCTTGAAAAACCACACTGAGGGAAATACGGCGTGCCTTTCATATACAACAAAATTTGGTGACCGTTTAGTTGCTCTTCAATTCTTTCATTAATGCTCATTTTTACCTTTCGTCAGAGTATTGTTTGCGCACATTATACGCTGTTTACTCGCCGTCGAGCCCATAACCGCCACCACCCGGCGTTTTTATTGTAAGTCGATCCCCAACGTCGACAGCAAGACTGACTTTTGCCTGCAGCTTTTCCCCGTTTAAAAAGTTCTCGCCTGCCGCTGCATCCGCGCCGCCGTTCAAACCCCAAGGCTGATAATCTCTGCGCTCGGTTAACAACGTCAGTTGCGCTGCTTGTAAAAACACCATTTCTCTAAGCAAACCATCCCCGCCTTGTTGCTTGCCTGTGCCACCAGAACCTCGCCTGACTTGATAACGGCTAACCCGCAACGGGTAATGCATCTCCAGTGATTCAATGGGCGTATTTAAGGTGTTCGTCATGTGCGTCTGCACGGCGGATAGCCCTGCATACTGCGCACCTGCACCCATACCGCCACCAATGGTCTCATAATAATTCCAAGAACCTTCCGATGTTCGTGCACCCATTGCGACATTGTTCATGCTTCCGTGACTTGCCGCGGTTATTCTCGCGGGCAACGCTTTGGCTAACGCGCCCATCACTACATCAACTAACCGCGTACTCGTCTCTACATTACCCGCCGCCACTGCGGCTGGCTTAATTGCATTCACTAAGGAGCCATGCGGCGCTTTGATGTCAATACGTCGATAAACACCAAAACACGCGGGCGTATTAGCTGGCAACAAACACCTGAACACGTAATAAACCACCGCTGCAACCACCGATAAGGGGCAATTGATATTGCCGCTCACTTGATTCGCCGTACCCTTGAAATCCGCGACGACCGTGCCACGCTGCACTGCTAAATTCACTTTGATGGGTATGTTTTCAGCGCCTAAGCCATCACCATCCATCCAATCTAAAAAATCATACTCCCCGTCTGGAATGCTCGTTAATAGTTGCTGCATTAAGCGATCACCGTACGCATTCAAGTGCACCAACGCCGCATTATACTGCTGCGCATCCATCTCCTTAACAATCGATGATAACCGCTGCGACCCTCGTTGGTTGGCGCTCATTTGCGCATTAAAATCTCCTGTCGATTCAATGGTATTTTGCAAGACACGCATAATCTCATCAAATTCAACTGAAGTTTTACCCTCGCGCATGATTTTAACCGGCGAAATAATGATGCCTTCTTGCTCAAGGTTTGTGGCTAACGGCATGGAGCCCGGCGTATCCGAACCGATATCGGCATGGTGCGCACGGTTGGCAACAAAACCAATTAATTTCTCATCGGCGTGCACTGGGCAAACCAAGGTCACATCCGGTAAGTGCGTGCCGCCCAAATAAGGGTCATTAAACGCCACCATGTCACCTGGCTGCCAATCAAACTGATCGACAATGTCTTGCATGGCATACGCCATACTACCTAAATGTACAGGAATATGTGCCGCCTGGGCGCAAAGCTGCCCTTGCGTATCAAACACCGCGCATGAAAAATCTAGCCGGTCTTTTATATTAGGCGAGAAGGCGGCGCGTTGTAATACCGCGCCCATTTCATCGCACACTGACTCGATTCGGCTGGAAAAAACACTTAACTCAATGGCGTCCATATCGTATTAGTTGCTGATTTTGATTAGTAGAATTATAATGATACTTCAACACAACAGGCAGTCTTATTAGGCTGCCTTCGTTTTTTGTACCATTAATGTAAATGAGGCGAATACGTTTGCCCGCATTCACGCCAAGATTTGCCCAACAAAGGCAAACAACAGAGATTATTATGAAACAACATATCATGCCAACGTATGCTTCCTTACCCGTTCGCTTTATTAAAGGCGAAGGCGCTTGGCTATGGGATGATAAGGGCGAAAAATACCTCGACGCATTATCGGGTATTGCTGTTTGCGGCTTAGGTCATGCTCACCCTGAAATTGCAGACGCCATCAGTAAACAAGCCAATACATTGCTGCACACATCAAATTTATACGCCATTGATAATCAAGAGCAACTGGCTAACACCTTGTGCGAGTTAACTGGCATGAACGATGTGTTTTTTGGCAATTCTGGCGCCGAAGCAAATGAAGCAGCGATAAAAATTGCTCGCCGCTTTGCACACAGTAAAAATATTGAAAATCCCGTCATTGTGACGATGAACAACAGCTTTCATGGGCGAACATTAGCGACACTTACCGCTACCGGCAATCCAAAAGTGAAAGAAGGCTTCGCACCTTTACCTGAAGGCTTTTGCCATATACCTTATAACGACATCCCTGCGTTGGAGACGTTGGCAAGCCGAGAAAACACAATTGTTGCGGTGATGGTTGAGCCGATTCAAGGCGAAAGCGGCATTCGCATTCCCGATGCTGACTATTTAAACAAATTGCGCGAACTCTGCGACCAGAACGATTGGCTATTAATATTGGATGAAATTCAAACCGGTATTGGCCGTACCGGCAGCTTTTTAGCTAGCCAACAAAACAACATCAAGGCCGATGTGGTGACACTCGCCAAAGCACTTGGCAATGGCGTACCTATTGGCGCGTGCTTAACGGCCGGTAAAGCAACCGGCTTGTTAACAGCCGGCTCTCATGGTTCCACATTTGGCGGCAATCCATTGGCTTGCGCTGCCGCACTCACGGTCATCAACATTATCCAACGCGATCATTTAGCCGACAGGGCAATTGAGCTTGGCGAACGTATACGCGCATCGTTTCAACATGCCTTAAGCGGCTGTAAACATGTTGTTGAAATCAGGCAAAAGGGATTGATGATTGGCATCGAACTGACAACCCCTTGCACCGAACTTGCCAGCAAGGCCTTAGAGCAACACCTACTAATTAACGTTGCCGGTGGAAATACCGTGCGCCTCCTACCACCACTGACCATTAGCAATAAAGAAGCGGATAAAATAACCCAGCTGGTTAGCGACTTAATTATTGCCCACTAACCCATTCTTTCTGTACAGTAGCCACAATGAAACCACGTCATTTTATTACCCTTAACGACCTCAGTGCCGACGAGTTGCGCGCTATTATTCAACGCGCCATAGAATTAAAGAAAATGCGTGCTGACGGCGCGATTTACGAGCCGTTAAAAAATAAAGTGCTGGCCATGATTTTTGAAAAATCATCCACCCGCACACGTATTTCATTTGAAGCCGGTATGGCTCAATTTGGTGGTGCCGCCTTATTTTTATCCCCACGTGATACGCAACTAGGTCGTGGCGAACCCATCGAAGATTCTGCGCGCGTTATTTCTCGCATGGTCGATGGCATCATGCTACGCACCAACGACCATGAAACGGTTACCACCTTTGCGCAACATTCTAACGTACCCGTTATTAACGGACTAACCGACCGGTTCCACCCTTGCCAATTGCTGGCTGATTTGCAAACTTGGTTTGAACAACGTGGCGACATTAAAGGTAAACGAGTTTGCTGGATTGGCGATGGCAATAACATGTGTCAATCGTACATGAATGCAGCCAAATTATTAGACTTCAAACTGGCAATTGCCTGCCCCGCTGGTTATGAGCCCGAGCAAGCCTTGTTAGACGAAACATCTAGCCACGTTAAATTATTTCACGACCCTAAACAAGCCGTTATTGACGCTGACCTAGTGGTTACCGACGTATGGGCCAGTATGGGCCAAGAAGAAGAGCAAAAAAGCCGCGAAAAAGATTTTGCTGATTTCCAAGTTAATTCAGCACTCATGGCTCTCGCTAAACCAGACGCCATGTTTATGCATTGTTTGCCTGCACATCGCGGCGAAGAAGTCAGCACTGAGGTGCTGGATGGCGGCCAAAGTGTTATTTGGGATGAAGCAGAGAACCGCTTACATGCTCAAAAAGCGTTACTTGAATTTTTAATGAAATAAACCCTGTTTATCGAAGGATCACCTGTGAAAAAAATACTCTTAGCTATTGCTCTTTTAACCAGCACTGCCATTATGGCTGAATCAGCATACGTTTCAGACGAGCTTGAAATTATGGTTCGTTCTGGCAAAAGTTCTGGCCATCGCATTATCGCCACATTGAAAAGCGGCAAAAAAATCAATGTCATTGAGCGTGATTCGGCCTCTGGTTACTCTCGCGTTAAACTCAGTCCATCACGTGAAGGCTGGGTACTATCAAGGTTATTACGTAAAACTCCTTCCGCTAAATCACGCCTAGCAAAAGCGGAAGCATCATTGGCCAGTTTAAAAACAAAATTCAGCAGCTCCAGCAAACAGCTAAGCGAACTAAGCGAACAAAAAGGTAATTTAGACAGCGAAGCCAGTACGCTCAAGACTGACAATATTTCTTTATCTCGCGAACTGGACCAACTTAAAGAAACATCCAGAAACGCTGTTGAGATTTTGCAAGAACGAAACCAACTTCAGCAGCGCGTTGTAACCATTGAACGCGAACTTGAAAGCTTAAAAAGAGACAATGACACCTTGGTTAACAGCGACGTACAAGACTGGTTTTTAGCCGGCGCAGGCGTTTTGTTATTCGGTATTATTCTCGGCTTTATTCTACCTAAGCTGGGCTGGCGCAAGAAAACATCTTGGCAATCATCATTCTAAATTCATACACACGAGCACACTATGTCCGACAAAAAAAATAACAGTAGAAAATTTTCATCCCTAGTCGTCGACGGTATGGAGCGCGCACCAAGCCGCGCCATGCTTCACGCTGTAGGCTTTAAAGACGAAGATTTCAAAAAGCCGCAGGTTGGCGTTGCCTCTACTTGGGCCATGGTCACCCCATGCAATATGCACATTAACGGTCTAGCTGACGAAGCCGTTCGCGGCGTAGATCAAGCTGGCGGCAAAGGCGTTATATTTAATACCATCACTATCTCAGACGGTATTTCAATGGGCACGGAAGGCATGAAATATTCACTGACCTCTCGTGAAGTGATTGCCGATTCAATTGAAACCGTTGTTGGCTGCCAAGGCTTTGATGGCGTGGTGGCTATTGGTGGCTGCGATAAAAACATGCCTGGTTGCATGATTGCCTTAGTGCGTTTAAACCGCCCTAGCGTGTTTGTTTACGGCGGCACCATTTTATCTGGCTGTCACAAACAACGTAAGCTCGATGTTATCTCAGTGTTCGAGGCCGTTGGCGCACGCGCAAACAACCTCATTGATGATGAAGAGTTACATGCCATTGAATCAAAAGCGATTCCTGGCGCAGGATCATGTGGCGGTATGTACACGGCCAACACCATGGCATCTGCCATTGAAGCAATGGGCATGAGCTTACCCAACAGTTCAGCGCAAGCCGCTATTTCTGCAGATAAAAAACAAGACTGTAAAGACGCTGGCGAAGCGGTGTTAAAATTGCTTGAGTTGGACATTAAGCCTCGCGACATAATGACCCGAAAAGCCTTCGAAAATGCAATCACTGTGGTGATTGCATTAGGCGGCTCAACCAACGCAGTACTCCACCTGCTGGCCATGGCACACAGCGCCGAAGTTGATTTACAGCTAACTGATTTCACAACTATTGGTAAACGCGTACCCATGGTGGCCGATTTAAAACCAAGCGGCAAATACTCTATGGCGGAGCTGATTGATATTGGCGGCATCCAACCGTTAATGAAAATCTTATTGGGCGCGGGCTTACTACACGGCGATTGCTTAACCGTCACCGGCAAAACCTTGGCTGAAAACTTGGCTGACGTTGCCCCGTACCCAGATAACCAAGATGTTATTCGCTCGTTAGACAACGCCATTAAAAAAGACAGCCACCTCGTTGTGCTACACGGCAATCTTGCAAGTGGTGGTGCGGTTGCAAAAATTACGGGTAAAGAAGGCTTAGGTTTCACCGGCACAGCACGCGTGTTTAATTCCGAAGAAGAATCCATGGCCAGCATTCTTGATGGTTCAATTAAAGAAGGCGATGTACTGGTTATACGTTACGAAGGCCCCAAAGGCGGACCCGGTATGCGAGAAATGCTAGCGCCCACATCCGCGATTATGGGCCGCGGTTTAGGCGATAAAGTGGCGTTTATTACAGACGGTCGTTTCTCCGGCGGCACCCACGGTTTTGTGGTGGGCCATATCACCCCTGAAGCTTTCCAAGGCGGTGCTATCGCTATCGTTGAAGACGGCGACACCATCTCCATAGACAGTGTTAAAAATGAATTGCGCTTACACTTAGATGACGAGGTCATTCAGCAGCGCCTTGCTAATTGGACACAGCCAGAACCGCGCTATACACGTGGCGTGCTGTCTAAATACGCCAAACTTGTACGCTCTGCATCTGAAGGCGCCGTTACTGATTAATGACGTTGGTCGCTAACATTGATTAAGCTCCCTAATACGCTGGACATGATGCGTGCCCTAATCGGCACGCCATCTGTCAGCAGCACAAACGATAGGCACGACCAAAGCAACCTGCCCGTTATTCACTTGCTGGCCGATTGGCTAGAGAACCTAGGGTTCAAGGTCAGTCTTCAACCACTTGTCGGTCAAGAAGGCAAAGCCAACTTAATAGCAACCATTGGTCCTACTCATAAGGGCGCAGACGGGTTGATTTTGTCTGGCCATACTGACACGGTTCCGTACGACGACAGCCATTGGTCGCAAGACCCTTTCACGCTAACCGAAAAAGACAATAACTTTTACGGTTTAGGCAGTACCGACATGAAGTCATTTTTTGCGTTGGCAATAGAAACAGCCGCAAAATTTAACGCATCCGATTTCAAGCGACCGTTGACCATTCTCGCAACCGCTGATGAAGAAAGCGCCATGAGTGGTGCGCAAGCTTTATTAAAAGAACAACTTCAACACGCGAAATATGCCGTTATTGGCGAACCAACCAACTTAACGCCGATTCGCATGCACAAAGGCGCGATGATGGAGTCGTTAATCGTCACTGGGCACGCTGGGCACTCAAGCAACCCTAGCCTAGGCGCCAGCGCTACCGAAGGTATGCACCAAGTTATCAATGAACTACTTCGCTGGCGTGAAGAGTTACAAGCTAAACACAATAACCCCGTGTTTGAGGTTTCATCACCGACCATGAACATTGGCTCTATTCACGGTGGCGACAACCCAAACCGTATTTGCTCGCATTGTGAAACTCAAATTGATATTCGGCCTCTACCCGGCATGGACATCAACGCTATCCGCGCCGATTTACAAAAACGACTCGCTGACGTACTGCCTGAAAGCAGTAAATTAAAGCTCGCCTACAAACCCATTTTTTGTGGCGTTCCGCCTTTCGAAACACCTGCCGACGCCAAACTAACCCGAATGATTGAATCCATTACCGGCAAAACCGCGGAGTCAGTTGCCTTTGGTACCGAAGCGCCCTATTTAACTAACCTGGGTATCGACACCCTTGTGATTGGACCCGGCAACATTGATCAAGCACATCAACCCAACGAATATATTCCAGGCGAACAAATCACGCCTTACTGCAACTTTTTGCAAACACTTGTTCACAATATTTGCATAAAGTAGCAAAAACACAATATTTTCTTAGGCAATCTCTTTTTATTTTGCGTTTTTTGCAATAAAAGATTAAAATTTCCGCATGTCAAACAATGCAGCTCACATTATCCAGCAGTTTGGTGGCGTCAAATCACTTGCTCTTGCCATTAACAAAGACCCCGCAACCATCTACCGCTGGACCTACCCAAAACATAAAGGCGGCACTGGCGGCCTTGTGCCAAGGTCTGCTTTAAAGAAAATTCACGCTGCAGCGCAGTTATTGAACATCACGCTTGATGTTGACAAACAAAGTCCAGACTCCCTAACCCATACGCCTCACCCCCACCAATTCGTCAATTGGTTTCGAAACACCGCGCCCTATATTCACGCTCATCGCGGTAAAACATTTGTTATCAACTTCAGCGGTGAGGCTGTTGATGATGATACGTTTTCAACCTTAATTGAGGACTTAGCTTTATTAAACAGCTTGGGTATTCGCTTAATTCTGGTTCATGGCATTCGCCCGCAGCTCGAAAAAAAGATAGCTGCTAAAAAGCGTACCAGCCATGTATTTCAGCACTTACGCGTTACGGACAAAGAAACGCTTGAAATGGCCAAAGAAGCAACGGGGACAGTCCGCACCAACATAGAAGCGATGTTGTCTACCAGCTTAGCGAATACGCCGATGGCTGACTCAAGCATACGCGTCGCCTCAGGCAACTTCATTACCGCAAAACCGTTGGGCGTTATTAACGGCGTAGATTACCAATTTACCGGTGAAACCCGCCGTGTAGATTGCAATGCCATATCAAGCACTCTAGATTCTGGGCACATTGTTTTGGTTTCCCCGATAGGCTACTCACCCACTGGCGACGTATTTAATCTCCGTAGCGAAGAAATTGCCACCGCCATTGCCACGGACATTAACGCTGACAAATTAATTTTAATGACCGAGTGCAATGAATTATTAAGTCAGGACAAACAACTTATTCGGCAATTAACCACCGACCAAGCTCAAGTGTTATTGGATAAGAAAAACCACCAATACAACGATACGAGCCTCCACCTACAAGAAGCAATACGCGCCAGCAAACTGGGCGTAGAACGCATCCACTTGATCGACCGAAAAATTAACGGTGGACTCCAATTAGAATTATTTACACGTGAAGGCGCAGGGACTCTCATTAGCACTCAGCCGTTTGAAGATGCGCGGCCTGCAACCATCGATGACATTCACGGCATCCTCGACCTCATTCGCCCACTTGAAGCGCATGGTTTACTTACCTACCGCCCTGCTGAAACGATTGAAATGGACATCGAAAAGTTTCACGTTATTGAGCAAGACGGTTTAATAACCACTTGCGCCGCGCTTTATGCGTACCCAGAGGATGCCATCGGCGAGCTAGCCTGCGTTGCGGTACACCCTAATTACCGCACGGGTGAACGCGGCGATTACCTGTTAACACTGATTGAAAAAGAGGCTCGCTCGAAAGGCTTAACTCGGTTGTTCGTACTCACCACACAAAGTAGCCATTGGTTTGCTGAAAAAGGCTTTAAACCTGCTGTGATTGCTGATTTGCCGAAAGCAAAACGAGATAACTACAATCAAACTCGACGCTCAAGCGTGCTCATCAAAAAACTAGCATAATGAAACCGCTGGCTTAATCACAACATTCTTCAAATCATGTTGTCTATACTTAAGCAAACAAGATACGAGACTAGAAACAATTTCGACCTATTTATGAACGTTTTCCTACCAGAAAAATGTAACGCTTCTGATATCAAGGTATTGCAAATATCTGATATGCACCTATTCGCGACAACCGAGCAACACTTAGTGGGTGTAAATACGGAGCAAAGTTTCTTATCCATTCTGCAATTAGCTCAAGAAGAAAGCTGGCCACCCGATCTTATTTTTCTAACGGGTGATCTCAGCCAAGATGCTTCAGAAGCCTCTTATACACGACTAATCGAGCATCTAACAGGGCTCAATATTCCATGCTACGTACTGCCTGGAAATCACGACATACCCGACACATTAACGCATATTTTTAGTCAGCAGCCAGTCTCCTACCAGCCTTTCCTACACCACGGTAAATGGCTATTCGCTTTTCTCGACTCCGAAACACCGGGCGAAGAAGGCGGCACACTCAACGAGAAAGCGGTAGAAGAGTTACAAATAGAAATTAATCAACATCCAGATAAGCACGTGCTGATTTGTTTACACCATCAATTGAAACCTGTCGGTAGCGAATGGCTAGACACCATGGCCGTCATAAACCCTGATTCGCTGATTAAGGTCATAGATGAATCGCCAAATGTACTCGGCATTATTCACGGGCACGTGCACCAAACATTTGAAAGCGACATAGCCGGCATACCTATTTACGCGGTACCCTCGACTTGCTTTCAGTTTAAACCGCTTTGTAAAGCCTTCGCCATTGATAACATTGCGCCGGGTTACCGCTGGTTACGCTTACAAGCTACTGGCCAAATACAAACCGATGTCATTAGGCTGGATAAAACACCTGACAACCTTGATCAGCATTCCGCCGGCTATTAGTTATTTACGATGAATATTGGGTGTAATGCCCGGGAATAGGCTCGACCACATTTCAGTCAGTGCGCTCAAATAAACATTGCGTTTAAAATGCACTACATCAAACGCCGGCTCCCAATAGTCAGCCCAACGCCAACTGTCAAACTCGGGGGTATCGGTTGCGTCAAATCGAATCTGACTCTCGTCACCCACCAGCCTTAACATAAACCATATTTGTTTCTGCCCTTTGCACACAGGAAGGTTCCCTGAGCGAATAAAGCGTTTTGGCAAGTCGTAATACACCCACTCGCGCGTTTGGCAAAGTATTTCAACGTGCTCAGGTTTTAGGCCAATTTCCTCATGTAACTCACGGAACATTGCCTCTGCATGCGTTTCGCCTTCATCCATGCCACCTTGTGGGAACTGCCAACCACTTTGGTTTACCCTTCTCGCCCAAAATAATTTATTTTGCTGGTTACATAAAATGATGCCGACATTACGTCGGTAGCCATCGTCATCAATCATCGTGCGCTTTTTACATTAACTAATTATGTATCATTATAGACACGTTTTTATAGTGTGCGAGCTTCCTCGACAAAATGATTGGGAATTAACCCGATCTGTGTCAGACTTGTCGCTTTATACTGCAGCGCACACAACATGAGCTTAGCTATTTTCGACTTAGACAATACCCTAATCAGTGATGATAGCGACCACCTTTGGGGAGAGTTTCTTGTCGAGCAAAACTTAGTCGATAGCCACGATTACGCGAGAGCCAACACGCAATTCTATGACGACTACTGCCAAGGCAAACTAGACATTAATAAATACCTGATTTTCGCCTTGTCATTCTTAGCAGAACACCCCATTGAGAAACTGAACCAATGGCGTCAACAGTTTATTAATGAAAAAATTCACCCGTTGGTGTTACCAGCCGCAGAGAAACTCGTTGAAAAACATCGCGCTCAAGGTGACACCTTAATGGTCATTACCGCCACCAATCGATTTGTTACCCAGCCCATCGTTGATTTATTCGGCATAAACAACATGCTGGCGACAGAACCTGAGCTCATAAACGGGCGCTATACCGGTCGATATGTAGACGAACCCTGTTACCAACAAGGCAAAGTCTCACGTTTAAATGCTTGGCTAATAAGCAATCAAGCCAACCTAAAAAACAGCACCTTTTACACTGACTCGCATAACGACATACCGTTGTTGAAAAAGGTCACATTCCCCGTCGCTGTTGACCCTGATTCTGCACTGAAACAGCACGCAAGCGATCAGTCATGGCCGATAATCAGCTTACGCTAACGAATGGACAAGCTAAATCGTTGTTCTTGGGCAAAAAAACCGCTGGATATTATTTACCATGACACCGAATGGGGTGTGCCACTAAAAGATGAACACAAACTGTTCGAGTTTCTTATATTAGAAGGCGTACAGGCCGGATTAAGCTGGTCTATTGTGTTACAACGCCGGGAAGATTACCGTCAGTTGTATGACAATTTTGACCCTGCTGTTGTCGCCAACTACAGCCAACAAAAGATTGATGCATTATTGTCAAACGCAACGTTAATCCGCAATAAATTAAAAATTAATGCCAGCGTAAAAAATGCAAAGGCCTTTCTCCAAGTACAAAATGAATTTGGTAGTTTTTCAGTTTATCTTTGGGGCTTCGTCGACAACAAGCCCATTATTAACCACTGGCAAACCCACGAACAAGTGCCTAATGAAACAGATATCTCTATTCGCCTCAGCCGTGATTTAAAGAAAAGAGGATTTAGTTTCGTTGGCCCAACGATTTGTTACGCATTAATGCAGGCTACTGGCTTAGTTAACGACCACTTAACCACCTGCTTTAGGCATTCCAAGCTAAAATAAACCATGGACTTTCTACCTCTTTTTCACAAACTGGACGACAAAAAATGTCTTGTGATTGGCGGTGGCGCTGTGGCCACTCGCAAGGTTCGATTACTCATGGATGCGCGGGCAAGCGTTACCGTTATATCGCCATCGTTATCAGATGAACTTATGCAACGTGCTAAGGATGGCAAACTGCAACATATCAAGAGACTATTTAAAGCCAACGATACGCAAACGTTCAGTTTGGTTGTCTGCGCAACCGACAACCCCGACATAAACGAGAATGTGTCAGCCGAAGCTCATGCCAACAATATTCCCGTTAACGTCGTCGATCAGCCAGCGCTATGCAGCTTTATTTTTCCTGCTATTGTGGATCGTGCACCTATCACCATCGGTATATCCAGTGGTGGCGTTGCGCCCGTACTTGTCCGCCTAACACGTGCAAAGTTAGAAACATTATTGCCTCACAAGTTAGGCGACTTAGCTAAGCTTGCCGCCAAATTCAGGCAATCAGTAAAAGACCACTTTTCAAACGCTGAACAGCGGCGCATTTTTTGGGAAAACACATTCAATGGCGCCACCGCTGACTTAAGTTATCAGGGCAAGCACACAGCAGCGGAAGAAGAATTACAACGTAGCTTAAAACAATGTCAAGACCAGCCGGCAGAAGGAAAAGTTTACCTCGTTGGCGCTGGCCCTGGCGACCCTGAATTATTAACCCTCAAAGCGCTAAGGATTCTACAACAGGCCGACATCATTATTTATGACCGTCTAGTCTCCGAAGGTGTTTTGAATCTTGCTCGTCGCGATGCAGAACGCATGTACGTTGGCAAAAAAAGAAGCGACCACAGCGTGCCTCAAGAAGACATTAACAGCCTGTTAATCAGACTAGCTAACGCTGGAAAGCGCGTCGTCAGGTTGAAAGGTGGCGACCCTTTTATGTTTGGTCGTGGCGGTGAGGAAATCGAAACACTCGTTGACGAGAACATTGCCTTTGAAGTCGTGCCAGGCATTACTGCCGCATCAGGCTGCGCAAGCTATTCAGGCATTCCCCTTACTCACCGTGACCATGCGCAGTCCTGTCTGTTTGTAACAGGGCACTTAAAAGACAACACAGTGAACCTTGACTGGGATCAACTTGCTAAGCCAAACCAAACAATTGTAATTTATATGGGCTTGATTGGTTTGCCACAAATTTGCGAAAAACTCATCAAACGTAACTTACCAAGTAACACGCCGGTTGCGCTAATTCAAAAAGGCACGACCGCAGATCACCGCGTCATTATTTCAGATTTAGCCGGTATCGCCGATAAAGTAGATGAGCTGAAACCTAAACCCCCCACGCTGATTATTATTGGCTCTGTCGTCTCATTACATAACAAACTCAACTGGATTCACTAACCTGCATGCCTTTTATTCAACTTAAATCCGTTAATCTTCATTACGAGCACCAAACAAAGGGCGACACAGCCATTATATTTTTGCATGGGAACTTTGGAAGTTGGCATTATTGGCAGCCTTACTTACAGAATTTACCCACTGGCTATTGTGGTTACGCACCTGATTTTAGAGGTTGTGGCGACAGTGAAGTAACTGATAACGGGTATGACATACAAACACTTTGCCAAGACATTCTCGATTTTGTCGATAAATTGCAACTCAATCAATTTCATTTAGTCGGACACTCTTTAGGCGGCGCGGTCGTACAAGAAATTGCCGCTAAGATACCCGATAGAATTATCTCTTTAACCTTGGTCGCACCAGTGCCAGCGGAAGGACTGACATCATTAGCCAATGTTTCCTTATCAGATTCTTTCTTTTCTCCAAAAAATTTATTTAAGCTCATGGGCACCCTTGGTATCAAAAGAAAGATGATGTCAGCCTCGTTTAGAAAGTCAATGCCCGGTCTAGACAAACAAAACGTTCTATTACACCAAGCCGTCGACGATGCCCTAAAAATGGACATTAAAGCGTTTGGCGGTTTTCTATCCACTCTCAAAACATGGTCTGGCCTCCAGTTATTGCAACACGCCGATTTCCCCGTGTTGATTATGTGGGGTGAGCTAGATACTGTCATCCCCCAGCAAGCGCTTAAAAACATGCAACAAGACATTACAAATTGCAGATTTCACACCTTCCGACACGTAGGCCATGCTCCGCAGATCGAACGCCCTAAGGCGTTTAATACGTTGCTCACCGCGTTCATACATGGCAATGATATAGAGGTGACGACTGAAAACAAACAAAACGATAAATCGACCGGACTACTAAAACAACTAAAATCAAAACTACGTCGTTTTTTTAAATAATTAAGCTACTCTTACTAAATGGACCATTACTTAAAAGCCGGGTTTTTACTGTTGTCAGCGTCCTTGCTAACCGCTTGTCAGTACGAAAGCCATTCAGAAAAAGTATGGACTCACGATGAAGCCGGTTTGTTTTCAGCCAGCTTTTCAAAAGATGGCACGCTTGCTCTCGTCGCAGCATCCGGAGCACCAGCCCACCTAATCGACGTAAATACAGACAACCACCTCCACGAGTGGCAGCACACTGACAAGAACGCCGGCATAATAGCATCCGCCATCTCAGCCAATAATAAACATGCCATCACTGCCGAGAGCAACTCACTCGCTTTATGGGAAACGAAAAGCGGAAAGATTATTGGTTATTGGGATTTTCCAACCATTACAGACATTGCTATCTCAGACAATGGGCGACGTGCCGTGATTGGTATGGAGTCAAACAAAGCCTATTACTTCGATTTATATCATGGAAGAATCATTCACACCTTTTATCATGACGGCGTTGTCAACACGGTTGCGCTTTCAAATAACAATCAATACGCACTTACCGGTGGCAATGACCAATATGCAAATTTATGGGATTTAAAAACAGGTGAACGAGCTCAGCAGTGGCGGCAAAATTTCAAAATTTATAATGTTGCCTTATCTGACGATGGCCGTTATGCGTTAAGCAATGCATCATTAGGGAAAGCAAGGTTATGGGATACCCTGTCAGGAAAAATGCTTAGCCAGCTCCCAATGCGATACATGACTATCTCTGCCAGCACATTCTCCCCAGATGGCAGCACGATATTAACTGGCCGACCCAATCAACGCATTGATTTATGGGACGTTAAAACAGGCACTTTGTTAAATACATGGTTACAGCCCAAAGGCGCCCTTTGGGGCAATACAGCCGCTGCAATTATCGCTTTATCTTTCTCTGCGGATGGTCAATATTTCTTTAGTGAGGCATCAAACGGCATTGCGCAAAAATGGAAAGTCACTAAAAAATAGCACTCAATTTACGTAACAATACGTACTACCCACACAATTTGGGTCTGCAATAAGCTTCTAGCCGAGACCCTTCTTTTGTTAGTTGCAAAAAAACGGGGCATACGCCCCGTTTTCATATCTTTCTACAACCGGTCTATTTGACGCTTAACTCCACGCGTCGGTTCTTAGCGCGACCTGCTGATGTTGTATTATCTGCAATTGCTTTGCTTTCGCCGTAGCCTTTTGTTGATAGTTTATTAGCATCACAGCCATGCGTTATCATAAAGGCACGAACTGATGCTGCACGCCTTTCAGATAGGTCTTGGTTATACGCTTCGCCACCCACTGAATCTGTATGCCCACTAATCACTAAGCTTGCATCTCCATGGTGTTTATGATGCGCCACTGCTATCGGAAGCAAAATCTTTTTCGCAGAATCCGTTAAGTTAGCTGATGCTGTATGGAAATTAACGCCATCCAATACCAATGCTTCTGCACAGCCTAATTCGTTTACTTTTGCACCTGGTGCAGAATCAGGACACTGATCTTTATAGTCTGCTACGCCATCGCCATCTGAATCAGAGGTACAACCATTTTTACCTACCACTACACCTTCAGGTGTATTGGGGCATTCATCACGGCTATCTACGACACCATCGCCATCTGTATCAGGCTCAGCACCAGCTTTATCTAACACTGTTTCGCCGCATAGCATGCCGCCTGCAATCGCACAATTTTGCCAACTTTCCGTTTCAACTGTTGCACAACCTGTAGACAAAATAGCCGCCGCAATAATAGCCATTAATTTTTTTGAATCCCCATCATCCTCTCCTTTTGAATGTTAATTTGTTTGTTCTAGCTAATTGATTCTAACCTATAGTAAGTAAAGGTCGACCAAAGCCCTATAAAATCTAGCTCTTACTCTCTTATTCAGGCTCACCTAATGCATTTGCTGCATATTTATAAAACTAATATACAAAAAAAACAGGGCATTAAGCCCTGCTTTTTATTTGTCTTTTAACCGTATTATTTTACGCTTAACTCTACTCTGCGGTTTTTAGCACGGCCGTCTTTAGTCGCGTTATCCGCAATTGCTTCGCTTTCACCATGGCCAACTGCCGTTAACTTAGTCACATCACAGCCGTGTTCGACCATAAAGGCAACCACTGCTTCAGCACGTTGTTGAGACAGCGATTGATTGTAGTTTGCAGAACCTTGAGAATCTGTATGCCCACTGATTAACAAATCAACATCACTATGGTGTGTATGATGAGCCGTTGCAATTTGATGAAGAACTGATTTAGCTTCTTCAGTTAGCTCAGCAGAATCAGTATGGAAATTAACGCCATCCAGTACTAGCGGTGCAACACAACCTAATGCATTTACAACAGCACCTGGTGCTGAGTTAGGGCATTGATCAGCGTCATCTAAAACGCCATCGCCATCCGTATCAAGCACAGGCGCTGGTTTAACATCGTCTTCCGCCATTAAAGCACAGATTGTTCCACCGATAATTGCTCCACCTACCGCACTTAGCAATAAATCTTCTCTATCGTGATCATCACCAAATCCACCTGCAGCACCACCAATAGCAGCGCCAGCTATAGCGCAGTCTTGCCATTTTTCAGTCGATACTGAAGCACAACCCGTCGCCAATAAAGCTACCATAGTCACAGCAGCAAATTTTTTAAATAATTTCACAGTTTTCTCCCTTGAATAAAATTTAGTTACTTAATTGATCATTCGCATTAAAGCCTAATGACTGTTCGATACGCGCTTATATTAAATCAGGACGCTTTTCATCAAACCGCACCGCCTACAACGATAAACGGTCATCAGTTTACCTTTTTTCACATCAAACCACCTCTTTTTATCAACTCTCCAACCGTGATGCCCTTCCCTACATAACGTATTCCCTTTATGCTTTTCTGAAAGCGACTTTCTTTTAAATGGTAGTATGTCTGCCATAATATTTGACCTTGGCTTCTTAAAACCATATGAGCTCACTTGAACGAATGTTAAACATACTTGATTATGAGAAAGCCAGTCAAGCTCTCCTAGAACCCTCGGCTAGCGACTATTACAAAAGCGGTGCAATGGACGAGCATACGCTTGCAGATAACACAGATGCTTTTCGGCGTATTAAATTATTACCACGCGTCTTGAATGATGTCTCTAACGTCAATATAAGCACCCGTCTTGCCACTCTTACGGTTGACTCACCACTCATTATTTCGCCCACTGCATTTCTTGGTATGGCGCACCCCGATGGTGAACTGGCTGTCGCGCGTGCTGCCAGCGCATCCAACAATATAATGATTTGCAGCACCATGGCAAACCAACCGATAGAAGACGTCACAACATCAACTCAATCTTCTGTTTGGTTTCAACTGTACGTTTATAAAGATAAAGAAGCGACGTTAGCACTTATCGAGCGAGCAAAGAATGCCGGCTGTAAAGCTATCGTGATTACTGTCGACGCACCGTTTCTTGGGCAGCGTGAACAAGACGTGCGCAACCAGTTCCAACTACCCGATCGCTTACACATGAGTAACTTACACGCCCTAGGCCACCGTAAGTTACCGGATAAAACCGGCCATTCTGGGCTGTCTCATTATTTTGATGAACTGATTAATAAAAGCCTTACGTGGCGAGACATTCGGTGGATAAAAGAACACGCCGGCCTACCTATTTATTTAAAGGGTATTTTGCACCCAAAAGATGCACAATTGGCTATTGAGCACGGCGTCGATGGCATCATCGTTTCCAATCACGGCGGGCGACAATTAGACACCTCTGTTGCTAGCATCGATGCCTTACCGGCTATCAGCAAAGCTGTTAATAAACAAATTCCAATTATCTTAGATGGTGGTATTCGTAGAGGCACCGATATTCTAAAGGCACTGGCCTTGGGTGCTCAATGCGTTGGCATTGGTCGCCCTGTTATCTGGGGACTAAGTCATTCAGGACAGCAAGGTGTTGAAGATATATTAACTATATTACAGTCTGAATTAAAACTCGTGATGGCCCTAGCCGGTTGCGCTAGCATATCCGACATTAACGCAGGCCTTATTGCCGATTTATAACGCGTTAGCTTTATCCCTCAGGACGAATTTTTGAATTTTACCGGTTGATGTTTTAGGCAAATCGCCAAACACAACGAATTTTGGTGCTTTGTAATGCGCTAAATTATCACGACAAAAAACTATAATTTCTTTTTCAGTCGCCTTTTTCCCTTCTTTTAATGTCACAAAAGCACATGGCTTTTCACCCCAAACATCATCGTGCTTAGCAACAACCGCAGCTTCCATAACGGCTGGGTGCCGGTACAAAACTGACTCCACTTCCAAGGTGGAAATATTTTCCCCGCCTGAAATAATAATATCTTTTGAGCGATCTTTAATTTCAATATAGCCATCTTCATGCCACACCGCTAAATCACCCGAATGAAACCAGCCGCCTTTAAACGATTCTTCCGTAGTGGCCGGGTTTTTCAAATATCCTTTCATAACATTATTGCCGCGCATAAACACCTCACCCATACTCACGCCGTCTTTTGGCATCGGTTCAAGCGTTTCAGGGTCAGCAACCATTAAGTCTTCCAGCATGGCGCTACGAACACCTTGCCTCGCCCTTAACGTCGCTCGCTCATCATTTGGCAACTCATCCCATTCATCATGCCAAGCGCACACGGTACAAGGACCGTATGTTTCAGTTAAACCGTAAACATGCGTGACATCAAAACCCATCTTTTCCATGTTCTGGATAACAGCCGCAGGCGGCGCTGCACCAGCTGTCATTACTTTTACTTTATGATTAATGCCTTCTTTATGCTTCGCTGGGGTGTTGATTAACATCGTTAACACCGTTGGTGCGCCACAGAAGTGGTCAACCTTTTCAGATTTAATGAGTTTATAAACTGTTTTAGGTAATACCGAGCGCAAGCAAATATTTGTACCCGCGGATGCTGCAAGGCTCCAAGGGAAACACCAACCATTGCAATGAAACATGGGTAATGTCCAAAGGTATACGGGGTGATTACCCATATCCCAGGTAATGACATTGCTGATGGCATTTAAATACGCACCTCTATGATGATATACGACGCCTTTGGGGTTGCCAGTTGTGCCTGAGGTGTAATTTAGGGTAATCGCTTGCCATTCGTCTTCTGGCAATTCCCATTGATATGCCTCGCTACCTTCGCCAATTAGAGATTCATACTCAAATTGGCCAATCTTATTCTTCGCGCTAAACGTGGCATCCTCTACATCAACAACAAACGGCGCAACCTCTGCTTCCTTTATTGCCACATTCATAATCGCAGCAAATTCGCTGTCAATAAATACCGCCTTACTTTCGGCATGATCCAATTGAAACGCTACAGACTCTGCATCTAAACGCGTATTAATTGAATGCAGTACCGCACCCAGCATCGGCACAGCAAAGTGCAATTCAAACATTGCTGGGATATTCGGTAACATTGCAGAAACTGTATCCCCTTTACCTATGCCTTTCGCGGATAACGCGGCTGCCAACTTAACACAACGCTGATATGTTTCAGCCCACGTGATGCGTTGCTCACCGTGAATACATGCAATTTTGTTTGGGTAAACATCCGCCGAACGTTTAAGGAATGTTAATGGAGAAAGGGAAACATAATTTGCAGGATTTTTATCCAGCGATAGTTCAAAAAGATTCATTACAACTCGCTTATGGTGTGTTTATCATTATAAATATTAACACGCGCATAGGTGTTAACACACATAAAAAAGCCCACTTTAAAAGCGGGCCTTTTCAACTTGCGTTATTCTTTAACCAGCGTGTCAACTAGATAATTAAATCTTCACTTGGGTCCATTACACAATCACTACCCGCCATTACTACCGGCGCCAAGCCGTGAACACGTGGTAATAATTTTGTTGCAAAGAATTTTGCCGTCGCTAATTTACCTTGATAAAAAGCCCCGTCATTTGCAACAGACACTTTAGCCGCACGCAACCAATAATAACCAAGCGTTACTAAACCAAATATTTGCAAATAATCTACCGCCGCTGCAGCTGAGTCATTTGGGTTATTAGTTTTAGATTCAATTAACCAATCGGTTGTTTTACCAAGTTCTAACAAAGCAGATTTAAGTGGCTCAGCAATAAAGTTTAATTCACTGCCTGTGGATTCTATTTCCGCCAATACATCTGCGAAAAAGTCTTTCGGCAATTGCCCTCCGTTCATCGACAGCTTCCTACCAACCAAATCCATCGCTTGAATGCCGTTCGTGCCTTCGTATATACAAAAGATTTTACTGTCACGTAGGTTTTGCTCCATGCCGTTTTCTTTTATATAACCGTGGCCGCCATACACCTGCACGCCTAAACCGGTCACTTCAACGCCGACGTCCGTAATAAAGGCCTTACAAATGGGTGTCATTAAATCCACACGTGCTTTAGATGCCGCTCTAACAGCCTCGTCTAAATGATTTTCTGACAAATCAACGTGCTTAGCCGTGTCGTAGGCCATCATTCGACAACCTTCTGTCAATGCCTTCATGGTCAATAACATACGGCGCACGTCTGGGTGCACAATAATAGTATCGCTATCGAACGATGACTCAGCTTTGCGTGTTAATGGGCGACCTTGCTTTCGCTCTTTAGAATAAGTAATGGCATTTTGCGTGGCTCTCTCAGCAACGCCTAATCCCTGCAAGCCAACCATTAAACGAGCTGAGTTCATCATCACAAACATGTTCTGAATACCTTTGTTCAACTCGCCCACAAGGTAGCCCTTGGCATCATTGAAATTCAACACACAAGTACACGAACCGTGAATACCCATTTTTTCTTCAATGCTTGGACACACGATGGCATTACGATTACCTAAAGAGCCGTCGTCATTAACCATGTGTTTCGGCGCAATAAACATACTGATACCACGAATACCTTCAGGTGCCCCCGGCGTTCTTGCCAACACTAAGTGAAGAATATTATCGGTTAGGTCATGTTCACCCGCTGTAATGAAGATTTTACTGCCTTCAATCAAATAGCTACCGTCATCTTGCGGTGTTGCCTTTGTTCTAACTTGTCCCAAATCACTACCGGCACCGGGTTCGGTTAAACACATCGTGCCGCTCCAATCCCCCATGCTCAAATGACTCATGTAGGTATCTTTCTGTTCTTGTGAACCATGTGCTTTTAGCGCTTCATACGCACCATTGCTCAACCCAGGGTATAAAGAGAATGCCGCATTAGCACCTGACAACATATCCGTAACCGCAGTAGCCAACGCATAAGGCAGGCCTTGACCATCAAACTCAATATCTTTATCCAAGCCAATCCAGCCACTTTCTGCATAGGCAGCATACGCTTCTTTAAAGCCTTCCGGCGTTGTCACTTCTCCATCATTTAACGTCGCACCTTGTGCATCGCCGGATTCATTTAAGACGCCAATCGTGCCATCAATTTGCTTTGCCGCTTCCTCAAGCACGCCCGATACAATATCTGACGTTGCATCTTCAAATTTCTCGATTTGAGTTAATGAATCCACGTTAATGATTTCATTTAAAACAAACTCCATATCCCGAACGGGCGATTTATACGTTGCCATGTTTTTTCCTTTATTGTTCAATTCTTAATGACCCAAACTATAGCAGATTATTTTCTAATCATCATTAGAAAATAATCTGTGGGCATAAAAAAGCCGGCAAACGCCGGCTTTTTTAAACTACTTTTTAGCTTAGCTCTTATGAAGTTTAAACACCCATAATGAACCACCTTGGTTAAGCGCTTTAATACGCTTGGCAACTTGGCCGCCCCATAAAGGAACCGCGCCACCCCAACCAGAAGCAACAGCAACATATTGCTCGCCATCCATTTCCCAAGTAACAGGAATACCAATAACACCTGAACCTGTTTGGAACCTCCAAAGTAACTCGCCTGTTTCAGCGTCTAATGCGTTGAAGTAACCTTCAGGCGTTCCGAAAAATACCAAGTTACCAGCCGTTGTCATCACACCGCCCCATAGTGGAGCATTGTTTTTGTATTCCCAAATTTGTTTACCTGTTTTAGGATCAATGGCACGAAGCGCACCAATATAGTCTTCATACAAAGGTTCGATAGTGAAACCAGCACCTAAGTAAGCTGCGCCTTTTTTATAGGTAATCGCTTCATTCCAAAGCTCCATTCCCCATTCGTTTGCAGGAACGTAGAATAAATCAGTTTTTGGACTGTAAGCCATCGGCATCCAGTTTTTACCACCTAGGAAAGAAGGAACAGCAAAGGTTGATGTGCCTTTCTTACCATCAGCTGAGTCCGCAGGATTGCCTGGACGAGCTGTTGCAGTTTCAATTGGACGACCTGTTTTCATATCAACACCCGTTGTCCACTCTTGGCGAGTAACAAATGGGTTGGCTGAAATCAATTTACCGTTTGTACGGTCCATCACATAGAAGAAACCGTTTCTATCCGCTTTCGCGCCAGCTTTAATGGTTTTTCCATCTTTTTTAAGGTCAAAAGAGATAAATTCGTTCACGCCATCAAAATCCC
This sequence comes from Cycloclasticus sp., assembly GCA_012959695.1. GTDB lineage: Bacteria > Pseudomonadota > Gammaproteobacteria > Methylococcales > Cycloclasticaceae > Cycloclasticus. Next base: position 29,479 of record DUCS01000005.1, read on the forward strand.
AACCTTCGTTAGGTGTTGATTGGTAATGCCAAACCATTTTGCCTGTATCAGGATCAATCGCTACTGTTGATGCAGCATATAGGTTGTCGCCAGGACGTAAATGAGAGTTCCAAGGAGCAGGGTTACCTGTGCCGAAGAACAACAAATCAACTTCATGATCGTACGTGCCACCTAACCAAGTAGCTGCGCCACCTGTTTTCCACATATCACCCGGCCATGTTGCGCCACGTGTACCTGTGATGCCATTTTCGATTTTTTCGCCGTCTTTAAATTTGCCATTTTTCTTTTTAACAGCAGGGCCGTATTTATAACCCATGTGGCCTTCGATAACAGGACGGACCCATGCTAGCGCACCGGTTAATGCGTCACGTGCTTCTACACGACCAACAACACCGAACTCACCACCAGAAACACCCGTGATCACTTTACCTTTAACAATGATTGGCGCAGCCGTTAATGAATAGCCCGCTTTATAATCATCGACTTTAGCTTTCCAAACAACTTTACCCGTGTCTTGATGTAAAGCAACGATTTTTGCATCCAGTGTACCGAAGATAACCAGGTCGCCATAAAGCGCAGCACCACGGTTAATAACATCACAACAAGGAAGAATTCCATCAGGAAGACGGTGATTGTATTCCCAAAGCTCTGCACCCGTTCTTGCGTCAATCGCAAATAAACGCGAATAAGAAGCTGTTACAAAAATTTTGCCGTTATAAATAACTGGCTGCGCTTCTTGTCCACGCTGTTTTTCACCACCAAAAGAAAAAGACCAAGCCGGTACTAAATCTTTAACAGAGTCTGCATTAATGGCATCAAGCGGGCTATAACGCTGCCCCTGTAAACCCATGCCATAGGACACAACGTTTTCTGTGTTCGTAGCATCATTTAAAATATCATCATCTGTTACACCAGCACTGGCTGCGCCTGCTGACAATACTGCACTTGCAAGACAGACCTTAATGACTGACTTTAATTTACGTAGTTCCATTTAAAACTCCTCGTTTATTCTTTAAAATTTTTTTAATCCAGCTATTTTCCAAATCTTAATTTGAAAAACTGACTTTTGAGTTTACCATAACGACTCCTTTTCACAATAGCTAAAAACATGAATAATCTTATATACGAAGACATTGGCCACGGCGTTAGCTGTATCGATTCACAATACATTCGTCCTGGCTTGGCCAGTTGCTATCTAATAGAACAAAACGGTCACGCAGCTTTTATAGATGTTGGTACTAATTACACTGTGCCTTTATTAATTGAACTGCTAGCAAAAAAGAACATACCGCTTGAAAACGTAGATTACGTCATCCCCACTCACGTTCATTTGGACCACGCCGGCGGCGCGGGCAGCATGATGCAGCACGCACCCAATGCACAATTGATTATTCACCCCCGCGGTGCACGCCATATGATTGACCCAAGTCGTCTGCAAGCAGGCGCCTCTGCCGTGTATGGCGAAGGCGAATTCAAAAAGCACTATGGTGACTTGATTGCTATTGATGAACAACGCGTCACCGTGGCTGACGACGGCTTCAATATTAATTTCCAAGGCCGAACGCTTGAATTTATTGACACCCCTGGGCATGCAAAACATCATTTTTGCATTGTCGACAATACCAGCAATGGCGTGTTTACCGGCGATACCTTTGGCGTCGCTTACCCCGAACTCACCGTTAACGGGCAACCATTCATCTTCCCGCCATCCTCACCCGTGGATTTCAACCCCGAAGACTGGTTAAAATCAATTGATAAATTAATGGCTGCAGGGTGCAATCGAGCCTATCTCACTCACTTTAACAAAGTCGATGAGTTACAACCTTTGGCCTCAGCGCTACGTGATAGGGTAACGCTATTCGCACAATTCGCCATGCAATCACCAAACAGCGATGCGCTTAAAACTCAAGTTCAAGCCTACTTTATTGAAGAAATTTTAAAAACGGGTTGCCAGCTGACGACTAACGAAATCATTAACGTTTTATCATTAGACATTGACTTGATAACACAAGGCCTAACGGTCTGGGTTGAAAAAAACGCTTAAAAAACGTATAATCCGCGGCCGGCTTATAACCTAAGCGCATAAGAAACGCACATTAAAAAACGAGGAAAGATGATGGGAAAGTACATAGAAAGCTACGAACAATCACTTAACAACCCGAACGAATTTTGGGGTAACGCAGCCAAAGCAATCGATTGGGATCAACCGGCGACCAAAGTTCTTGATGATTCAAACGCTCCAATGTACCGCTGGTTTTCTGGCGCTAAATTAAACACTTGCTATAACGCACTAGACCGCCATGTTAAAAACGGCCGCGCTGACCAAGCTGCACTTATTTATGACAGTCCTGTTACAGACACCAAAAGAACCTACTCGTACCAAGAACTTTTAGATGAAGTTGCAAAACTTGCAGGCGTGTTAACCGGCTTAGGCGTTACCAAAGGCGATCGCGTACTTATATATATGCCGATGATTCCCCAAGGCGTGATGGCAATGCTAGCTTGCGCTAGAATTGGCGCAGTTCATTCTGTTGTGTTTGGTGGCTTTGCTGCTGCCGAATTAGCGGTTCGTATTGATGATGCTAAACCAAAAGTAGTTCTTTCAACGTCTTGCGGCATTGAAGGTTCTCGTATTATTAAGTACAAGCCTTTATTAGATGGCGCAATTGAGCTAGCCGAACACAAACCAACCAACACCGTTATTTTCCAACGCCCTCAAGAAGTAGCCGCCATGCAAGAAGGCCGCGATGTTGATTGGGCTGACGCAGTTGCGAATGCAACACCGGCTGATTGCGTATCAGTAGAAGCAACCGACCCGCTTTACATTCTGTACACATCAGGCACAACAGGTCAGCCTAAAGGCGTTGTTCGTGACAATGGCGGCCACGCTGTTGCTCTTATGTGGACAATGAAAAACCTATACAACATTAAACCCGGCGAAGTCTTTTGGGCTGCATCGGATATTGGCTGGGTGGTTGGTCACTCCTACATTTGTTACGGCCCATTATTAAACGGCTCCACTACGCTTATCTTTGAAGGCAAGCCAATCGGCACGCCTGACCCAGGTGCTTTCTGGCGCATTATTTCTGAGCACAAAGTCGCATCATTATTCACTGCGCCGACAGCCTTAAGAGCGATTAGAAAAGAAGACCCTGATTGCGAATACATCAAAAAATATGACATGTCTTGCATGCGCGCTTTATTCCTTGCTGGCGAACGTTGCGACCCAGACACACTGCATTGGGCACAAGATAAAATTCAAGTTCCCGTGGTAGACCACTGGTGGCAAACAGAAACCGGTTGGGCGATTGCGGCTAACTGCTTAGGCCTTGAAGAATTTCCAGTTAAATCAGGCTCACCGACTAAAGCTGTTCCAGGCTATGACATACAATTTTTGAACGAAGCTGGTGAACAAGTTAAAGACGGCGAAATGGGCGCCATTGCGATCAAATTACCGTTACCTCCCGGTACTTTCCCAACGCTTTGGCAAAACGAAGAACGCTTCTTTAGCTCGTACCTAGAAACATTCGAAGGCTTTTACGAAACTGGCGATGCAGGCTACCAAGATGAAGACGGCTACGTTTACATCATGGGCCGTACTGATGATGTGATTAACGTTGCTGGTCATAGGCTGTCTACTGGCGCGATGGAAGAAGTGATTGCAGAGCACCCAGACGTAGCGGAATGCGCAGTGATTGGTGTTGCCGACAAACTAAAAGGCCAATCCCCAATGGGCTTTGCTGTATTACAGTCTGGCGCTAACCGTGACGATGCTGAAGTGGTTAAAGAACTGGTTGCATTAATGCGCGAAAAAATTGGCCCTGTTGCTGCGTTTAAAATGGCGACCATTGTTAAACGCTTACCAAAAACGCGATCTGGCAAAATCCTACGCGGCACAATGCGTAGCATGGCAGATGGCGTTGAGCACAAAGTTCCAGCCACCATCGACGATCCAGAAACATTAGGCGAAATTGCCGAAAACCTTAAAGCGCTTGGTTATCCAAAAAGCGTTTAACAAATCTAACGTCGGAGTTTTATTTTAGATGAGCAATATTAAATCAGCAGGCCTACGCTTCCGTGAAGCAATGGCAGAAGAAAAACCATTACAAATTATGGGCACAATCAATGCCTACGCAGCACTCTTAGCAGAAAGAACTGGCTACAAAGCCATTTACTTATCTGGCGGCGGCGTTGCGAACACATCATTCGGCCTTCCCGATTTAGGCGTAACAACATTAAACGACGTACTCACAGACGCTAGCCGCATTACTGCTGCTACCGACGTACCTTTATTAGTTGATATTGATACTGGCTGGGGCAGCGCTTTTAGCATCGCTCGCACGATTAAAGAATTTGAACGTGCTGGCGTTGCTGCGGTTCATATTGAAGACCAAGTCGCGGCGAAACGTTGCGGACACCGTCCAAACAAAGAGCTTGTAACAAAAGAAGAAATGGTTGACCGCGTTAAAGCAGCAGCCGATGCTAAAACAGATTCAGACTTCGTTTTAATGGCACGAACCGATGCGTATAACAGCGAAGGTCAACAAGCGGCTATTGATCGTGCTTGCGCTTACGTTGAAGCCGGCGCAGACATGATTTTTGCTGAAGCTGTGTACGAATTGGACGATTACCGCGCATTTACTGCCGCAGTTGACGTGCCTGTATTAGCAAATATCACAGAGTTTGGTCAAACTCCTTACTTCACAACAACAGAACTTGGTGAAGCCGGCGCGAGCATGGTGCTTTATCCATTGTCTGCTTTCCGCGCCATGAGCAACGCTGCGTTGAATGTTTACGAAACCATTCGTAAAGAAGGTACTCAAGTAAACGTTGTAGACACCATGCAAACTCGTATGGAGCTTTACGATGTGTTGGGCTACCACGAATACGAACAAAAATTAGACGCGCTATTTTCAAAGGAGAAATAAAAAATGACTGAAGAAAAAACACACGGCAGCCTGAAAGGCCTTAGAGGTCAATCTGCTGGGTCTACTGCACTATGTACTGTCGGCAAAACCGGCACTGGCCTCACCTACAGAGGCTACGACATGAGCGAATTGGCTGACACTTCATCGTTTGAAGAAGTCGCTTACTTGTTAGCTAAAGGCGAACTCCCTACTCAACAACAATTAGACGACTACATTGGCAGACTAAAAAGCAACCGCGGTTTGCCGGAAGCACTTAAAATTGTATTAGAAAAAATCCCTGCCGATGCGCACCCAATGGACGTACTACGCACGGGCTGTTCAATGCTGGGCAACTTAGAAATAGAAAACGATTTTTCTGAGCAGCAAGAAAAAGTTGAACGTATGCTCGCTATATTCCCATCCATTATCTGCTATTGGTACAAATTCAGTCACGGCGGTGTACGCATCAATACTGAAACAGATGATGATTCAATTGGCGGTCATTTCTTACATTTGTTGCGCGGCGAAAAGCCTAGCGACCTTCATGCGCAAATTATGACAGTGTCACTTATTCTATATGCAGAACATGAGTTTAATGCCTCTACATTTGCTGCTCGTGTCTGTGCTTCAACTTTATCTGATATTCATTCTTGCGTAACCGGCGCCATTGGCACATTACGTGGCCCACTACACGGTGGCGCTAACGAAGCGGCGATGGACATGATTCAAGACTGGACATCACCTGAAGAAGCTGAAGAAAAAATGATGGGCATGCTGGAACGCAAAGAAAAAATCATGGGCTTTGGCCACGCTATCTACAAAACATCAGACCCACGTAACGCCATCATCAAAAAATGGTCTGAAAAACTGGCCAATGAAGCTGGTGACACTACGTTGTATCCTGTGTCTGTGCGATGCGAAGAGGTCATGTGGCGCGAAAAGAAATTATTCTGCAATGCTGATTTCTTCCACGCCTCTGCTTATCACTTCATGGGCATCCCTACTAAGTTGTTCACGCCTATCTTCGTGATGTCACGCGTATCAGGTTGGACGGCTCATGTGATGGAGCAACGTTCAGACAACCGCATTATTCGACCTAATGCGGATTATATTGGTGAAGCCCCTCGTTCTGTTAAACCGTTTGCAGATAGAGGCTAAACACCTTTTCATAAGAAAGCACAGCCAGTCTTGAACTTTAAGGCTGGCTTTTTTATCTATACCTATATTAAGTGAGTAAATACATGAACACTGAATACCGCAAAAAACTTCCCGGCACCGACTTAGACTTTTTCGACACACGCGCTGCAATAGAAGCTATTCAACCTGGCGCTTACGCCAAGCTACCGTACACATCACGCGTATATGCAGAAAACCTTGTGCGTCGTTGCGACCCAGCATCATTAACTGACTCACTTAAACAAATCATTGAACGCAAGCAAGACCTCGATTTTCCTTGGTACCCAGCCCGTGTTGTTTGCCATGACATTCTTGGCCAAACAGCCCTAGTTGATCTTGCAGGCTTACGTGACGCGATTGCCGACAAAGGCGGTGATCCTGCAGAAGTTAACCCGGTTGTACCTACTCAGCTAATTGTTGATCACTCGTTAGCTGTGGAACACGCGGGTTTTGAAAAAGACGCTTTTGAAAAAAACCGTGCGATTGAAGACCGCCGTAATGATGATCGTTTTCACTTTATTAACTGGTGTAAAACCGCCTTTAAAAATGTTGATGTGATTCAACCCGGCAACGGCATCATGCACCAAATCAATTTAGAAAAAATGTCACCCGTTGTTCACGCTCGTGATGGCATTGCATTCCCAGACACCCTCGTGGGTACTGATAGTCACACACCACACGTCGACGCATTAGGTGTTATCGCTCTTGGCGTGGGCGGACTTGAAGCTGAAACTGTGATGTTAGGCCGCCCTTCTTACATGCGCTTACCGAATATTATCGGCGTAGAGCTAACTGGCAAAGCTCAACCCGGCATCACCGCCACCGATATTGTCTTGGCGATGACCGAATTTTTGCGTAACGCCAAAGTTGTTTCCTCTTACCTAGAGTTTTATGGCGAAGGCGCGCGCAGCCTAACCATTGGTGATCGTGCCACCATCTCAAATATGACGCCTGAATTTGGCGCATCTGCTGCGTTGTTTTTCATTGATGAACAAACCATTGATTACCTAAAACTAACGGGGCGCGACGCTGAGCAAGTTAAATTAGTCGAAACATATGCCAAAGAAACTGGCCTATGGGCTGACGACCTTGAGACAGCCGAATACGAACGCGTCCTAACGTTTGATTTATCGTCTGTTGTTCGTAATATTGCAGGCCCATCAAACCCACACCGTCGCGTACCAACATCTGAACTGGCTGAACGCGGCATCTCAGGTGTAGTAGAAAATGAAGAAGGCTTAATGCCTGATGGCGCTATCATCATCGCAGCGATTACCAGTTGCACAAACACCAGTAATCCGCGTAACGTTATTGCCGCGGCTCTTATCGCACGTAACGCAAATAAGCTTGGCTTAAAACGTAAACCTTGGGTTAAAACATCGTTCGCACCGGGTTCCAAAGTCGCCCAACTGTATCTTGAAGATTCAAAGCTACTACCTGAACTTGAAGAAATGGGCTTCGGCATCGTCGGTTTTGCCTGCACAACCTGCAACGGCATGAGCGGCGCGTTAGATCCTGTTATTCAAAAAGAGGTTGTTGATCGCGACTTGTATACAACCGCTGTTTTATCTGGCAACCGTAATTTTGATGGCCGTATTCACCCGTATGCAAAACAAGCGTTCTTAGCTTCACCTCCATTAGTGGTTGCCTATGCGATTGCAGGCACCATTCGTTTTGATATTGAAAAAGATGTGCTTGGAAATGATCAAGACGGCAATCCTATTACCTTGAAAGATATTTGGCCTAGTGATGAAGAAATTGACAACATTGTCAAGCAAAGCGTTAAGCCCGAGCAATTCCGCGAAATCTACATCCCTATGTTCCCAGAAAATGTTGCTCAAGCTGAGCAAGTTCATCCACTATACGATTGGCGTCCGCAAACTACCTATATTCGCCGCCCTCCGTACTGGGAGGGCGCATTAGCAGGCGAACGTACAATGAAAGGTATGCGCCCACTAGCTGTATTAGGTGACAACATTACGACCGATCATTTATCACCGTCTAACGCGATTATGCTCGACAGCGCTGCTGGTGCCTACTTAGATAAAATGGGCTTGCCAGAAGTTGACTTTAACTCGTATGCAACACACCGCGGTGACCATTTGACGGCTCAACGCGCGACGTTTGCCAACCCAAAACTATTGAATGAAATGGTTCTAGAAAACGGTGAAGTAAAACAAGGTTCTTTGGCTCGTATTGAACCAGAAGGCGAGGTTAGCCGCATGTGGGAAGCCATTGAAACGTACATGGAACGCAAGCAACCACTCATCATTATTGCTGGCGCGGATTATGGACAAGGCTCATCACGTGACTGGGCTGCCAAAGGCGTACGCCTAGCGGGTGTTGAAGCCATCGCCGCCGAAGGCTTTGAACGTATTCACCGTACCAATTTAGTTGGCATGGGTGTACTGCCATTAGAATTTAAGTCTGGCGACAATCGCAACACATATGACATTGATGGCACAGAAACATTCAGCGTAACCGGCGACATTACACCACTGGCTACATTGACCTTAACCATCACCCGTAAAAATGGCGAAACAGTTGATGTACCCATGACTTGTCGCTTGGATACTGCCGATGAAGTATTGGTTTATCAAGCTGGCGGTGTATTACAACGCTTTGCTCAAGACTTCCTTGAGTCTTCAACTGCTGCTTAATAGGACACCTAAATGGCTCACGTACCCCAAATCAAAATTCCTGCCACGTATATGCGTGGTGGCACCAGCAAAGGTGTGTTCTTTAATTTAACCGACTTGCCTGAAACGGCTCAAGTTGCCGGTGAAGCACGTGATAATTTATTATTGCGCGTTATTGGTAGCCCAGACCCTTACGGTAAACAAACTGACGGCATGGGTGGCGCAACATCAAGTACCAGCAAAACGGTGATTCTCGCTAAAAGCACCCAAGCGGATCACGATGTTGACTATTTATTTGGCCAAGTGGCTATCGACAGAGCCTTTGTTGATTGGAGCGGTAACTGCGGCAATTTAACCGCTGCGGTTGGCTCATTTGCCATTTCACAAGACTTAGTTGACGCCAGCAGAATTCCAGAAAATGGCATCGCCGTTGTACGAATCTGGCAAGCGAATATCAACAAAACCATTATCGCCAATGTACCTATCACCAATGGTGAAGTACAAGAAACAGGTGACTTTGAATTAGATGGCGTTACATTCCCCGCCGCAGAAGTGGCCGTTGAATTCATGAAACCATCTGCCGATGGCGAGTCTATGTTCCCCACTGGCAACTTAGTGGATGACCTTGAAGTGCCTGGCGTAGGAACATTTAAAGCAACGATGATAACTGCGGGCATACCCACTATTTTCATCAACGCTGAGGACATCAATTATTCTGGCACCGAGCTGCAAGACGACATTAACAATGATGACAAAGCACTCGCCATGTTCGAGACTATTCGTGCCTACGGTGCCATTAAAATGGGCTTGATTACTGACATAAAGGAAGCTGAAAGTCGCCAACATACGCCCAAAGTCGCGTTTGTTAGCGGGCCTAAAGCGTATACAACCTCAAGTAATAAAAACATTGCTGCTAATGACATAGATTTACACGTACGTGCCTTATCCATGGGCAAACTACACCACGCGATGATGGGCACAGCCGCTGTAGCCATTGGCGCTGCCGCTGCTGTTCCTGGCACATTGGTGAACCTTGCCGCAGGCGGTGGTGAACGTTGTGCAGTTATATTTGGTCACCCATCAGGAACGTTGCGTGTGGGTGCTGAAGCCAGTATCGAAAATGGCGAATGGGCTGTTTCAAAAGCCATCATGAGCCGTAGCGCTAGGGTGTTGATGGAAGGCTGGGTTCGCATACCAGGCGATTCATTCTAAGCCCGTTACAAGACATGTAAAAAAGCAGCCAATTGGCTGCCTTTTTTATTATTGTCTAGAAATTACAACTAATCATTAACGGGCAAATTAATGGGCTCAATAGGCTCAAGCTGTCCATTGATATCTTTCCAACCATCTACACCCTCACGAAACCACATAACGTCGCTGTAACCCCATTCACGCGCTCGTTTAGCAGCATTCCAAGCCATCCAGCAATCTTCAATACAGTAGAAAACTAACGACTTTGATTTATCGCCTGACGTTAAGTCTACTAAATTAGTATCAAAATACAGTTTCACAACGGGTTTCAATTCTTGTTTACCGACATTCGGCAACCAAACGCTGCCCGGAATATTTTTACGTGGTGAACTAACAAGCCAAGCACCATCAAAATCCAAAGATTCTTCTCTAAAAATAGCACCATAAACGTCAATCATTACTGGCTTTTGCTTACTTGCTAATAAACCTTTTAAATCAATGGCTGAAATACGCTTAATGCCAATCGGCGGCACCTGACTTGTAACCGCATGATATGGCAACCCGCGATAAGGCTCGTCAATTTGGTTTGTTTTTATATCGGTTTCAGCACAAGCAGATGAAAATATCGCAATAAAAAACAAAACACTTACTACACGAATCATCATTATTAATTTACACGTTTAAAAACAAGGTTCTCATATGACAAATACAAATGAGTTATTGAGCGCGAAAATTCGCTTTTTAATAAAGCATTCGTTTTAAAACGTTCTGGCAACTCTATTTGCATCGCATCTGTCATAGACAAACCATCATTCACGGCGTTGCTTATGGTCTCATCAAGCCAGTTAATATAATCAACCATCTCATTAATTGGCTTTTTTGTCTTAGTAATAGGACCATGACCCGGCACGAGCACTTTAATTGGTAATGCACGTAGCGTGGTCAAGCTTGCCAACCATTGCTCAAAATTTGCGTGTGGTGTTGTTAACGTGCGTTTATGGAATATCAAATCACCGGAAAAAAGCACCCCCGTCGTGTGATCAAATATGGCCATATCGGCACTAGTATGCCCAGCTAATGACATAATTTCTAGCTTGTGCCGCCCCATAGTCACTAAGCCTAATTCAGCAACGTGGTTTGGCGCCAAAACATCCGTACCTCGCATCCAATCACCGACCATTAAATAAAGATTATCTGCAAAACCAGCGCCTTCATTATTGATATTCTTGATTGTTTCGCCAAGTGCCACTATACCCACACCTTTAAACGCTTGATTACCTAGGAAGTGGTCAGGATGATGATGAGTTATATAAACAAGCACAACCGGTTTGTCTGTGACTGATGCAATCGCCTCTTTCATTTGATTACCGTATCTAAGCGAAGAGCCCGTATCAATAACCACGACACCATCTGATGTAACAATAAAGCCGGTATTAACAATATTTCCACCATTTTCAAAGGTGAAATCTTCCGTTTCACCAACGAATACGTATGTATTCTCGGCAACTTTAGTTGCTTTTAATTGGTAGTCAAAATTTGCAGCTATCGTCACTGACGTTACAATTATTTGAACAAACAAAATTAAGGAAAACTTAAGCAAATAACTCATAAGTGAAATTCCGCCTCAAATTCGTTGCCATTATTATCTGAGCCTGTCATGAAAATAGGTGTAGATTTATCACGTTGTTTAAAGTTTAAACTTAACACCGGATTTTCATTGATCGGCTCAAACAACTCCAGGTGCGCCAACACATCACCCGCGTCATTTCTAAAGTTAAGGTGTTCTATATAGAATGCAGGAATGCCTGGTGCTAAACCTGTATCCATCGGGTGTTTAATTTGAAAACGTAAACGGTTTGAACTATTTGAAGCCCAACGCTTGCCATACACCTCACCCATATAGTCCATCCAGTCACCGACTACCTGCCCTGTACTTGCGGCTGTGCAACCGCCGCCTGCAGAATTAACCCAACTTCCTGCCATATGCCATTTACCATCTCCCGTCAAAACAGCTGCCCTAACAGGTGAGGCTTGTTGAATTTTAAATCTAAATGATAGTAGTGCTTCAGCGCCTGTTGGATAAAATCGCGCAATAAGTGGAATGGGGTTAAAGTCTGCAAATATAACGATTTTTTTTATGTCCTTTAAATTTCGCGCATCCACCGTGACAGGTACATTCATTGGGTCTTCTGCAAAATTCGGCGCTATTAATTTTACACGGTCATCAAAAACTGCAGGATGCCCCTTTAAAAAAGCGTTATACATATCATTCCACTGCACCGAGCCTAAGGGGTCTTGAGGTAATTCTTTAGCAAACGTTAAACATGAAAACGTTAAGCACAGTAGTAATAGAGCGGTTTTTTTCATCATTAAAAAATATTACTTAATTAATACGCGAGGGTACACATAATTATTTTCATCCGCTTCAAATATTTCGTCTTCGGCAAACGGTTCATCTAGGCTATCAGGCGGCGAAGCCAAAATATTCATATCCACTTCGGAAACAATACCTTCTATCTGGATACCAACAACGGATAGTTTGTAAAAAATACCATTCCACATATTGATGCCATATTCTGATGGACTTTTATGCAAAAATAACAAATCAAAAGATAAATCTCTTAGATCGCTTCTTTTAATAAAGCCTTTTTTCTCATAGGGGTAAGGTACGTGACACATCACTTGCTTAGAACCCATGACACATTTAAATGGCCTCATCGATAAAAATTGATTTTCAAACGGCTTGTCAATCATCGAAACGGTGTAATCAATGTTATCGTTATTTGGCTTGAATTCGACAGTAGCCACTTGCGTAAGTTCACCAGTAGTACTAACGAGATAGATTTTCTTTAAACCTTCCAATGGAGCTGCAAGCGAAACGGCGCTGGTAAGAAGCAGTGATAATAGTATTATTCTCTTCATTAGCCTTCCTTGTTATTGATGAAGCCCCTAAGTTGAATTTAAGGTGCGATGTAACTTGTGTTGTACTTTTCAAATAACGCCTTTAACTCACCGGAAGCTTTTATTTCTGCCAACGCTTTAGTGATTTTAGTTACAAGATTATCTCGGCCCTGTTTAACCGCCATTCCAACAACCCAACTCGATTGGTAAGATGCAGGCATTGAGACTCCAGAAAATAAATATTCATTCACTGATTTACCCAATGCTGATTGGATTTGACTTCTTGGAGCAACGACCGTTTTAACGTCGCCTTCTTGCAAAGCCTTGATTGCCAATTCAACTGTAGCATAATGTGTAACATTTTCTCTGAAGCGGCCACCCATAGCGCCTACTAAATAAAAATCAGGCAGTGTATCCAACTCTACACCAATAAGTGAGTTGGCAAATAGTGTCGCTAAGGGTATGCCTGCTTTTGAATTATGTCTAACAGCAACAGTTTCCTCTTTAAAATAAGGGTTAAAAATAATAACACGGTCGTTATTTTCTGCAAAACGCTTATTTACGGGAACATGGAACATAACATCTGCTGTGCCTCCCCCGAGGTAATGCCCTTTCCATACTGTGTTTCTTAGGTCATCTTCCATATTCTCGTCTGCGCCAATGGCCCAGATTAACGGGTCGACTCCTAACTTGGCCGCGAGTAACTTACCTAAATCAACTTCTATGCCTGTTAATCGACCGTTTTCGCGAAAAGAAAAGGGGGCATAATTTTTATAAACAGCAACTCGAAGATAGCCTTTTTCTTTCACCTCTGAAAACGAAAAAACCTGCTGAGAGAAAACTCCCAACAGGATTATTATAATGAGTTGCTTCATTCTAAATTAGTCAGCAGGAACAGTTTCAATCCAAGATCTAATAGCCCACATAGCTTCTTGACTGAAAATTCCTTCGAAAGCAGGCATATAAGTAATACCATTACGTGTAGCGCCTGTTCTGATGCGATAGATAAACCATTCATCACCCTCTTCACCTTCTTCTAACTCACGAAGATCAGGAGAAATGCCGCCAGAGACCGCGCCTAAACCATGACATCTTGCACAATTAGATGTATAGGCCGCTTTACCCACTTTAATAACTTCTTCTTGACCACTGTATGGATTTGTTTCCAACCACTCTTCACCCAACGGAGGTAATGTTGATACATCAACAGGTTGGGGAGCCGCGTCACCATGAGCAAATGCGTTGCCACCAACTAAAAGCAACCCTAAACCAAAGACTAAAAATAATTTTCTCACAGTATTAATTCCTCTTTATTAAAAACACTTTAATTATATGAAGTTCATCTGAATGAAACATGAATATCAGAATTCTTTACATAGCTAATTATATCATATTCATACAAATCAATTTCGCAAAAAAAACCCGCCAAAAGGCGGGTTTTTGTGTAAAAGCCTGGCGGTTCCCTACTTTCACATGGCTACTGCCACACTATCATCGGCGCTAAAC
>DUCS01000006.1 GCA_012959695.1 Cycloclasticus sp.
AACGGCGCGTTATAGGCATCGTTTGGTTAAAAATAACACCATCACACAATGCAGGGCGAAATAATGTCGTCATGCATAAGAGAAAGCAAAGCTACACGTAAGTACATAGGGGAATCTGATTCAATCCGCCTCAAAATTAGAATAAAAAAACAGCGCGCTGAATTAAAAGCGCTAATCGCTGTGTTGCTTGAAAACGGCGAGGTCCTTTATCGGTACGAGGATGAGTTTCAATATGAAACCCTTGAAGAAATGCCTTTGCCTAGCGAGTTCCTAAGCTCATCAATTGTCAATGCATATAAAAAGGAGACGAAGTTATGTAGGGAGGCATTGGCAGCTCGTGCTTCAAAATTTGGCGTTAGTTTAGAAGGGAGCTAAACCGCCTGAAGAAACCTCTTTATGAGACGGTTCTTAGATGCGGCAATAGAGCTTGTAAAGCCGCGGGGTTACTAGCTAAAAGTTTATTAAGACGATTAAAACGAATTAATCATTAAATAGCCTTAAAGAAGCTCGATAGCCGAGATAGACTTTGATGACACAATTTAACTGACATCCAATAAAAAAGACCTAGCCCGAAACGAGCTAAGTCCTTGTTATTCAATGGTGCCTGGGGCCGGAATCGAACCGGCACGACCGTTAAAGTCGCGGGATTTTAAGTCCCGTGTGTCTACCAATTTCACCACCCAGGCAATTAAATTGAGCGCGAATTTTACCCTATGACTCGGTTTAAAACGAGCGGAAAACTGAAATAATTAGATGTTTTTTAATTGTCCGGTATCAACGGCCAACCTAACGAGCTCAACATCATTGCTGACGCCTAGTTTCTCGTGTGCGCGATAGCGGTGGGTATTGACTGTTTTAGGGCTAATTGCTAAGGCGTCTGCGATATCACTGATGGCATGTCCGTCAACAATTTTACTGATGATTTGTAATTCTCGGCTACTTAACCGAGTAAATACATTTTCATCGGGCTTTTGTGCGCTGAATAGAAGGTTGCTCGCGACGGCAGATGATAAATAGCTTTTGCCCTGATATACCATCACGATGGCTTTAATCATCTCATCAACGGGGCAGCCTTTGTTGATGTAACCTTTTGCGCCTAACGTGATGGATTGTTGAGGCACAGGACCATCGTCGTATACGCTGAGTGCAATAATTTTTGCTGGCGGTTGTTTTCTAACAATACGTTTAATCGCCTCGGAGCCGCCTATGCCGGGCATGTTTAAATCCATCAGGATAACGTCTGGTTGCAGCCGTTCTGACAGGTCAATGGCTTCTTCACCGGATGATGCAACTGCCATAACAGTAATGTCTGGGTCTGCATCTAAAAGATACTCGATACCTGATCGAACAAGTTCGTGGTCATCGACCAGCAAGATATTGATGTTATTAGAATTCATTAAGTAGCTGTTTTTATTTTAAGGTTATTAGCTATGTTCTAAGTTTAACTTAAAAAGTCGGAAAAGTTTTATTCCTTTAACTAGCGTGCTATTTAAACAAAGAATGCTCTATCCTTCTCTTAATAGATTTGACCCATCGTGATGGTTCGAACTCTATCACATCATGACAAAGGGCTTTTACGAATGAAACTATTAAACTATGGGCTAAAAGGGCAGGAAAAACCGGCCTTACTTGATGCGGAGCAGAATATTCGTTCGTTAGACGGTATTTGCGAAGTGATTTCTTCGGAATTTTTGGCGAACGGTCGCTTGCAGTCGTTAAAAAACATTGATATTAACGCATTGCCTCTCGTTGA
This sequence comes from Cycloclasticus sp., assembly GCA_012959695.1. Taxonomy (GTDB): domain Bacteria; phylum Pseudomonadota; class Gammaproteobacteria; order Methylococcales; family Cycloclasticaceae; genus Cycloclasticus. The sequence goes on from DUCS01000006.1 coordinate 1,754, forward strand.
TAAGTACGAACGAATCGGTGCTCCTTTGCTCAACCCCGGAAAAATTATCGCTGTTGGTCTGAATTACGACAAACACATCAAAGAGACTGGCTCTAAACAGCGAGATGAGCCCGTGCTATTCACGAAAGCAGTTAGTTCGCTAAATGGCCCGTTTGATGAAATTATGCGCCCTAAGAACGCCTCTCAGGTGGATTGGGAGATAGAGCTGGTCGTTATTATTGGTAAAGAAGCTAAATACATTACCGAAGATGAAGTAGAAGACCATATCGCTGGGTTTTGTACTGGCATTGATATATCTGAACGCCATTTCCAAAAGCACCGCAGTGGGCAGTGGTTGAAGGGCAAAAGTGCAGATACATTTGCGCCGATTGGGCCGTATTTCGTCACGTTGGATGAATTTAAGCAGTACCAATCGTGCAACGTACGCTTGGATGTAAATGGTGAACGTAAACAGTCCAGCAATACCAACACGATGATTCATTCAGTTAAAAAACTAGTGAGCTATATTAATGAATTTATGAGCCTGCAACCCGGTGATTTGATTTTTACCGGTACCCCAGAAGGGGTAGGGTTAGGTATGAAGCCGCCGCAATTTTTGAATGCAAGTGACCAAATTATTGCCGAGGTAGAAGGGCTGGGCGTTCAAGAGCATACTGTTATTGATTGCCCTATTTAACTTGGTGTATTGTTCAAAGTTTGAACAGTTTTTGTAAGTCCAAGCCAGTACTCAAAATTTCCATTTTCACGCGACTTTTACACAAAGTTATCCACAGATTTGGTGGGTAACTTTTAAAACACCTTTCTATTTTTTTTGATTTATGTACACTAATCAAAAGTAATTTCATAAAAGGTAACGGCAATGACAGAAGACACATTTAAGCGAGGCGGTTCACGGCCTGGAGCAGGGCGCAAAAAAGGCTCCTCCGTGTATGGTGAACCCACAAAAGCCGTTAGGGTTCCAGAGAGCTTGTTAGCGACTGTTACTGAGTTGCTCGAACATAAAAAGAAACAAACGGCTGAAGAGATTATGAATCATCCAGATGTTTTTTTGCCGGATTTAGATGGCCCTATACCTTCCATTCCTTTCTACGGAGCCAGTGTTGCTGCGGGTTTCCCATCTCCAGCCGATGATTTTATAGAAAAAAGACTCGACCTTAATGAGTTGCTTATCAGTAAACCAGCCTCCACCTTTTTTGTTCGTGCAGAAGGCGAGTCTATGCTGGGTGCGGGCATACACCCAGGGGATGTGTTGGTTGTTGATCGTTCAGTTAACGCGAACGTTGGCAAAGTGGTTGTATGCGCATTAGATGGCGAATTAACCGTTAAGCGTTTACGATCCAAAGAAGGCAAGTTGGTACTATCCCCTGAAAACCCCGAGTACCCAGACATACCGCTGAATGAGGGTGCAGAGATGGTTATTTGGGGTGTTGTGACCAGTGTTATCCACAATGTCTAAATTCGTCGAAAAAGCAGCTAAATGCCTGCAAATATAGCCCTTGTTGATTGCAATAATTTTTATGTCAGTTGTGAACGATTATTCCGTCCAGATTTAATAAATAAGCCCGTTGCGGTACTTAGCAATAACGATGGCTGCATTGTTGCGCGTAGCCAAGAAGTTAAAGATTTAGGTATTAAAATGGCGGTACCTGTCCATCAGGTGAAAGAGCTTATCCAACAGCATGATATTCAGCTATTTTCTTCTAATTACCCATTATATGCTGATTTATCCGCGCGCATTATGCATAGCTTATCTGCTTTTTCACCAACCATAGATGTCTATTCTATTGATGAAGCGTTCGTTGACTTAGATAGAGCCAACCTTGAACCGACGAAATTAGGGCATGATATTAAAGATAGCTTATCGCAATGGGTCGGTATACCCGTTGGCGTAGGTATTGGACCCACTAAAACACTAGCAAAATTAGCAAACTATGCCGCTAAAAAATGGCCTAAAACAGGTGGGGTTGTTGATATTAGTGATGCCGTTAAACGAAAAAAAATTATGCAGATAACCGCTGTTAATGAGATATGGGGCGTAGGGCGTCGATTAACTGAAAGGTTAAACGCGCTGGGTATCGAGTCGATTTGGGATTTACAGTCTCAATCCATAGGTTCCATCAGAAAACACTTCAATATAACCTTGGCGCAAACAGTACAAGAGCTACAAGGTACCCCTGTCATGCCATTTGCTGAGCCTACCAAGCCCAAACAGCAAATTATTTGTTCTAGAAGCTTTAGAGATAAGTTAACGAGTGAGCAAGATTTAGCGCAGACCCTTAGCGTATTTTGCTTACGTGCGGCCGAGAAACTGCGTGCGCAACAGGGCTTAGCTAGAAAAGTTAGCGTGTTTATTCGCACCAGCCCCTTTGATAACAGTGAGTCGTATTCAAAATCGGTGCACTACAAACTAAAATCAGCGACGAGTGATAGTCGAGACTTGCTGAAAATAACTAAACAATTACTGGCCAGTATTTATAAAGAAGGCTATCAGTACCAACAAGCAGGCGTAGTGCTAGGCGATATTACAAGCTCAAAAGCCAGCACGGCAATCCAGCACGATTTATTCGCACCGAGTGCAGATGAACGTAGCGAAAAGCTTATGGTAACTTTAGATCAGATTAACCAACGTTTTGATAAGCAATTAACATTGGCTGCAGTAGGGAATAAAAAGCTATGGCAATCGGTACCTATCAATCGGTCAAATCAATATACAACCGACTGGAAGGGCTTGGCACGTGTAAAAGTTTAATATTTTATACAAACACGGTATTATCATAGCGATTATATTTTGTTGCATTTTCATCATTTATTAACTACATTCTATATATGCATCACAAAAAAATATGATTTATATGAGCTTAGCAGAAAACATTGTTAATAATCCCGCAACTATTCTATCTACTGCTTTAAGCAGGGCTGCAAAGAGTTTAAAAATATCTAAAGCTGATATTGGTAAAGTTATTGGCAAAGATAGAACTTCGCTTAATAGAGGGCTTGACCCTAATAGTAAGAGCGGTGAGTTAGCGCTGATGTTCATTCGCTGTTATAGAGGTTTGTTTGTTTTGGTTGGTGGTGAAAATGCTGATATGCAACATTGGATGCATACAGAAAATAAGCATTTAAGCGGCATCCCAGCAGAGCAAATAAAAACGATAGGTGGGTTAAATAAGGTTTTAGAATATATTGATGCAATGAGAGGGAAGGTTTGAGCATAAAATGGCAAAAGCTACTCGAAAAAGCACCTGTACAACCGTTAGAAAATGAAATTTTTAAAATTGTAGAGAGCCAGGAACAAGCAGCGACCAGTACTCTTGTTGATCATTTGGGTGACTTAGAAACTCTGAATCAACTTATTGATAATACAAAGCCGAAAGTAGAGGTGCTAAAAAAACAGCCCCATTACTTAATTTTGACACCATTTCGTTACCCGCCTTTATTACATGGCTCACGGTTTGGAAAGAAAACAGAGCCTAGCCTATTTTATGGTTCGCATAATAGAGAGACAGTGCTGGCAGAAGCTGCATACTACCGTTTTTTATTTTGGAGCGGAATGACAAGGCCGCCTGAGCACGCGTATATAACGCAACACAGCATATTCAGTGTTAATTATTCAATACAAAAAGGCGTTCAACTACAGTCTGAACCTTTTTGTGACATGAGGAAAGTCTTGACACACTCAAGTTCTTACCAAGAAACACAAACATTAGGCAGTAAAATGAGGGGCGCGAATATTGAAGGTTTTGAGTTTATCTCTGCCAGAGATGAGAGCGCTGGAATCAACGTTGCTTTATTTAGCCCTGCAGCCTTTCCACCGAGACAGTCGCAGCGTTTAAAATCGAAACAAGAACTAATGTGCGAAACTACAGGAGGTGATGTTGTGTTTTCTCTTGAAAATGGCAAGCGAACAGTTGTATTTAAGCCCGAACAAGTAAAATTTACCGGGTAAAAACACCCTTTGCATAACTAATGTATGCAAAGGGGTACGGGGCATTTACAGTGTGCCGTCAACTACCTTTTTAGCTAATTCAGCCCAGCCAGAACCGGCTTTAGCTGCGCCTTCTAAATAGTTTGCTGGAGCAGATTGGTAAGGAGGGCGACAAGGGCCTGCTTTCATCCAACCGCCAGCGTTGATGCGTTCTTTTTCTAACTGAATGTTGTAACGCGAGAATTCAGCAAAGCCACCCGGCGGGAATAGATTGGCTAATACAGGAATCATTTTTTCATATAGGCCATTCGGTACAGACCAATCACCTGTTTTAACGGACTCTTTAACGCTGTCACGCCAGAGAATAGTTAATTCTGGACCTGTGCAGGCACAAGGTGACCAAAATGCTGTATGGAACTCAGGGTCCATTTTAGCCGCATCGGCGTGGTCAAATTCTAATGGTAAGAAACGAATTTGCTTACGTGACACCAAGGTATGCAAATGTAATTGACCGATATTGATATATTTACAAGTGATAACTTGTGGAATGTTTGCAACTTGCGCCCAAAATGGAGCAGGGAAGTCGAATTTAAAAGCTTCTGGGTTGGCATAGACACAAATCGCCATTTCTGGAACCGCTTCAGCCACGTCTTGATAAAAACGAACAGCACCCGCTACATCAATTTGTTGCCACATCGGCAAACCAAGCATGGTGCCATCTGCACCAATATCACGTGCATGTTTCAACTGATGGATGGTTTCACGAGTGTTCATGGTGGTAACGCCAACAAAAACCGGTACACGGCCATTGGCAGTTTCAACCATCACTTCCATCATTTTTTTCTTTTCTTCCCACGTTAGCGTAGCACCTTCACCAAACGTGCCTTGGCACATAATGGCATCAACACCAGCAGTAATTAGGCCTTCAACAGCTTTAGCGACTTCGTCATAATCTACGCTGTCTTCAGTTTGCCATTGGTCACCTGTATCAATCGCAGGCGTTGGAATAATCGCCCATGCGCCGTTTACGTCTTCAACTGTTAATCTGTCCTGTCTTCTTGCCATGAGAGTTACACCTTTGCTTTTTGATAAAAAGATTATTCTAAAGTTAATTTAGATTTATGCCAGTGACTTTTATCAGTTTTTGCTTATATTCTAAGTAAATGTCAGCTGTTGATAAAAATCTAAACTATCTGGGTTAGATAAAGCATCTTTGTTTTTAACGACTTCACCATGAATTAGCTTCTTAATTGCTAATTCAACTTTTTTGCCACTTAACGTGTAGGGAATCGCTTTAGTTTGGATAATTAGAGCGGGTACATGTCTTGGGCTACATTTGTCTCTAATGGCTTTTTTAATAGTGCTTTGTAAGTCGTCATTAAACACGGCATCATCATTTAACATAATAAACAAAATGATGCGTTCATCACCATCCCAGCGTTGGCCTACTGCAACCGAGTCTGAAATTTCAGGTAACGCTTCTACCACGCGATATAAATCGGCTGTACCTAAGCGTACGCCGCCTGGGTTTAGGGTGGCATCTGATCGGCCAAAGAAGCGTACGCCACCGTACTCATTGATATCAACATAATCGCCGTGGCACCATATGTTTGGGTACACGTCAAAATAGGCGTCGTGGTATTTTTTGCCGCCATCGTCATTTAAAAAATAAATAGGCATCACTGGGAATGCAGCGCTGCACGCCAACTCGCCTTTTTCACCAATGACAGCTTGGCCATTTTCATCCAGCGCTTCCATCTTCATCCCCAGCATGCAGCATTGTAATTCGCCACGGTAAACCGGCAACCAAGGCACACCACCCGCGAAACAGGACACGATATCGGTGCCACCAGAAATGGAAGCGAGCAATACATCTTCTTTCCAGTCACGGTAAACGTAATCAAAGCTTTTTTCTAACAAGGGAGAGCCTGTTGAAAGAATAGTTTCTAATGAAGGAAAGTCAGATAAGTCTTTAGGCGCTATACCCATGTTTTCCAGCGTATCGATATATTTAGCGCTGGTACCAAAAATGTTGATGTTTAATTCATCAATCATCTTTAGCAAGATGCTTTTATCTGGTTTTAACGGGTTGCCGTCATACAGAACAATAGCACCGCCAGTCGCAAGGCCTGATACTAACCAGTTCCACATCATCCAACCACAGGTGGTGAAATAGAACAGCGTCTTATCACGGCTCATATCCGCATGCAACTTATGTTCTTTAAGGTGCTGAAGCAGCACGCCGCCAGCGCAATGCACGATACTCTTGGGTAAGCCAGTAGTGCCTGATGAATACATGATGTACAAAGGGTGATCGAACGGCAGTTGTTCGAAGACTAATGGCGTGGGTTCTTTGGCTAAAAAGTCATCCCAAAAGACGCCATTATTAATAGCCGCTAGTTCGGGCCTCTCAACATACTTTGCCACCACAACCGCTTCCACAGAGGGAAGGGATTCAATGATGGCATTCAATTTATCCAAGGTGTTGATATACTTGCCGCCATATAAATAGCCATCGGCAGCAATCACTACTTTGGGGTTAATTTGTTGAAAGCGATCCAGCACACCTTTAATACCAAAATCAGGTGAGGTGGATGACCATACCGCACCAATGCTGGCTGTCGCCAACATGGCAATAAGGGTTTCAGGAATATTAGGCATAAACGCAGCGACACGGTCGCCTTTGGTCAGGCCCATTTCACGTAAGCTGTGCGCTAGTTTTTCAACTTCGGTATAAAGTTCTGCATAGCTGAGCTGTGATTTAATTTGGTCTTCACCCCAAAAATGAACAGCGGTTCGGTCATCACGAAAACGCAGTAAATTTTCTGCGAAGTTTAAACGCGAATCAGCAAACCAAGTAGCGCCTGGCATTTTATGAATATCGTCTACAACCGATGAATAAGGCGTAGAGTGAATAACGTCATTGCTTTCCCAAATGTTTTGCCAGAACTCTGGAATATTGCCGATAGACCAATCGTACAATTCGCTGTAACTATTAAGGGAAAGGTCGTAGCGTTTGTTAATAACTTGTGCAAATTGCCAAACTTGCGAATTCTCAATGCGAGATTGAGAAGGCGCCCAAAGTTGTTTATTCATATTAGTTTTTTAAAACGTTGCCGACACGGCTATTATTAGCGATGCCGAGTTGTTGAGTAATGAATTGCCCTGCTTCGGCTAATTTTTCAAGATTAATGCCTGTCTCAATACCCATTCCATCGAGCATATAGACCACATCTTCAGTTGAGACATTGCCCGATGCGCCTTTGGCATAAGGGCAACCACCTAATCCTGCAACCGATGAATCAATGGTTGCGACACCATATTCTAAACAAGCCAGTAGGTTTGCAAGTGCTTGGCCGCGTGTGTCGTGAAAATGTAATGAAATTTGGTTTGCTGGTACGAGCTTAAGCACATCGTCAAGCATCGCTTTTGCTTTGATGGGTGTGCCGATACCAATGGTGTCACCCAATGAAATTTCGTAGCAACCCATGTCGACCAAAGCTTTACTTAGACTGGCCACTTTTGTTGTGGCAATGTCGCCATCATAAGGACAACCTAGTACACAGGACACGTAACCACGTACACGCACATTTTGGGCAATGGCAGGCCGCATTAATTCTTCAATACGGTGCAATGATTCATCAATAGAACAGTTGGTGTTTTTTTGGGTGAAACTTTCAGAGGCCGCAGAGAAAACAGCAATTTCCTTAACACCACTGTCTAAAGCACGCTCCACACCTTTTAGGTTAGGTGTTAAAACGGAGTAGTTCGTTGAACTGTTTAAGTCGAGTAGGCTAAGGATGTCAGATGCATCCGCCATTTGCGGCACCCACTTAGGACTAACAAAACTAGCGACTTCAATATTTTTTACGCCGGCTTGCTCTAAGCGATGTATGAGTTCAATTTTATCGGCGGTGGATACGTTTTGTTTGATGTTTTGCAAACCATCGCGAGGAGAGACGTCAATAATCCGGATTGATTCAGGGTAAGAGGGCATATTATTTTTTCGGTTTATCAAGTGTTACTTGCATCTGTTTGAAACGTTCAATTTCTTCTTCAGAATAGCCCGCAGCGGATAATATTTCAGCGTTATTTTCACCGTATTGTGGCGGTTTAAACTGTATTTTGCCGGGCGTTCTTGATAATTTGATGGGAATGCCAGTTCCTCTGTATTCACCGTCTTGAACGACCATTTCACGTGCTATGGTTTGCGGATGTTGTAATGCATCTTGAACGGTTTGAACAGAGCCAGCAGGGATGCCTTTTTCTAACAATTCTTGAGTGAGTGCTTTGCCGTCCATATCAACGAGCAAATCTTCAAGTATTTTGCGTAAGGCCGCTCTGTTACGTGCACGATCGGCATTGATTGCAAAACGTGGATCTGCTGCCATTTTTTCATTGCCTAGGGCTTTGCATAAACCAGCAAATTGTCGGTCGTTACCAATCGCCAAAAATAAGTAACCATTAGCAGTTGGAAGCAAGTCATAGGGTGTGATATTAGGGTGGGCACTGCCAGTTCTATTTTGTGGCTTTCCATCTAAAAACCAATTGGCCGCATGAGGGTGAATAAGGCTAACAGCCGTGTCATATAAACTGACTTCAATGGATTGCCCTAACCCAGAGCTTTTACGTTCATGTAAGGCTAATAGAATTGCGATGACAGCGTTCATACCCGTCGTTAAATCAACAATCGGTACACCCATTCGAATAGGTGGGCGATCAGGATCACCATTAATACTCATTAATCCTGAGGTAGCCTGGGCAACAGCATCATACCCTGGGAAACCTGCATACGGGCCTGTGCTACCAAAACCTGTTACACAACAGTGAATCAGTTTTGGGAATTTCTTTTGCAGCACATCTTTAAACCCGATACCCCATTTTTCAAGCGTACCGATTTTAAAGTTTTCAACTAAAATGTCTGCATCTTCCAGCAGTCTAAATAGAATCTCGTGCGCTTCCGTTTGGCGCATATCTAATGCGATGCACTTTTTATTACGATTTACACCATCATAATAGGCGCTGCCGCGTTCGTGATAAGGAGGACCCCAGCCACGTGTTTCATCGCCTGCCGGCGGTTCAACTTTAATAATTTGAGCACCATGGTCACCCAAAATTTGGGTGGATAATGGGCCGCCTAAAACACGTGATAAATCGACGACTTTAATGCCATCTAAAGAAGATTTAGTCATTTATAAAACAGCCTCTGTGCCAAGAATTGTGGTTACTTGGCTTGATAGTACACCACCGTTACCGTTCACTAAAGCGACCTCGGGGTTTTTAACCTGACGAGCACCACATTCACCGCGTAATTGCTGAATAGCTTCGATAAGAATAAAAATGCCATACATGCCAGGATGCACACAAGACAGGCCGCCACCATTTGTGTTAACAGGAAGGCTACCACCTGGTGCAATGTTACCGTCTGCTACGAACGCACCGCCTTCGCCTTTGGCACAAAAGCCAAGGTCTTCAAGGAATAGAATGGTGTTGATAGTAAACGCATCATAAAGTTCAACAACGTCAACATCGTCCTTTGTTAGGCCGGCCATAGCAAAAGCGCGTTTGCCAGAATCTAGCGCTGCTGTGGTGGTTAAATCAGGCATTTGAGTGATTTGACGATGCCAATGAGCAGTACCTGTGCCCAATAAATAAACGGGTTTATTCGGGAAGTCTTTAGCGCGTTCGCTAGAAACCATAATAACAGCGCCACCACCATCGGTGACTAAACAGCAATCTAATAAAGAGATAGGGTCGCTGATCATTCGTGAGTTAAGCACATCTTGCCGAGTTAACTCATCACGAGCAAACGCGGCTGGGTTTAACTGTGCCCATTTACGCGCAGCCACGGCCACATCAGCCATTTGCTCGCGGGTTGTGCCGTATTGATGCATATGCCGCGCTGCAGCCAAGGCGTATGAGCTAATCGGGTAACGTGGTTTATAGGGTGCTTCGTAAATTTGCTGTTCAGACATGGTGGCTAGTTTGCCACCGGCTGTGCGTTGGTTACTGCCATAACAAATGAGTGCTACTTCGCACAAACCATTTTTTATGGCACTAGCAGCGTTTAATGTATGGGCAACAAAAGATGATCCACCGACCATACTGCCATCAGAAAAACGTGGCTTAATGCCTAAATATTCTGCCGTGCTTAGCGTGGGCATAAAGTGGTATGAAGACCCCGTAAATAGGCCGTCAACATCACTGAGTTTTAAGCCAGCATCATCCAACGCGTTATGTGTTGCTTCAGCAAGAATATCCAATGGCATTCTGCCATGTGCTTCACCACAACCGGCTAAACCGGCACCAACAATGGCAGCAGAACCTCTTAATTCATGAGCCATCGTTTAGCCCTCCTTATTGGGTGTAAAGACAACAAACGGTTCGTCGTCATCATTGTTAATTGAAGCGATTACCTGGTCACCAATTTCCACTAGTTCAGAATCCACGCCTTCTACACGGCTCATCATGCGCGGGCCTTCTTCTAGAGTAACGAGGCAAACATTGTAATTACCACCACGCTCAGGTTTGCGGCGAATAGTGGTGGTTGAATAGACCTCACCCTTGCCCGATACCGTCTGCCATTCAAGTTCAAATTCACCACAATGCGGGCATACAACACGAGGGAAGAAGTGAAGTTCATTGCAGCTTTTACATTTTGGAAGTGCAAAAATACCTTGTTTTAATCTGGAACGGTAGGCCTGATCTGGCCCTTCTTGTTCTATGGCTGACGCATCGTTTGAGGGCATGTTTTCTCCTGTGAAGGTTTACAGTAATAGAAGTCTTCGAAAGATAAATGTAGTCGAACAAACTTCAATTTTAATTTTAACGCTTGTGTTTAATTCTAACACTTGTTATGTTTTCTAATCTACATTAATTGAAGACATAAATGACTAGTAAGCTACCATTTATTTGATGCCATTTGATGATGCTTAAATTATGTCAGTTGCCAATAGAATATATGATTCTTCCAATGGGTATTGACCAAGCTGGTATGGATGGCATGGCGAAGGATATTCTAGATTGATGGGAAAAGCACCGAGAACAAACGGATTAAAATTTTTAGCGTTGACATACTTTTTTTAAGTATAGTCAAATGAATATTAACTAACTAAATAGGCAGTACATTACATGGCACGAATCATTATCATTTATCCAGAAACAACACTGTATACGCACGAATTATCCGTTCGGGTAAAAGACCTTAACATTGGCAACCATTTAGCTCACGATAGTGTTATCTCGTTATTGCATGAGGCGCGCGCTCAGTTTTTTGAAGCGAACAATATGTCCGAATTAGATGTGGAAGGTTACGGCATCATCATGGCGGATATTGGTGTTAACTATAAAGCTGAAGCCTATTTTGGGCAGATGTTAGCGGTTGAGATAACACTGGGCGACTTTTCATCTAAGGGCTGCGATATGTATTATCGTATGTCTTGTAAAGAGACAGGAACGGTTGTTGCGATTGCTAAAACAGGCTTGGTATTTTTTGACTACGAAGCGAAAAAACCGGTCGCCGTTCCGCAGTCATTTTTAGATATTGTTAAATAAAAAACAAATTTAATTTTTAAAAGGAAATAGAAATGGCATCAATTGAATCTAACTTTTTGCGTGACCTATACCAAAGTTGGACAGACCGAATGGTGGCTAACCCAAACATGACGCTTGATGATATGCGCGATGTATTTGATGAATGGGAAAAGCCTACGAAAGAGCCTGAAGGTGTCACCTACAAAAGTGATAACGTAGGAGGGGTTGATGTTATTTGGGCACTACCGGTAGATGCAGATGTTAACAAAGTATTGATATACACACATGGCGGAGGGTTTGTTGTTGGGTCGTCTTCCAGCCATCGAAAGTTAGCTGGGCATGTAGCAAAGGCATTGGGTGCAATTAGTGTGGTTTTGGATTACCGCTTAGCGCCAGAAGCACCTTTTCCTGCGCAAATTGATGATGCCGTATCGGTGTACAAAGCAATACTTTCTAGCGGTATTGAAGCGCACAACATTACGACAGTTGGTGATTCAGCCGGAGGGAATTTAGCTATTTCATCAGTACTAAAATTCCGCGAATTGGGCTTACCACTCCCGGGCAGTGTTATTGCTTTTTCACCTTGGCTAAATATGGAGTTAACCGGTTCCACACTCGATTCAAATGAAGCAACAGACGCTTTGGTAAAGCGCCCGGTTCTAGAAGCAATGTCGGGTATGTTTTTAGGTGAAAATGGTGCGGCTAATGACCCACTTGCAAACCCACTTCATGCGGATTTTTCTAATTATCCTCCGCTGTATATGAATGCGGGTAGTGATGAGACCTTGTTAGATGACTCAAGACGCCTGCATGCAATGGCCAGTGATGCCGGTGTTAATTCAACATTATCAGTAGTTGATGGCATGCAGCACGTGTTCCCATTCTTGGCCGGTCGCGCAGAAGAGGCTGATAACGAAATTAAAAAAATAGCCGCTTGGTATAAAGGCCAAAGTAGCAAATAAAATTTGAGATAGAGGGGAAGCAAGATGGTAAAAAAAGATCAATCAATAACCCAAATGCCGGGCGCAGATTTTGATGCTGTCGTCGTTGGTGCTGGCTTTGGTGGTTTGTACATGACACACAAGCTACGTGATCAGCTGGGTATGCACGTTCAATCTTACGATAATGCCTCTGATGTTGGCGGCACTTGGTATTGGAATCGCTACCCGGGTGCGCTGTCAGATACCGAAAGTTTTGTGTATTGTTTGTCCTTTGATAAAGACTTGCTCCAAGAATGGAATTGGAAAAACCGATATATCACTCAACCAGAGATTATGGAGTACTTAAACCATTTTGCAGACCGTTTCGATATAAGAAAAAGTTATCAATTTGAGACTAAAGTAACGAAAGCCATTTTTAATGAACAAACCAATTTATGGGATGTTGAAACCGACCAAGGAGATAAGGTAACAGCGCAACATTTAGTAACAGGGCTTGGGTTATTGTCCGCTGCGAATATACCAAAATTCAAGGATTATGACTTATTCAAAGGACAAACTTATCACACAGGCGCTTGGCCTCGTGATGGTGTTGATTTCACGGGTAAGCGAGTTGGTGTTATTGGAACGGGATCAACAGGGCAACAGTTTATTACTGCCGTTGCGCCGGAAGCAGGGCATTTAACAGTTTTTCAACGTTCGCCTCAATACTCTGTTCCCGTTAGGAATCGCCCGCTAGCGGAGGAAGAGTTAAACCAAATAAAAGAAACCTACGATGAACGATGGGCGCAAGTCTTTAGTTCGGGTGTTGCATTTGGATTTGAAGAAAGCACCACGCCATGTGCCGACCTTTCAGAAGAAGAAACCGACAAAGTGTTTGAAGCAGCATGGGAAAACGGCGGTGGTTTCCGCTATATGTTTGAAACTTTCAGTGACATTGCTCTGGACCCAATAGCAAATGAGAAAGCGGCGGCTTTTGTACGCAAGAAAATTGCTGAAACAGTGACAGACCCTGAGATGGCGGCGAAACTCACGCCGCATGACTTATATGCGAAAAGACCCTTATGTAATGCCGGTTATTACGAAACATTCAACCGTAATAATGTGGCATTAGTTGATGTAAAAGCAGACCCGATTGCAGAATTTACACAAACCGGTATTCGTACGGAAAGTGGCGAAGAACATGAACTGGATATTTTAATCTTTGCAACAGGGTTTGATGCCGTTGATGGCAGCTATACACGCATGGATATTCGTGGCCGAGGTGGCGTTCAAATTAAAGATAAATGGTCCGATGGGCCAACCAGTTACCTAGGCATAGCCAATGCAGGCTTCCCCAATATGCACATGATTCTTGGCCCTAACGGCCCATTCACGAACTTACCTCCAAGCATTGAAACGCAGGTTGACTGGATTTCCGATCTTATTGAACATCTGCGGAAAACAGACCAAGCGGTTGTTGAAGCCAATCAAGATGCTGAAGATTCTTGGGGTGCTACCTGTTCAGAAATTGCCAATATGACGTTATTTTCTAAAGCAGAATCGTGGATTTTCGGTGCCAACATTCCCGGGAAAGCGCATGCGGTTATGTTTTACCTTGGTGGTCTAGGCAATTACAGAAATGTATTAGCTGAAGAAGTTAGCGACGGGTATAAAAACTTTAGCTTTAAAAAGAAACCAGCTGAACTAGCAAATAAACCACGCGGTTTGTTTAGCAAAATAGCCAATTTTTTCGGTTTATAAATAACCTATTTTAAAAGAGATAATTATGCAAAATCCAGATTACGCAACACTCGCTTTATATATAGATGGTGAGTGGATAGAAGATACAAAAGACAAGGGTGAGGTGTTAAACCCAGCTAATGGCGAAGTATTGGGTTTGCACCCAATGGCGACTGCCGAGCAAATTGATTGCGCGCTAGCTTCGTCCCTAAAAGGGTTCGAAATTTGGCGAAAAACGCCACATGCTGAACGTAAAGCGATTATGCATAAAGCCGCCGGGTTACTTCGTGAGCAAGCGACTGATGTTGCACGTCATATGACACTCGAATTAGGTAAGCCGTTAGCAGACTCCGTGGCAGAAGTAGAAAATTGTGCGATGTTACTGGAGTGGTGTTCAAACGCTGCAGAAGAATCGGTTGATAGAACGCTAGATGGAATGCCAGGCTTTATTGATAGGACTGTACGCAAAGAACCCATTGGCCCCGTTGCTGCATTTGCGCCATGGAATTTTCCAGCATCACTGGCTACACGCAAAATTGCCTCTGCTTTAGCGGTGGGCTGTTCGGTTGTTGTTAAACCGGCTGAAGAAACCCCTGCTTCATTTATGGCCGTTGTCCAAGCCTTAGATAAGGCTGGCTTACCCGCAGGTGTTATTAATTTATTACTGGGTGATCCTGCGCTTATTAGCAAGCGGTTGATTGAATCACCGGTTATTCGTAAAGTTGCCTTTACTGGCTCAACCCCAGTCGGTGAACAGCTTGCTGCAATGGCGGGGAAACATGCAAAACCTTGCGTTATGGAGCTGGGTGGGCACGCGCCTGTTTTAGTTTTTGATGATGCCAATATTGAAAAAGCATTGGACCTGTCCGTTACCACGAAAAGTAGGAATGCAGGGCAAGTTTGCATTTCTCCAACACGTTTTTATGTACAAGATTCGGCTCATGCTGCTTTTGCTAAAGGCTTTGCTGAAAAATTTGCTGCGTTACGCGTAGGCGACGGTTTAGACTCAGATACACAAATGGGGCCTTTAGCACACGCTCGTCGTGTTCCAGCCGTTGATGCCTTAGTGAAAGATGCGGTAGAAAAAGGCGCCACCTTATTAACAGGCGGAGAGCCGTTAGATAGAGAAGGGTATTTTTACGCGCCTACCGTGTTAGCTGACGTACCAGATAATGCAAGAATTATGAAAGAGGAGCCATTCGGCCCTGTTGCCATCATTAATAAATTCAACACCTATGATGATGCTATCAGCAAAGCAAACAGCACTGATTTTGCTTTAGCGTCATACCTATTCACGGGTTCGCAAGAAACCGCTGATAAAGCATCAATTGATTTAGATTCTGGCAAAGTTGGCATTAATGGTTTCCCTGTCGTGTTTTTAGATTCCCCATTAGGCGGCCGTCGACAATCTGGTTATGGCAGCGAAGGTGGTTACGAAGGCTTAGATGCTTATCGTATGGTGAAATTTGTTAGTCAAAGTGAAATTTAAAGTAGGGGAATAAAATGCGTTGTCAAAGTTTAAATGAATTTGGTGGAGATGTTATCGGTGAAGACCGTCCGGATATGACGGTAACGGGAACCGAGGTGTTATTACGCGTAACCGCTAATGGTGTTTGTCATACAGATTTGCACATTCGTGAAGGTTGCTACAATTTAGGACACGGTAAAACACTCAGTTTTGCTGAACGCGGCATGAAGTTACCACGCGTGATGGGGCATGAACCCGCTGGCATTGTTGTGGCCGCAGGCCCAGATGCAGGTGAGTTAGATACCAGCAAAAACTACGTCGTTTTTCCTTGGCAAGGCTGTCGGGAATGTCATCAATGTTTGGATGGCCGAGAAAATTATTGCGCAGCGCCTCAGTACATTGGTTTGCAAGTAGATGGTGGCTATGCAGACCATGTAAAAATCCCGCATCCTCGTTATCTATTTGATATGGGTGATATGGACCCTAGCATAGCAGCACCACTCGCATGTTCTGGGCTCACTACCTATTCAGCCCTTAAAAAAGTTGAAGCGACATTAACAAAAGCACCCGTTGTTATTATTGGTGCGGGTGGTCTAGGTTTAATGTGTATTGGCTTGGTTAAGGCGATGGGTGGCTTGCCGCCAGTTGTTGTTGATTTAGACCCCGCCAAACGCACTGCAGCGGTTAAAGCTGGTGCTGGTGCTGCCGTTGATGGCATGGCCGATGATGCTGTTGCTCAAGTTCAAGCAGCCGTTGGTGGCCCTGCCTTAGCGGTTATAGATTTAGTCGGTGCTGAAAGCAGTTCAGGTTTAGCATTTGATGCTGTTGGTAAAGGTGGCAACATAGTGATTGTCGGCCTGTTTGGCGGTGCGGCACCTTGGCCATTGCCCCTAATACCCGTAAAAGCTGTCACTATTATGGGCAGTTACGCAGGAAGCCTGGGTGAATTTGAAGAATTAATGGCATTAGCCATTGATGGAAAAGTACCCAGTTTGCCGACAAAAGAATACCCATTTGATTCGGCTAATGACATTTTAAATGAGTTAGAGGCAGGTAAGGTGGTAGGCCGAGCTGTACTAACACCATAAATTAATTGAAAACGTTTTAGCAATATTAATAATGTATTGCGTTATAGAAAAGTTGGTTTTTACATATTGGGAATAATATAAATTTGTAGGTTGTAGGTTGTAGGTTGTATTTAGTATTGTTGCCGTGTAAAACTAACACTTGTTTGGTAAATAATATCCTGAGGAGGAAAGTATTATGGCTACTGTAATGAAAGAAGGCTTAGGTCTTCCATTAGAAAAAACCTTGGCATACAAGCTGAGCCAAAGAGATACCACATATGATGAAACAGGATGTTATTGGGGGACAAAAGAGCTTACGTTAAAAGACCAAGACCCTATTAAATACGAACAGTTTTTCTCACGTTTACAATCGGCTGTTTTTGCCGCTCGGGAAAAAGCGCGGTATGTTGCTGCTAGCCCTGGTGGGCGTGAAATGGGTGAGTCAGTTTGGGCATTGGCCACGGCTGAAGGTGATACGCTAGCGATGTCACTTGGGTTTATTTCCCACTGTGCGGCTTTCCCTGTTTCAATCAAACACATGATTGATAATGACTTTGAAGACAACCCAGGCATCAACGATGGTGATGTTTTTGGTACAGATGACCCTCTAACATCTGGCGCACCACACCCTGGCGACACTTATACGTTAGTCCCCATTGCTGTTGAAGGCGAAGTGATTGCATGGGCTTGTTCGGTTAACCATATTATGGAAGCCGGCGCACCGCAGGCGGGTAGTTGGCCTGTGTTTACAGTTGATACGTTTATGGATGGATTTGTATTTCCTCCCATGAAAACAGGTGAAAATTTACGACAAGCTAAATGGTGGGAAACCCTTTGGATGCGCCGAACTCGTGCTGGCGCAATGAATATTTTAGATGACAAAATGCGTTTAGCGGGCTGTTCAATGATTCACGGTTCTATCCATGAAATTGCCGAAGAATACGGTGTTGAATATTACAAGCAAGCGTGTAAAGAAATTATTGAAGAAAGTCGTAGAATGATTCTAGACAATATGCGCTCAACGCTTATTCCAGGTCGTTATGAAGGGAGTTGTTTTAGAATTTCAATGCTTAAGGGTCAGCAAACAATCTGGAAGCACGCTGATAAAAATGAAATGCTTCATGTCCATACGATGTTCAGCCAAGATGAAAAAGGCGGCATTGTTTTTGATACGGAAGGATCATCACGTTGGGGTTACCATGGGTTTAATGGCTATCCAGGTGGATCTGATGTGGGCTTGTATTTAGGCATAACAACGACATTTGCTCATAGCTGTAAAGCCAGTGCTGGGGTGAATATGAACGTTGAAAGTATTTACCATGAAGGCAGTATTTATAATCCAGACACTGAGTTTGCCGCGTGCGCCAATATTTGGGCGCAATCCATGCAAATGCAATGCCTCTCATCCAGCGCAATACACAGAAACTTCTTTATGCGTGGTTATTTGGAAGAAGCGTTTGCTCCTGAAGATTCGTGGGATGGCGTACAAGGCAGCGGTGTTTTAGAAGACGGAACGCCCTATGGGTTTACTAATTTTGAGTGGGTAGGCGGCGGCGCAATGGGCGCATATCCGTTTAAAGATGGCACCCCATGCACATGGGCACAACACACTCAATTATGCAATGTAGGTAACTCAGAAGAATTCGAATATTTAATTCCACCGCTTCACCATTTAGGTAGAAAGTTAGAGCCTGGTTATTGTGGGCACGGTAAATATCGTGGCGGCGTAGGCCAAAGCTCGGTCCACTGGATGCAAGAAACAGGGCAGCGCTTAGGCATTACTCGTGGTGGCTCTGCCACATCAATGACGACTTTTTTATCCTCAGGTATGAACGGCGGTTACCCTGCGCCTGGCGTGATAACGGTAACAGCGTTGAACACGAATATCCCCGACTTGATTAAAGCAGATGGCGATACACCAACCACAGCTGGTGAAGTGCTGGCATACGCGGCTAAAGGAAAATTAACCGGTGATATTACGTCATGGAAATATGATCCTCCTGAACAATCAATGGGTGATAACGACTTGTGGGCTAACGCTGCTGGTGCCTCTGGCGGTTGGGGTGACCCACTTGAAAGAGAAAACAGCTCGGTTGTAGAAGATATCCGTATTGGCCAATTACCTGAAGATTTTGCAAAAACAATGTATGGCGTTGTTGCTACAAAAGATGAAGACGGCATGGTGACAATGGATGAAGCAGCAACTAAGCAAGAGCAAGACGCGCTGTATGCAAGCCGTAAAGCAGACTCTAAACCGGCTGTTGAATGGTGGAAAGAACAGAAGGCAAAAGTTGAATCTCACACAATAAGGGAAGAGCTTTTGGAAATGTATCGCAGTTCAACCAGCTTTGCGGGCTATGACAAACATTACAGAAATTTTTGGCAATTAGACGATGATTTTGAAATTTAAATAACGTTATTAAATAGCTAAAAATTAGGAGAAAAAAATGGAAGTAGTTGATAAAGGTTTATTACAACAATTAGTTGAAGGTCAAATTTCAGATATTGATGTGGATGAAATGAGGCGCATGACCAAGAAAGACCCAGAACGTTTTTGGACCTACTTGGATATTTTGCAAGAAAAAGTCACGTGGGATAATAAAATATTAATGCGTTTAAATGACCATTTGTACATCGTTATGAATGGAACTGAACGCATTGTTAAATGTGATTGTGGGCATGAATATGGCGATTATCGCGTCAATTGGAAATTACATACTGATATTCGAACACGTGATACTCAAGATAGTATGGAACAGGTTTACTATCCAGCTGCGGCGGCACCCGATCCAGAATGGATGGAACTTCGTGAGTTTTATTGCCCTGGCTGCACTGCTCAATTAGCGGTTGAAATTGTTCCGCCCGGTTACCCGCTAATATTTGAATCTTTCCCCGACCTTGATAGGTTTTATAGAGAAATGATGGATAAACCATTGGCTGACGAATCGCCTGATTGGTTTAAAGATAAAACAGCAGACTTTTTAGCTGCACTATAAATTTGAGCTAGGTTAGTGTGCTTTTAAGCACCTTCAAGCAAATCTAGCCCTGTTGGGTATAAAAATTTAGGAGAACACATGTCAGTTTCTAAAGAACAATTACAAAAAGATAAAAAATACATCTTAGCCCTTGATGCGGGCGGCACAATGACCGACACCATCTTGGTAAAAGATGATGGCACATTCACCGTGGGCAAAGCGCTTACTAACAAACAAGATGAAGCAGCCAGCTATAAGGAATCTGTAGAAGACGCGGCGCAAAGTATTGGTATTACGTCCAGAGAAGCGCATGAAAATGCATCGGTTAGTATTTATGCCGGTACAGGTATGCTTAATACACTGCTAACGGGCACGGGCAAAAAAGTAGGTTTGCTAGTCACGCGTGGTTTTGAAGATATGTCTATTATGGAAGGTGGGCTAACCTATCTAGGGCAAACACAGTCTGAAATATTACATAACCAATTGCACAAACATACGAGGCCGATGGTTGATCGCCAAAATGTTCATGGTGTGAGTGAGCGTATCAGTGGTGGCAGCTATTTCATGGGCAAACACATTGACCCTGGTACTGTTATGGTTCCGCTGTGTTTAAAACATATCAAAGAAGGAGTAAAGAAGCTCATCAAAGCTGACGTTGAGGTGATTGGTATTTTGTTCATTAATTCATATATAGAACAAAGCCATGAACACAAAGCGAAAAGCGTTGCATTAGATATGCTTAAAGATGCAGGTATTGATATTCCTGTTGTATGTTCATCGGACATTGCGCCGGTCAGCAAAGAAAACAATCGTTTAAAAAGTTTACTGCTCCAGTGTTTTGCAGCAGAACACACACGCGAAACCATTGCGGATGTTGAAAAAACAGCGATTGAAGATGGCTATAGTGCACGTTTGCTTACCTTATTGTCGTATGGCGGTGCGGTTAATGTTGAATACCCACGCTTGTATGAAACTGTTATCTCAGGGCCTATTGGCGGCATGATGGGAGCTCAAGTGATGAGCCAAAAATTAGGCTTAAAAAATGTGTGTACCGCCGATATGGGTGGTACTAGTTTTGATGTGGGCCTTATCGTTAATAATATGTTGTCTATTCGGAAGGACCCTGACTTTGCTGGCCACCGTTTGGCCTTGCCAATGGTTGCCATTGATTCGGTTGGTTCTGGCGCCGGTTCGGCCGTTTGGATTGATGAATATAAGCGCTTACATGTAGGCCCAGAAAGTGCTGGTGCTGAGGTGGGTATTTGTTATAAATACGATAAATTAACAGTGACAGATGTAAACGTTGCTATGGGTTATGTAGACCCTGATTACTTCTTGGGTGGTAAAGTAAAGTTAGATGTTGAAAAGGCCAAAGCAGCGTTAAAAAAGGTGGTTGCAGATCCACTCGGGCTTGATATTTACCAAGCTGGCAAAGGAATCCTTTCAGTCGTTAATGCACAAATGCGCGATGCTGCCAAAGCCATTCTTGTTTCTAAAGGCTATAACACGGGTGACTTTACGATGATGTGTTATGGCGGTGCTGGCCCCGTCCATATGTGGGGTTATACACAAGACTTTGATTTGGCTGACGTTATTACCTTCCCTTACGCAGCTGCATTTTCAGCGTTTGGTGGTGCCTGTGCAGAATACCTACATCGTTATCATATGGGTGTGGTTATATCTATTCCTAATGGTTCAGACGATGCAGGTAAAATGGCTGTTGCTGATAAAATTGACGGCGCTTGGCGTTCACTTGAAGCGAAAGCTATCGCTGAAATGGCATCTGAAGGCATTGATTCTGAAGAGCTTGAATACCGTTACGGTTTTTATGGCCGCTACATGGGACAGCTTGAAAGTTTCGAAACGCTATTGGATGAGGGTTCTGCAAAAAGCCCTGAAGACATTGATAAAATCATCGCCGCATTTGAAGAAATGTACACCAATATTTACCCTGATGGTGCCCGATTCCCGGACGCAGGCTATGCAATAACAGAAGTGTTTGTACAAGCTGTTGCACCTAAAGCCATGCCCGAAATTATTGAGCATGAAATTGAAGGCGTTACGCCACCTGAGGCGGCATATGTGGAAACACGTCAAGTTAGCCATGAAGGTGAATTCCATGACTTTAAAGTATGGCAAATGTCAGAACTAAAAGCGGGTAACATCATTCATGGTCCTTCTATTATTAGAGACCCAATGACGACGGTGATTATCCCGCCTGAAAAACGTATCGAAATTGATAATTTTATGGTTCTGCACTATCGTTAATAACGTAACGTAAAGCCGATTAAAAACCCGTTTTCTAAATAACTAAATTGGGAAACGGGTTTTTTTATATATTTTCATGTCGTCAGCCAAGCCAATCTTAACGCATACAGGCTTATGACATAACTGTTTGGAGAGCATTATGGAGTTTAAACCGTACCCCAATACCGTTTGGGAGCCAAATGACGAATTAACGTCAATATCTCAAATGCAGAGGTTTATACGCACGACAGGCCTAGCTGATTACGACGAGCTGTTAAGTAAAGCTGATGAAGACCCTGAGTGGTTTTGGAATGCCGCGATTGATTTTTTAGACATCAAATTCTACCAACCGTACGATAAAGTATTAGATGCCAGTAAAGGCATTGAATGGACGCAATGGTGCGTTGGCGGCAAAACCAACATGGTGCTCAATTGCCTAGACAAACACAAAGGCACGGATGTTTGGGATAAGCCGTTTATTCATCATGAAACTGAAGCTGGGATAAAAAGCTCCCTTACTTATAAAGAACTCGATGCTAAAGTCTGCCAGTTAACCAATGGATTGCGTTCATTAGGGCTTAAGAAAGGCGATGCTATTGGCCTTTATATGCCAATGATTCCAGAGGTAGCAGTAGCCTTTTTAGCGATTATAAAAATGGGTGGCATGGTCATCCCTTTGTTCTCTGGCTTTGGCCCAGAACCTATTATTGTTCGCCTTAATGATGGTGAAGCAAAGGCAGTGATTACGGTTGACGGCACCTTGCGACGGTCGAAACCCGTTAACCTAAAATCAACCATTAATGAAGCCAAGAAAAAGGTTCCATCACTAGAGCATGTCATTGTTTTTGACCACATGAATTTGGCGTTAACAAAACAACAGGGTGACTATGACTGGCATGCTTTAACAAAAAATATGCCCATTGATTGCGAGACTGAAGTGATGGATGCTGAAGACCCGATGATGTTGGTTTACACATCGGGCACAACAGGGATGCCGAAAGGGACAGTGCAAACACATTGCGGTTTTATGATTAAAGGCATGTTTGATATGCACGTATTGTCAGAATTGTCATCAGACGACCGGATGCTGTGGATGAGTGATATGGGCTGGGTTGTCGGCCCTTTAGAAATTATGGGCGTGAGTTATACCGGTGCCACATTAATCATGGGTGAGGGAGCGCCGAATTATCCAGACCCTGGTCGAATTTGGCGGTTTATCGATGAATATAAAGTAAGTTGGTTAGGATTCGCGCCGACTATCGCTCGTATTTTTATGAGTCAAGAAGAAGACCATGTGTCTCGTTACGACTTCTCATCATTAAAAGTTGTGCTCACCACGGGCGAGCCGTGGAACCCCGATGCATGGCTTTGGTTCTTTGATAAGGTTTGCGGTAAACGCGTTCCTATTTTGAACCTCACGGGCGGTACAGAAATTGGCTGTGGCATCTTGGGCTGTACTGTTTTGCGGCCTCTAAAGCCGTGTTGTTTCAATACAGCTATTCCTGCGATGGGTGCAGATATTCTTGATGAAAAAGGCAACACTATAGCGATTGGTAAAGTTGGTGAACTGGCGTTGAGACATCATTCAATTGGATTAACGCGTGGCTTATGGAATAACCCAGAACGCTACCTTGATAGTTATTGGCGAACCCTGCCGGGGATTTGGGTGCACGGTGATTGGGCAGTTAAAGATGATGATGGCATGTGGTATGTGCTGGGTCGTTCTGATGATACTTTGAAAATAGCGGGTAAAAGAACAGGGCCTGCTGAAATTGAAGGCCCATTATTGGCGACAAATAGAATTGTTGAGGCTGCTGTTGTAGGTGTACCAGATGAAGTAGGTGGTTCCGCCGTTGTTTGTGTTTGTGTGCCTAAACCTGATGAAAATGATGAATCTGCTTTAGCCGAAGTACTGATAAATGCCGTGATTACCGAAATGGGTAAATCATATAAACCCAAACAAATTGTGTTTGTTGAAGACTTACCTAAAACGCGCACCATGAAAGTGATGCGTCGGGTTGTAAAAGCTTTATTATTAGGTAAAGAGCCGGGAGATTTATCTTCTATGGTTAACCCAGAATCACTTGCGTTTTTAAAACAAAAACGTTTATTATAACAAGTGTTAGGTAGTTTTTTGGCCAGTGAATTGCTGGGTGTAATAGTTAAATAATTTGCTCGTTAAACGGGCTATTGTAGAGTTGAAAATGGTTAAAGAACAAATAGCAGAATGGCCGCTTAAAGGCATTCGTGTTTATGAAATTGGAACGAGTGTAGCAGCACCCTTTGGTACATGGATTTTAGCGGCAATGGGCGCGGAAGTTATTAAGGTAGAACCTGAAGGCCGTGGTGATGATTGTCGACATTGGGGACCTCCATTTTGGAACGGTACTTCGTCGATGTTTCAAGCATTAAACCGTGATAAAAAGTCAGTCACCGTTGATTTAAGCGACCCTAAAGATAAAGAGTGGCTGCGAAATGAAATGATTAACAAAGCCGATGTGGTATTGCAAAATATGCGCCCGGGGAAAGTTGATTCATTAGGCTTAGGCGCCGATGAAATTTGCAAAGAAAACCCAAAGCTGGTGTATTGTAATATTTGGGCTTTTGGCAAAACCGGCCCAATGGCGGACAAGCCGGGCTACGACCCATTAATGCAAGCCTACAGTGGTTTGATGGGATTAAATGGTGAAGAGGGGCGCCCACCAGTAAGAATCGGTACATCGGCTATTGATATGGGCACAGGCATGTGGTGTGCTATTGCCATTATTGCTGCTTTATTTAACCGTCAAAAGACCGGAGAAGGTTGCATTGTTGATACGGCATTATACGAAACAGCCCTAAGTTGGATGACCTATCACATGGCAGGTTACCACTCCACAGGTGAATTACCGACACCACAAGGTTCTGGTGTTCAAGGTATTGCACCTTATCAAGCGTATGAATGTTCTGATGGCTTCTTGGTTATTGCTGCACCAAACAATAAGTTATTTGAGCTGTTAAAAAGCGTATTGGGTCATCCCGATTGGACAGAAGAAGAGCGGTTTCAAACGAACCCATTACGTTTTCAAAACAAACCTGAATTAAACCGCTTGATAACAGCCATTACCATTAAGGAAACGCGATCGCATTGGCGTGAAAAACTGGATAACATAGGTATCCCTAATTCACCCATTCAAATGGTTGATGAGGTGCTTAACGACCCACAAACGCAATCTTTGGGTATTGTTCAAGAATCTGTTGAAAATGCCATGAAGTTGGTTGGTCTACCTATTATGTTTAACGGTAAACGGCCTCCACTACAAAACGAAGCACCTGAGTTGGGTGCCGACAACGATACTTATAAAAGCTAAACATAAAAATAAATAATTATGACTGAATTATCAATACCACTAGGCAATGACTATGCGGATATCCGCGATGCAGTTAATAGGATTTGTGACGATTTTCCGGGCGAATACTGGCGTAAGTTAGATGCTGAAAGTGCTTACCCTGAAGAGTTTGTTAACGCACTAACAGAGTCTGGTTTTTTATCTGCACTAATTCCAGAAGAATACGGCGGCGTTGGCTTGCCATTAAGAGCCGCCGCAGTGATTATGGAAACGATACATGCATCCGGTGGTTCTGCCTCTGCCTGTCATGCACAAATGTACATTATGGGTGCCGTGTTGCGGCATGGTAGCGAAGAGCAAAAACAAAAATATTTACCGAAAATTGCCACCGGTGAATTACGGTTGCAAGCCTTTGCTGTAACAGAACCAACGTCTGGTTCGGATACAACAAAACTGCGCACTAAAGCGGTTAAAAAAGGCGATAAATATATTATTAACGGCCAAAAAGTTTGGACAAGCCGCGCGTTTCAGTCTGATTTAATGTTGCTGTTGGCTCGTACTACACCGCTTGAAGATGTCGCTAAACCGACGGATGGCTTATCCATATTCTTGGTGGATATGCGTGAAGTGGTGGGCAATGGCATGGAAATAAAAGCGATTGATGCGATGATCAATCACAACACAACTGAAGTGTTTTTCGACAATATGGAAATACCTGCTGATGCGCTGATTGGTGAAGAAGGCAAAGGTTTTCGCTATGTCATGAGCGGTATGAATGCAGAACGAGTGATTATTGCCGGCGAAAGCATTGGTGATGCGCGGTTCTTTATCGACCGAGCAACAAACTATGCCAAAGAACGTGTGATTTTTGGTGGGCCAATTGGCAAAAACCAAGGTATTCAATTTCCAATAGCAAGAGCCTATGCGGAAATTGAAGCCGCTGAATTAATGGCAAGAAAAGCAGCAGCGCTATTTGAAGCCGATGAGCCATGCGGTGCAGAAGCTAATATGGCGAAAATGTTATGTGCTGAAGCGGCCTGGAATGCTGGTGAAGCCTGTATGCAAACACACGGCGGATTTGCATTCGCAACTGAATATGATATTGAACGAAAGTGGCGCGAGGCAAGGCTGTATTTAATCGCACCTATTTCAACGAATATGATATTAAGCTTTATTGGCCATCATGTATTAGGTATGCCAAAATCATACTGATTAAATTAATATAAAAACCGACATAAAAAGAACATTACAGCAGGAGAACAACATGGGAAGAGTAAGCGGAAAAATAGTATTGGTCACAGGCGCCGCAATGGGCATGGGTCGCACACATTGTGAATTATTAGCCGAAGAAGGCGCTACCGTTATCGTTACGGATATGAACACAACAGAAGGAGTTGCGACGGCTGATTCCATTAATGCAGCCGGTGGCAAAGCGGAGTTTTTACCGCTTAATGTAACCAATGAAAGCGAATGGATTAGTGTTGTTGAGCAAATTGTTGCTAAACATGGCCAAATTGATGTGCTTGTTAATAACGCGGGCATCTTAATTATTAAAGCAGTTGAAGAAACAAGCACGGAAGAATGGGATCGTACTTTTGATATTAATGTTAAAGGTGTTTTCTTTGGTACGAAAGCTGTATTACCCGCCATGCAAAAAGCAGGCGGTGGTTCTATCGTTAATATTTCATCTATTTATGGCATTGTTGGGGCGCCAGTATCAGCTGCTTACCAAGCAACAAAAGGTGCAGTTAGGTTATTCACTAAAGCCACAGCGGTAGATTACGCACAATACAATATTCGCGTTAACTCAGTTCATCCTGGTGTTATCGACACACCTATGACTAAGGATTTATTGCACGGTGATGAGGAAGTTCGCCAAGCGATTATGGGCACAACTATCTTAAATAGACCTGCTCAACCTCGTGAAGTGTCTTATGCGGTTTTACATTTAGCCAGCGATGATTCTTCCTTTATGAATGGATCTGAAATGGTAGTTGATGGCGGTTACACTGCTGTTTAATCGGCAAAAGGTTTACTCAGTTTGCAACGTTTAAATTTTGAGCCTGTATTAACAGGCAAAAAAGAGGCCGCCTTACGTTCTGACGTGAGGCGTTTTCTTGCTAATCAAGGCACGTTTCCACCCGGAGAGGTCATTGATTCTTGGTCAGTTTGTAATCCAGAATTCAGCCGTTTAATTGCAGCTGAAGGTTGGCTTGGGATGACATGGCCAACTGAATATGGCGGCGGTGGGCGCAGTTACCTAGAGCGCTATGTGGTCATTGAAGAATTATTGGCCGCTGGTGCACCAGTTGGTGCGCATTGGGTTGCGGATCGACAAAGTGGGCCATTATTACTTCGTTTTGGAACGGAGGAACAGCGTCAACACTTCCTACCTAAAATAGTCCGTGGTGAATGCTTTTTTGCTATCGGCATGAGTGAGGCTAATAGTGGCTCTGATTTGGCATCTATTAAAACGCGTGCTGAACGCGTTGATGGAGGCTGGTTAGTTAACGGCTCTAAAATATGGACGAGTTGGGCACACGTCTGCCAACAAATGATTACGTTGTGCCGAACCGAAGCGCCAACAAAAGATCGGCATGCAGGTCTTAGCCAATTCATTATTGATTTAGACCATGAAGGGATCACGATGAACCCGATTAAAAACATGGCCGGTGAAGAACACTTCAATGAAATTTTCTTTGATAACGTGTTTGTACCCGACACTCGTGTGATTGGTGAAGTTAACCAAGGTTGGAATCAGGTGATGGCGGAACTTGCGTTTGAACGCAGTGGGCCAGAGCGTTTTTTAAGTAGTTATCGATTGCTTGAAGCGGCTGTTGAAATTCTTCGCGCAAAAGAGCTGCAGCAACATGCGGCAGCGATTATCGGCCAATTTACGGCTAGATTAATGGTCTTAAGGCAAATGTCACTGTCGGTTGCCAATCAACTTCAGCAAGGGAAATTACCGGTCAATGAAGCGTCTGTTGTCAAAGACCTAGGTACCTCTTTTGAACAAGAAGTGCCAGATGCACTACGGCTTATTCTTTCTACTGAGGCTCGTTTAGATGCTAAGCAGGGTGTAGAGAGGTTGTTGTCAGATGCTATTCTAAAATCTCCCTCATTTTCGCTACGCGGTGGTACTCGTGAAATTTTAAGAGGCATTATTGCAAGAGGCCTTGGATTACGATGAACGATTTAGTTAAATTAGTCGAAGAATCAGCAACGCGCATATTTAAAGATTTCTCAGAATCCGATGTCTATGACAGCATGGAAGCAGGCGCTTTTCCAATTCAATTATGGAATGACTTTCTTGCTGATGGTTGGTTTAGAACCACCTTAACAGAAGAGAATGGCGGTACTGGGCTCGGCTTAGCAGGCGGTTACGTGCTTATGCGACTTGCAGGCTACTATGCGGCACCAATACCGATTATGGAGCCGCTACTTGGCTTGTATGTCTTGTCACAAGCAGGCATGCCAATAACAGATGAGCTATTGATACCGGTTGTTTTAGATAACGAACCTGTTGGCGACACTATATCAATAGCCGGTGTACCGTGGGCACGTGATGCAGCGGGTTTAGTTGTTGTTTTCACATCCAATGGAAACACATACATTAACCTTATACGGCGTGAAAATTACACCGTTATCACATCACAAAATATGGCTGGTGAACCACGTGATGACGTGCAATTAAACATTAACCCGTTAGATGCTGCTCAGCGACTTAGTGACGATATAACAGCCTCACAAATATCAAGCTGGTTAGCGTTAGGCAAATCGGTAATGACAGCCGGCGCACTTCAACGTGTATTGGAAAGAACCGTGGAATATGCAACAGAGCGATCACAATTTGGGCGTCAAATTGGTAAGTTTCAGGCCGTGCAGCAACAGTTGGCTGTGCAAGCAGAGCTGACCAGTGCATCGAACTGCGCAGTCGATGCCGCTATTGGCCACATTGGCACACCTCAAGAGTGGGAGCTAATTGCCTGTGCAAAAATCACCACGGCTGAGGCTGCCGGCTATGCCGCAAAAACAGCACATGCGGTACATGCGGCGATTGGTTTTACTCATGAATGCCCCTTACAGTTAAGCACCCGCCGCTTATGGTCGTGGCGTGATGAATATGGCAATGAACAAGACTGGTCAATACGTTTAGGAGAATATTCTCTTAAACTAAATACCGATGGTTTATGGCCTTGGTTAACAACACAAACAGGTGAATAGGAGAGCAGTGTGACAAAAGCAGTAGAGAGTGAATTAGTTGACGGCATCGCCATATGGCGGATGAATCTTATTGAAACGCGTAATGCAATTTCAGACGGTAATATGATCGAAGAACTGGTCGAATTAGCTGAACAAGCACAAGCAAACCCTGATGTACGTGTTGTTATTCTTACCGGTAATGGCCCTGCTTTTTCATCGGGTGGTAATGTTAAAAAAATTCGTGCTGAAATGACTGAATCAGACAAAACGCCACACGAGTTGGCTAACTGGTATCGGGAAGGCATTCAACGGATTCCACTGGCGTTCCAAAAACTTGATGTGCCAATTATTGCGGCAGTTAACGGGCCAGCGATTGGTGCAGGTTGCGATTTAACGTGTATGTGCGATATGCGAATTGCTGCCGAAAGTGCGCGTTTTGCTGAAAGTTTCGTAAAGCTTGGCATTATTCCTGGCGACGGTGGTGCGTGGTTACTACCTCGTGCAGTTGGCTTAGCAAAAGCTGCTGAAATGGCGTTTACTGGCGACCCCATCTGTGCACAAGAAGCGCTGGAATGCGGTTTAGTATCAAAAGTGGTTGCAGACGAAGACTTGATGGACGAAGCCTTAAAGCTAGCGAAACGAGTGGCTGCAAACCCGCCAGTATCGGTACGAATGGCAAAACAACTGATGCGCGAAGGCCAAAATACGAATTTAGAAACACATCTACAAATGGCCGCCGTTATGCAAGCGGTATCACACAGAACAGATGATCACCGTGAAGCGATGAACTCTATTTTCGAAAAAAGAAAAGGCGACTATAAAGGACGTTAAAGCCGGACCCAACAAGAACATAATATTGGAGAATAAATATGATGATGAAAGATAAAGTGGTTTTAGTAACAGGTGCGGGCCGAGGTATTGGCAGAGCAATGGCGATTATGATGGCTCAAGAAGGTGCTAAAGTCGTTGTTAACGATTTAGGCGCCGGTGTTGGCGGTGAAGAAACGGGCGAAAGCCCTGCTGAAGAAGTCGTTGCAACTATACGTGCTGCGGGCGGAGAAGCCGTAATTAATGGTGATAATGTAGCCAGCCTTGATGGTGCAGAGGCGATGATTCAGGATGCGATAGATAACTTTGGTCGAATCGATACCGTTGTTAATAATGCAGGTATTCTTCGGGATAGAATTTTCCATAAAATGTCGCCAGAAGAATGGAGCTCAGTTATTAATGTGCATCTAAATGGCAGTTTTAACACGGCACATTTTGCTGCTAAACATTTCAAGAAACAAGAAAGCGGTAGCTTTGTGTTCATGACATCAACCTCAGGCTTAATTGGTAACTTTGGCCAGGCGAACTATTCTGCTGCTAAAGCGGGCATTGCATCATTGTCTAAGAGCATTGCGCTTGATATGCAACGCTACAACGTACGTTCAAATTGCATATCACCGTTTGCATGGAGCCGTATGATTGGTGCTATACCAGTGAACACGCCTGAAGAGAAAGCACGCGTTGATAAATTAAAAGAAATGACGCCTGAAAAAATCGCACCAATGGCAGTTTATTTAGCCAGTGATTCGGCCAGCGATGTGTCTGGGCAAATTTTCGCAGTAAGAAATAACGAAGTATTCTTGATGGGT
This sequence comes from Cycloclasticus sp., assembly GCA_012959695.1. GTDB lineage: Bacteria > Pseudomonadota > Gammaproteobacteria > Methylococcales > Cycloclasticaceae > Cycloclasticus. The sequence continues at coordinate 32,798 of DUCS01000006.1, forward strand.
CAATCACGGCCATTGCGTTCTACGCACCGATCAGAAGGTTGGACACCACAAACCATTTCGGAACATGCAATCCCTGCATTAAAATCTAGCTTTTATCCGTTGGATAGATCAGCAGATGTGTTCTCTTGGGATCCAGTTTAATAACATTACTATAAGAAGGGGATCGGTATGCTAAGTTACGATTATGGAGTGAGTGATGTACCGCTAGTGGGTAAAACCATTGGCAATGTGTTTGATGAAACGGTACAGCGTTACCCAGATAAAATGGCCCTCATCAGTCGTCATCAGAACATTCGTTGGACCTATCAACAATACAAAGAACAAGTAGATGCGTTTGCAGCTGGTTTAATTGAACTTGGCCTAAAGCCAGGCGAGCGTATCGGCATATGGTCGCAAAACAAAGCCGAATGGGCCGCCGTTCAGTTTGCAACCGCCAAAGCAGGCCTGATATTAGTCAACATCAATCCTGCATACCGTAGTAGTGAACTTGAATATGCATTAAATAAATCAGGTTGTGTCGCTCTAGTCACATCTCCTGAATTTAAGTCCAGCAACTACATTGATATCCTACTGAAAATAGCCCCTGAAATAACTACTTGTGCAGCTGGTAAGCTTGTTTCCGAGCGGTTGCCGGCATTACACACCCTAATAAAGTTAGGTGACGAGAAAACACCAGGCATGCATAACTATGCTGATGTCATGTCGATGGGAACGGACAGCGCTGTCTCTATCATGCAAACTTTGGCAGGGCAATTACAGTTTGATGATGCCATCAACATACAATTTACCAGTGGCACAACCGGCTCTCCTAAAGGCGCAACATTAAGCCACCATGGTATTGTAAATAATGCACGCCTAACGGCCAATACAATGGGGATTACTGATAAAGATATCGTGTGTATTCCCGTACCGATGTATCACTGTTTCGGCATGGTGATTGGTACCTTAATGTGCGCTGTAACGGGTGCCACAGCGGTTATGCCTGGTGAAGCCTTTGAACCAAGCTCCGTATTAAAAACAGTATCCGATGAACGCTGTACAACACTGTATGGCGTACCCACCATGTTTATCGCCATGTTGGGTGTTGAAGGTTTCGCAAACTACGATCTTAATTCGCTTCGTACAGGTGTTATGGCCGGTTCGCCATGCCCTGCAGAGGTGATGAAACAAGTCATTAATGAAATGCACCTGTATCAAATGACCGTAGCCTATGGAATGACAGAATTAAGCCCTGTATCAAATCAATCATTAATGGATGACTCTTTTGATTTAAGGGTATCTACCGTTGGATTAACGCACCCCCATGTTGAAGGAAAAATCGTCGATGAAAACAACCGCATCGTTGAGCGGGGTGAAATAGGTGAGTACTGCGCACGTGGTTACAGCGTTATGATCGGCTATTGGGGTGATGAAGAAAAAACAGCCGAGTCAATTGATGCAGGTGGTTGGATGCACACAGGTGATTTAGCAACCATGGATGAAAATGGTTACGTCACTGTTGTGGGGCGTTCAAAAGACATGGTTATTCGCGGTGGTGAAAATATTTACCCTAAAGAAATTGAAGACTTTTTGTATCAACACGACAAAATTGAGGACGTACAAGTGATAGGCGTGCCCGATGAGAGAATGGGTGAAGAAATTTGTGCTTGGGTTAAATTAACACCCAACGGGCAATTAACTGAAGATGAGCTTAAAGCTTATTGCAAAGAAGAAATTGCGCATTACAAAGTGCCGCGTTATATCAAATTTGTTGACGAATTCCCGATGACGGTAACAGGCAAGATTCAAAAATTTGTTATGCGCGACACCATGAAAAAAGAATTGAATTTATAATAACAAACAACATTGATAAAAGGATATAACACTATGAAATATGAAGATTTTCAGCATTTATTATTTGACCATAAAGACAATGGCGTATTACTAGTAACACTGAATAGACCCGAAGTAATGAATGCAACTAATGCAAGATTACATTGGGAACTAACAAAAATTTGGGACGTTATCGAAGAAGATGATAATACAAAAGTTGTCGTCGTAACAGGCGCAGGTGATCGCGCATTTTCTGCAGGTGGTGATTTAGATTGGGTTAGCGGCATGGTGGGCAACGCTGCCGCGCTAGAAGGCGTAAGAAAAGAAGCAGCCGACTTGGTTTACAACATTTTAAGTTTCGAGAAACCGATTATTTCAGCCATTAACGGCGTAGCAGTTGGCGCGGGGTTGGTTGTTGCGATGTTAGCGGATATCAGCGTTATTTCTAAAGAACACGGCAAGTTTACAGATGGCCATGTCAAACTAGGTGTTGCAGCGGGCGACCATGCAGCCATTATTTGGCCCTTGCTATGCGGTATGGCAAAAGCGAAGTACTACCTAATGACAGCTGATTTTGTAAATGGTGAAGAAGCCGAACGAATCGGCATGGTAAGCCTTTGTGTGCCACATGACGAGTTAATGGAAAGATCCATGAAAGTTGCCAACAAACTAGCCAGAGGCAGCCAATCTGCCATTAAAGGCACCAAGAAAACACTGAACGGCTGGATGCAAATGGCATCACCAATCTTTGAAGCATCCTTACGCGAAGAAATGCTTAACTTCCTCGGTGACGATGCAAAAGAAGGCGTGGCCGCGGTAAGAGAGAAAAGGGCACCTAACTTTCCGTCAGCACAATAACTAATAAAGCCATATTATGTCCGACGGTATCGTATTCAGTGATGAGGTAAACCACGCATTAAAAATGGCTTATCAAACGCCTGATATTGTTGCCGCTAGGGCTGAGGTGATATCAGGGCTTGTTTTACAAAAGGGTCAAAGAATCTTAGATATTGGTTCTGGGCCGGGGCTACTCGTACGTGATATCGCTGACTCAATTGGTAAATCGGGTTCAGTACTGGGTGTTGATTTAGCTGATAACATGCTTGAATCGGCTTCAACGCTTTGTGCTGACCTATCCAATGTGTCTTTTGAAAAGGGTGATGCCATGTCATTGCCTTGCCAAGATAATAGTTTTGACGCCGTCGTTTCTACCCAAGTGTATGAATACGTCCCTGATTTGAATGCAGCACTAGTTGAGTTTGCACGTGTTCTAAAACCTGGTGGCAGAGGGGTTATAGTTGATACGGATTGGGCTTTTCCGTACTGGAATGCGGTTGATTTTGATGTACGTGATCTGATTGTTGATGCTTGGAAGGCCCATTGCCCGCAGGAATCTGTTCCGTTACGTTTAGCTGGAGCTATTAAAGCGTCTGGGTTAGCACTTAACCAGACTAAAGTAGTGCCCATCACAAACACGAGTTACGATGAAACCAATTTTAGTTATTGGCTATCTAAAATCATCGGTGCCTTCATCACAGGCCAGCCAAACATTAATGAGAGTGATATTAAAGATTGGTTGAAAGGGCTAGAAACGCTTCATAATAAGGGTGAATATTTATTTTGTATAAATCGATATTTATTTGAAATATCAAAGCCTGCTTGCTGAGCATTTTTAAAAGGCTCTCGGGTAATTTTTGCCTTACTATCTAAACTATAAAGCCGAAGCACCACCATCCACTGAATACACGCCACCTGTGCAATAAGATGCGTCGTCGCTGCATAGAAAGGCCATTAGAGACGCAACTTCTTCGGGTTCGCCATAACGAGCCATCGGCATCATTTTGTTGAGCTGCTCTTTTGCGGCGGCTTCTTGACCTGGGGCAAAGCCAGTTTCTAATGAGCGCATCATTCTTGTTTCTATAGGCGCTGGGTTGACGGTATTAATGCGTATACCTTGTGTGGCATATTCTTGTGAAACGCTGCGCATCATGCCGATAACAGCGTGTTTGCTGGTGACATAAGGCGATATGTTGGGCGTACCTTTAATGCCAGCAACAGAAGAGGTGATGACGATACTGCCACCGCCGTTTTCAAGCATGGCTGGAATCACATATTTCAGCCCTAGCCAAACCCCTTTAATATTAACGTTAATAACTTGATCGAACATGTCGATAGGGGAGTCAACAATGGGGGCGACAACGCCTTCTATGCCGGCATTGTTGATAAAGTAATCAACCGCACCATAACGCTCGATAGTTGCTTTAACGTAGCCTTGAACTTGTTCAACTTTAGTCACATCTGCTACGTAGTATGAGACATCACTATCAGAGGATATGCTGTTAACCGCTTCTTTTAGAACACTTTCGTCTAAATCAACTAGCAACACATTCGCACCTTTTTTAGCAAACAATTGTCCTGTTGCAAGGCCAATGCCTCTTGCGCCGCCAGTAATGATGACTGTTTTATCTTTGAAGTTTGCCATGTGTATTTCCTTTGCTAATGTGTAAATTCAATATTAGGAGCGGTCACGGGTTTACGCAGCAACGTTTGGATAGCTGACCCTAAACCGCCAATGGTTAATGGGTACATTCGGTCACTGAGCAATTGCCGTGTGATTTTATTTGAAGGCCGCCTATCCCAGTTTTTTTCGTTATCTGGGTTTAACCAAACGGTGTTGGGAAATGCAGTTAGAAGACGTTGCATCCACACGGCACCTGCTTCTTCGTTCCAATGTTCAACTGAACCACCCGGATAGGTAATTTCATATGGACTCATGCTGGCATCACCGACAAATATCAATTTATAGTCGCTTGGATAACGGTTGATGATATCCATCATCGGCGTTGCTTCGTTATAACGGCGTGTATTATCTTTCCAGAGGTATTCGTACGTGAAGTTATGGAAATAGTAATGTTCTATGTGTTTGAACTCTGTTTTTGTCGCAGAGAAAAGTTCTTCACAGATACGGATATGGTCATCCATTGAACCACCAATATCCAACAACAGTAAAACTTTTATCGCGTTATGCCGCTCAGGCACCATTTTTAAATCAAGATAACCTGCATTAGCCGCAGTGGAGCGAATGGTGTCGTCTAAATCAAGTTCTTCATCGGAGCCTTGACGCGCAAATTTTCGTAGTTTGCGTAGGGCGACTTTGATGTTACGTGTATTCAGCTCAACGTTATCGTCTAAGTTCCTAAATTCTCGTTTATCCCAGACCTTGGTGGCACGACGATGGCGTGATTCATGTTGGCCAATGCGGATACCTTCAGGGTTATAGCCGTACGCTCCGAAAGGGGAGGTACCACCCGTTCCAATCCATTTATTACCGCCATGATGTTCTTCTTTTTGTTCTTTGAGGCGTTTCTTAAGTGTCTCCATTAATTCTTCCCATCCACCTAGGGATTGAATTTTCTGTTTTTCTTCTTCAGTTAGTAGTTTCTCGGCTTGTTTTTTTAACCATTCGTCGGGGATGTTTGCAAAGATCTCATCGACGCTAATATCACTTTCTAAACCATTAAAGGTGGTCGCAAAGACTCGGTCAAAGCGGTCGTAGTGTCGTTCATCCTTAACCAGAGCGGTGCGTGATAAATAGTAAAAAGCTTGGATATTAAAGCGCGCAAGTTGTGCTTTTAGCGCGCTTAATAACGATAGCAGTTCAGTAATGCTGACAGGTATGCCCGCTTTACGTAGATCAAGAAAAAAACTGATGAACATGGCGCTTTTTAGTCGTTCCGTTGCCGACGATTGATAAAGGCAAGCCGCTCAAATAAATGCACATCTTGTTCATTTTTAAGTAAGGCACCATGCATTTTTGGCAGGATATTGTCGTTACTCTCACGTAGTGTGTCAGCTGACAAATCTTCTGCTAATAATAACTTTATCCAGTCGAGTAATTCCGACGTTGATGGTTTCTTCTTTAAACCAGCGACATCTCTTACTTCAAAAAACAGCCCGAGTGCTTCAGCGAGTAAATCCTTTTTTAATGAAGGAAAGTGAACGTCTACAATTTTTTCCATTGTTTCCAATTCAGGGAATCGGATGTAGTGGAAAAAACAGCGTCTTAAAAAAGCATCCGGTAATTCTTTTTCGTTATTGCTGGTGATGATGATAAGAGGGCGGTGTGTTGCTTTTACCAGTTCTTGAGTTTCATACACAAAGAATTCCATACGATCCAGTTCTTGGAGTAAGTCGTTTGGAAATTCGATATCCGCTTTATCAATTTCATCAATTAATAAAATCGCACGCTTATCGCTGGTGAAGGCTTCCCATATTTTCCCCTTAACAATGTAGTTGCCAATATCGTGCACGCGGTCATCGCCGAGTTGAGAATCACGCAGACGAGACACTGCATCGTATTCGTATAAGCCCTGATGTGCTTTCGTTGTTGATTTGATATGCCATTCAATTAAGGGCGCGTCTAATGATTTTGCCACTTCAATTGCTAATTGGGTTTTCCCTGTGCCGGGCTCACCTTTAATCAATAATGGACGTTCTAACGTCAGCGCGGCATTAACCGCCATGGTGAGTTCTTCTGTGGCGACATAGTCGTTGGTTCCTTCAAATGTATTGCTCGACATAGTGGTTTTTTATATATGATTAATAGGGTGATTATAAGGGGTTTTGTTCAATAAGCTGCTTGGCAATAATAATACGTTGTAACTCGTTTGTTCCTTCACCAATAGCTAGCAGAGGGGCATCGCGGTAGTAACGTTCTACGTTAAACTCAGTTGAATAACCATACGCACCGTGAATCCGCAGGGCTTCTGCAGAATTGCTCATGGCGGCTTCGGTAGCAAATAGTTTTGCCATACCGGCTTCCATATCACAACGTTCACCACGGTCAAACGCGGTTGCTGCCGATTGGACTAATAGTCGAGCCGCTTCAACGCGTGTGGCCATATCAGCAAGGTATATTTGAATCGATTGATGCTGGCAAATAGGTTTGCCAAAGGTTTTACGTTCTTGCGAATAGGCGATTGAGTCGTTTAATGCTGCTGATGCAACACCAATGCCCCGAGCAGCTACATTAATGCGGCCCAAGGCTAAAGCCCCCAACGCATGTTGTAAGCCCTGGCCTTCCTCCAAACCAATTAGGTTTTCTTTAGGTAAACGGTAATTTTCTAAAAAAAATTCGGCGGTATCAATGCCTTTGTAGCCCAATTTTTTCAGTTTATTGCCCATCACAAAACCTTCACCTTTAGGTGCAATAAATAAACTCATGCCCTTATGTGCGGGGTTTGTGGAAGGGTCTGTTTTAACCAATAGGGCAAAGCAGCTGCCGTGTAGGCTATTGGTAATCCATGTTTTTGAGCCATTTATGATGTAGCTGTCACCGTCCAATGTTGCTGTGGTTTTAACAGCTTGCAAGTCGGTTCCACAGTTGGCTTCTGTTAACGCTAATGCGCCGCGTATTTCACCCGATGCAAACAGAGGCAACCATTTGTTTTTTTGTTGTTCTGTACCAAAGCGTTGTACCGACATGGCCATAATTAGGTGAGAGTTAAACACACCGGTTAATGACATCCATACACAGGCAATGCGTTCGACAATTTTTGCGTAGGTACTAACAGGTAAACCTAAGCCACCGTATTGTGGGTCTATAACGGCACCAAACAGACCCATTTCTTTCATCTGTTCAACGATCTCTTCAGGGTATTCATCATCGGCTTCAAGTTGGTGTACTTGAGGCTTGATTTTAATAAGGAATTTATCGACGGCATCGAGCATTAATTGCTCTGTCTCGGTTTCTTCAGTTGTCATTCGTCCCTCTATTAATCTACCAAACGCTTGTTATAATGCTTTGTATCAGATATTGCAAATACCCCGTTGCTAGCGCTACTAGTTTTTAAGCTCACAACAAAAATGGAGACGTCAATGGTAAAACAAGCAGCGGCATTAATATTAATACGCAATGCAAAAAGTGGCATAGAAGTGTGCATGTTAAGGCGGGTTGGCTCATCACGTTTTGCACCTGGCGCGTATGTATTCCCCGGTGGTGGCGTTGAAGAGCAAGATAAATCTCTTGGGCACACCATGGGGATAACAGCGACAACAGATTATGCGACAGAAAAAATCGCAGCGATTAGAGAGGCCTTTGAAGAAGCGGGTATTTTAGCGGGGGCATCTAAATCAAATATAACTGAGCAGAATAGAAAGCGTTTACATGCTGGTGAAATCAGTTTTCAACAATTACTGGATGACCATGACACCTGCTTGAACCTTGACGCTGTTGTTTTTTATGACCATTGGATAACGCCCGAAGGTGCGCCGATTCGATTTGATACGCGGTTCTTTTTAACAACTATGTTAGAGGGCGAGGGCCAGGAGCTTATTCACGATGATGCCGAAACAGACGCCTCTTGTTGGGCAAACCCGGCTGATTTATTAGCGCAATATGATCGTAAAGAGATTAAATTGATGCCGGTGACTCATGTGCAGCTTAAGCGGTTATCGATGCTGTCATCGGTTGAGGATGCGTTAACTAGGGCGAAACAATGCAAGGGTATTACGGCTACCTTACCGGTGTTGAACTTTGATGAATCGGGCAAGCCGACTTCTGTGACTATCGATTTACAAGAAGGGGTTGTTGAGTATCCCGTTTATTTAAAGGGTAGGTAGTCTTTGGAGAGGCCATAACTTCATAATAACCAATAATACGGTAGACATTAATAGTCGTAGGTTATGGTCAACCTGGTAGTGATACAGCTACTAAAGCTTTAGCTTTTCGCTGCCGCGAGGGCGTTCATTTCTTTTTACGACAAAAAGAAACGAACCAAAGAAAAGGTCGCCCAAATCGCAGGAATTAATTCTTTTCGGGCTCGCACTAAACTCGCTACGCTCAGACAAAGCCCTCGCTTATCCGAAAAGAATTAATTCCTAACGCGATAGCAGGGGAAGGTAAGTCAAAAGCTGTTTTTTTCGGATGCTTAAACTTATGGCTCGACAGGTTAATTCAGTTATTTAGATTTTGAACGGCCCAATAAAGTCACCAATTCTGGAATTTCATCAAAGGTCAACATGCCAGCATTAGACAGTTTTTGAACACAGTCTATTTTACCGCCCATCCAAATCACAAACACAGGGTAGTCAGCTGAACGCTCAATATCCAGCAAGCTCTGCGTAATATTTTCTGCAATGCTGTCCATTAAACCCATAAAAACGACCAATCCATCATATTCTTTAGATTGGATAAGTGCCGTTGCCACATCGCCTAGCATGGTTGGCTGTGCGACCATGGCGGCGGTTAAGTCGACTGGATTTTGGGTTGTGCTGTGGGCAGATAGTAAGGGCTTCACCAAATTGTGCAGCGGTTCACTGAAGTCATTTACATCAAGCCCGCTGGCGGTTAACTGGTCTGACAGCATCACGCCTGCGCCACCAGATATAGAGATAACACCAATTCGACCGCCGTTTAGGCTAAGGCCTGACAGGCTAAATTGGCACTGTTTAATCATTTCACTCAACGAGTCAACTTCGATAACGTCGGTGCGCTCAAAGATGGCTTGGTAGTCCACACCATTGCGTGTATTTGAAGCAGTATGTGCTTGTGTGGCTCTTGAACCGGCGGCCGTCTTTCCACCTTTTAGGGCAACTACCGTTTTGTTTTTTTGCTTTGCAAGCATCAGTGCCTGTTCAAACCGTTCGGGGTCTCGAATCGCCTCAATGTACAATGAAATAACATGTGTTTCTGGATCATTGGCTAAGTACTCAACAATGTCCGCCAAATCCACGTTAGACTCATTCCCGCTCGAAATCCATTTGCTCACACCAATATCAGCACGAATGGTTTTATCCAGCCAGTACGCCCCTAGGGCGCCACTGTGGCCTGCAAAACTTAAGTGACCTACTTTTAATGGGTGGTTTTCCATTGCGGTGGTAAAGGAGGCAATTAATTGTGTTTGTGTATTGATAAAGCCAAGACAGTTTGGGCCAAGTAAACGAGCATCCGTGCCTTCAAACAATGCTTCAAGTCGCTGTTGTTTTTCTAGGCCTTCCGCATCAATTTCCGCATAACCCGATGCAAAGATGACAAAGTTTTTAATACCGCGCTCAATGCCGGTTTTAACGATACTTTCGACGATCACTTCTGGCGTGGCAAGCACTGCAAGGTCAACGGGCTTTTCCAAATCAGCGAGTGATGCAATGGCAGGTATGCCTTGGACTATTTTAGACCTTGGATTAACGGGAATAATATCCCCTTGATACCCCAAACGCTTCATATAGGCGATAGGGCGGCCACCGAGTTTATGTGGGTTATCCGAAGCGCCAACAATCGCCACGGAGCGTGCTTCAAACAATGCATTAAGTGTGGACATTAAATTAAAACCCTAATGAACGAGCAATGATATTACGTTGAATCTCGCTGGTGCCTTCGCCAATAATATAGAGCAAGCTATCACGATGTATTCGTCCCACAGAATATTCGCGCATGATGCCAGCGCCACCTAGAATACGAATAGCGTCTTCACTGACTTTAACGGCCATTTCACTGGCGATTAATTTTATTTTTGCGGCCATGGCATTATCCAAAGTGCCTTGATCCACTTGCCAAGCACCGTAATATACCAGCCATTGTGCGGCTTCTATTTCTGCAGACATGTTTGCTAACTTATGTCCAATTGCTTGAAATTTACCAATCGGTTTATCAGAAATAATACGCTCATGTGCGTAGGTATTTGCCTCTTCAAATGCGGCTTTCGCCATGCCTAAACAATTCGCAGATACACCCACTCGATTTTCGGTAAGTGATTCAAGGATAATAGGGTAATTACCTTCTTGGCCTCCTAATAAAGCGTCATCTGAAACAAATAAATCATCGATAAAGAGTAGCCCTGTTTCAGATGCCTTTATGCTTTCTTTGGCCAGCTTTTGAATCTCGATATTGGCGGATGGTAAATCAACAATAAACAGGCTAATACTGGAGGCTTTTAATTCATCAGATGTGCGCGCGGCCAGCAACATAAAGTCGGCCATCGGCGCATTGGTGATGTAAAGTTTGCTGCCATTGATAACGTAGCCACCATCAACTTTTTTTGCATGGGTTTTAAGCGCTCGAATATTCGAACCACCATCTGGTTCACTTAAACCGAAACAAGACACTTTTGTGCCTGCCATTGCGGGTTTGAGATATTGTTCTTTTTGCTGCTCCGTGCCAATGCGCCAAATTGGCCAAATACCGAGGTGGCTATGTGCTGATAATGAGGATGCAAAAGCCTGACATACTCGGCTTGTTTCTTCTCGAATAATACAATCAGCTATCTTGTCGAAGCCGCCACCGCCATCTTTTTCAGGATAACGCGCAGCAATTAAGCCCATTTCGCCCCATTTAGGAAACAGCTCTTTGGGGAAAACCTCATTGTCATCCGCCTCCCTAACAAGCGGTGCTAATTCAGTTTCTGAAAAACGTCTGACGGTCTCTCTAAGTAATATATGCTCTTCGCTAAAGTTGAAATTCATGGGAAGCCTGTATGTTGGAATAATCTGTACTTTCAAAGATTCTAGCATTACTATAAATCTAATGGTAGTTAGAATTATGCAAGCATAATGACCAGTTTTTTATCTTAATTTGGAGTTGAAATGGCATCAAAAGGGCCGTTATCGGGTATCAAAGTACTAGACCTAAGTTCGCTTATTCTTGGACCGTATATTTCTCAAATTATGGCGGAATGGGGCGCAGACGTTATTAAAGTAGAAGCGCCTGCTGGGGATATTACTCGCAACATTGCAACAACAAAAACACCTGGCATGTCGGCTATTTTTATGAATCTTAATCATAATAAACGTAGCATCGTGTTGGATTTAAAAACACCAGAAGGTCAGGATGTATTAAAACGTTTGGTAAAAAACAGTGATGTGATTGTTCACAATTACCGACCTAGGCCAGCTAAAAAATTAGGCGTTTCCTACGAACAACTTTCTAGCATTAATCCTAAATTGGTTTCATGCATCGCCGTGGGTTATGGGCGTGATGGCCGATACAGTGAACGGCCAGCCTACGACGATTTAATTCAGGGCATTTGTGGCATTGCCGATTTAAACGGTCGATATAACGAGTCCCGCCCGGGCTATGTTCCCACTGCATTAGCCGATAAAGTGGGTTCATTAATGTCGTTATCGGCAATACTGGCAGCACTTTACGATGCGGAAAAAACAGGTGTTGGTCAAGAGGTTGAAAGCCCCATGTTTGAGACGCTGGCTTCCTTTCTATTGCTGGAACATTTAACAGGGCCGGCTTACGAACCACCACTTGGTCCACCAGGCCATTTACGCCAAATGACACCACTACGCCGCCCCTTTAAAACTAGTGATAGTTATATTTGCGCCTTACCTTATACCGACAAACATTGGCGATCATTGTTTAAGATTATTGATGAAGAAGCGTTAATTAATGATCCACGCTTTTCTAGCGTTGCTAAACGGACGGATAATACCATCGAGCTTTATCAGATGATTGAGAATCTGTTACAACAAAACACGACTGAATACTGGTTAGCCGAGCTGGAATTAGCGGATATACCTTTCGCACCTGTTTCAACGTTAGATGATTTGTTGAAGGACCCGCACCTACATGACGTTGGTTTATTTGAAGAATATGAACACCCATCAGAAGGGCGTTTACGTCGAGTAAAGTCGCCGGTTACGTTTTCAAAGCCGATGATCAATGAACCGATATGTGCATCTTCCTTGGGCGAGAACAGTCGTGAAATATTGCAAGAAGCAGGCTATGACGACAACCAAATTGATAGGCTGTTTAAGGCAAGCGTTAGCGCTTAAGTTGGTACATCGCCCTTAATGGATACGCGGTGTAATAATCGACGATAGCCGGTGTAATCATTTATAGGGTAATGATGCGTGGATCGGTTATCCCATAAAACATACATACCTGGTTGCCATTTAATTCGGCATTGAAACTCTGGTTTTCGCGCGTGTTGGTACAGTTTATTTAATAATGGCTGGCTTTCCTCTTCAGTCCATCCGTCAAAGCAAAGCGTATGCGCTTCATTTACATACAGTGTCTTTTCACCGGTTTCTGGGTGGGTTCTAACAACGGGGTGAGTATGGGTAAATGTTTTCGTCTTCGTGTCTTTTGCCAGCCGTGCTTCACGTGTTTTTGATACTGCCGCTTTATTTGACGTATTAATGCCACGTAGCGTTGAAATTTGTTCTTTCACCTCATCCGATAGGGTTTCATAGGCCGTTCCCATATTGCAAAAGATGGTGTCTCCACCAATAGGGGGTAGCTCAAGTGCGTATAAACTCGCGCCAGCTGCTGGGGCTTTAAGATAGCTGGTGTCGGAATGCCAAACTCCGCCAAAGTTGATAGTTTCATCCGGCAATTTAAGAACCTCAGCCACATAGGGCATGTTATCCATGCCCTCTAAGAAAGGGTATTTATCTAATTCACCAAACTGGCGTGTGCAATCGACTTGTTGTTGAGGCGTTAATGATTGTTCAGGAAATATTAGAACTTTGCGCTCTAACCAGACCGCTTTAAGTGACTTAAGCGTTTCTGTCGGAATAGGTTTTGATAAACCTAAACCACGGATGGTAGAGCCGATATGTGGGCTGATAGGGCCTGCTTTAAAAGACATAAAATGGCGAAACTAAAAGGATGGCGCCTTATACAAAGGAAAGCCATCGTTCGCTTTACAATTATTATGTTCTGGCACAATCCAGTTTTCTTTTGCTAACGGCAAGCCGCCGTCAACCGCAAGCACTTCACCGGTAATGTACGAGGCACCATCCGATAATAAATAGACGATGGCTGATGATATTTCAGCTTCGGTCGCTTGGCGCTTCATCGGAATTTGATGTCGACGTTCCCTAAGTTTTTTCTTAAATTCTTCAGGGTAGGTTTCCATACCACTAGAGGCAACCGAGCCTGGAGCAACAGCGTTGACGCGAACACCTGAATGCACCCATTCCAGTGCAGCGGTTTGGGTAAGATTCACCATGCCCGCGCGGGCAGCTCCTGTGTGCGCCATATGCGGCATACCGTACGCAGTGGTGGCAACAATATTAACGATAGCGCCGCCGTGTTGTTTCATGTGAAGGTTATACACCTCACGCATCATATAAAAGCCACCGTTTAGGTTGTTTTTAATTACCGCTTCCCAACCTTTATCGCTGATATCTTCCAATTTAGATGGGAATTGACCGCCGGCATTATTGACTAGGCCATCAATTTTTCCGTGCTTAGATAAGATGCCATTGAGTGCCGTTTTGATAGCGTTTGAATCCCTGATATCAACGCTATAAAAGTCGCAAACATAGCCGTTATTTTCCAGTTCAGCAGCAACGTTTTGTAGTTTGTCCAATGAGCGACCGATAAGTATCAGATGAGCCCCAAGAGAGGCCAGTTCATGTGCTGTACATCGACCGATACCACTACCACCACCTGTTACGATAATAACCTTATCTTTAAAAAGTGCTTCTTTGTAAATTGATGTGTACATGGTTAATTCCGATGATGGGTTTAATAAATTCCTTTATAAACTAACAGTTGTTAGATTGAATAAATTAAGTTTATACTTAACGATAAAGAATATCCACCTTGGGGGTTAGTCACAGTGCTATTTAGTCAAGATCACGAGATGTTGCGTGAAGCAACCGCGAAGTTCGTTGAACGGGAAATAAACCCTTATGTTGATGAATGGGAAGACGCAGGTATTTTCCCTGCGCACGAGTTATTTAAAAAAATGGGCGACGCTGGGTTTCTTGGTATTGGACGTGATGAAAAATGGGGCGGTCTCGGGCTCGATTATTCATACGTGGTTGTGTTTGCCGAAGAAATTGGACGTATTAAGTGCTCCGGCATTTCTACAGCCATTGGTGTGCAAACAGATATGTGCACGCCTGCCTTAGCCAATTTTGGTAGCGATGAATTAAAACGTAAGTACTTGGTTCCGGCGATTACAGGTGAGTCGGTCGGTTGTATTGGTGTGAGTGAAGAGGGCGCTGGTTCGGATGTTGCCTCGATTAAAACAAATGCCAAGCGCGTTGGTGATGAATACATTATCAATGGCGGGAAAATGTGGATTACCACATCAACGCAAGCAGATTGGGTATGTTTGTTGTGTAACACCAGTGAAGAAAATGGCCCGCATAAAAACAAATCTCTAATCATTGTACCGCTTGATACTAAAGGCGTAACACGCGGCAAAAGCTTAAAAAAATTGGGCGCGCATAGTTCAGACACAGCACCGCTTTATTTTGATGATGTGCATGTACCAGTCGGCAATTTAATTGGCGAAGAGGGTAAGGGTTTTATTTATCAAATGAAGCAGTTTCAAGAAGAGCGACTGTTTGTTATGTCTAAATATTTAAGTCAAGTACAAGACGCAGTGGATATCACCATCGACTACACCAAACAGCGTAAAGCCTTTGGCAAACCGCTAATCGCTAACCAAGAAATTTATTTTAAATTAGCAGAAATGCAAACAGATATTCAGTCTGTTAGAGCGCTTATTTATCACGCTTGTGAAAAGTATATTAATGGTGAAGATGTTGATATGCTCACCTCAATGGCTAAATTTAAAGTAGGTGCTCTCGGTCAGACCATTCCATCAGCCTGTCTCCAATATTGGGGCGGCCAAGGTTTTATGTGGGATAACCTAATTAGCCGAATTTTCCGCGATACACGCCTCTGCTCAATAGGGGGTGGTGCCAATGAAGTGATGTTAGAAATCATCTCAAAACGCATGGGTATCCATCCAACCTCTTTAAAATAAGTAAACGTTATGGCCATTATTCAAAGTAAAGTTAATCAGCAAAGCGAAGCCTATCAAAAAAATCGTGAGGAGTTACTTGCGCTTATTGATGAGGTCACATTGCTAGAACAAAAAGTACATGCTGCGTCAAATAGAAAGCGTGAATTATTTAAAAAAAGAGGGCAGTTGCTACCGCGTAACCGCTTGGCTTTATTGCTTGATCCTGGTGCAAGTTTTATTGAGCTCAGTACCTTAGCGGGTTTAGGCCAATATGATGACGATGGCAAAGAAGACGTATTTGGTGCAGGCATTATTGTTGGCATTGGCTACATCGAAAACACCCGTTGTATGATTTGTATTAATGATGCGGCAATTAAAGCGGGTACTAATATGCCGCAAGCCTATTACAAGGTGCGCCGTGCTCAAGAGATCGCAGCATCAGCCAAATTACCGTTTATTTGTTTAGTACAAAGCGGTGGTGGCAACCTGTTTTTGCAGCATTTAGGTTTTAACCGTGCAGGGCATCGTTTTATGAGTCAAGCGCATGCTTCAGCTGCGGGCATTCCACAAATTACATTAGTACACGGCGCCTCAACCGCAGGTGGTGCTTATATACCCGGTATGTCCGATTATGTGGTGATGGTGCGCGATAAAGCACGGGCATATTTGGCCGGTCCACCGTTGCTTAAAGCAGCAACGGGCGAGGTTGCCGAAGAGGAAGAATTAGGTGGCGCAGAGATGCACGCAAGACAATCAGGTTTGGCCGAGTACTTAGCTGAAGACGATGCTGACGCGATTGAAATAACCCGCGAAGTTGTTAAAAGCTTGGCTTGGGGCGATCGTATTCCTCATACACACGAGAAAAGCTTTAAGCCACCGCGCTACGATATAGATGAATTATGTGGGATAGTGCCAGCCGATTATCGCAAGCCGTATGACTGCCGTGAAATTATTGCACGGCTTATCGATGACTCTGATTTTGTTGATTTTAAACCTAATTATGATTCATTTACGGTCTGCGGGTTTGCAGAAATTGAAGGTCAGGCCTGTGGGTTTATTGGTAACAATGGCCCTATTACAAATAGTGGTGCGGGTAAAGCAACACAGTTTATTCAGCTATGTTGCCAAGCAGGCAAACCCATTATATTTCTTCAAAACACAACTGGCTTTATTGTCGGTGTGGAACATGAGCAGGCCGGTATGATTAAAAACGGTGCCAAGCTGATTCAAGCGGTATCGAATGCGACGGTTCCTCGTATCACCTTAAACGTTGGTGGCGCGTTTGGTGCGGGAAACTATGCTATGTCGGGACTTTCTTTTGAACCGGACTTCTTATTTGCTTGGCCGACCAATCGCTTAGCGATGATGGGTGGAGAGCAAGCAGCAACGGTGATGTCGATTGTTTACGAGAACAAACAAAAAGCGAATGATCGTCCCATTGATGAGGCATTTTTAGACAAACAGTCTAAAGAAATTGTTGATTATTATGCGGATGCTTCATCGGCTTTATATTGCACCTCTCAAGTTTGGGATGAAGGGATTATTGACCCGCGTAAAAGTCGCCGGTTATTAGCTGAGTTACTGGATATTTGCATGAAAGGTCGTCAAACGCAATTGGACTCAAATACTTTCGGTGTTGCAAGAATCTAATATGCTGACATTACCGACAACGCAGACCTTATTGCTAGAGCATTCAAAGGGGCGACTTTATATTACCTTTAATCGCCCAGAAAGCCGCAATGCAATGAACAACAAAATGGTTCAAGAGTTACACGACTTGGCTGATTTTTTAGCGAAAACCTCACTCATTAGGGTAGTGATATTACGCGGATCAGAGGGGAATTTTTGCGCCGGTGGTGATATTAAAGAACGCAAAACACAAACAGATACGGCTGTTGTTGGAACAGACCCGGCACGCGAACGTAATATTCGTTCAGGTAACTTGTTTAATAAGTTTTGGAATTTGCCGCAAACCTTGATTGTTGTTGTCGAAGGCGCAGCCATGGGTGGTGGCTTTGGATTCGCATGTTTGGCCGACTTAACCTTGGTGCATACGCAAGCCAAAATGGGCATGCCTGAAACGACACTGGGTATTGCGCCAGCGCAAATTGCACCGTATGTGGTGAATCGTATTGGCTTGTCTAAAGCCAAACAAATGGCGCTGACTGGGCAAAAAATCAGTGGTGAGGATGCGTATCGGTTGGGTCTTGCTCATTACTGCGCAGAATCAAATAAGGCACTAGAAGAGTTGCTGGAGTCAGTTCTTGACTCCGTCGAACGTTGCGGACCGAAAGCGAGTGCAGCGACAAAAAAAATCATGCACCAAGCGGTGAAACTGATAAATGAGCAGACGATTGATTTTGCTGCTGAGGTATTTTCAGAATTAAATAAACAGCAAGAGGGGCGCGAAGGACATCGTGCTTTTGTGGAAAAAAGAAAACCCAATTGGCTAGTAGACTCAGGTGAATAATGAATATATTTAATACAATTTTGATTGCAAACCGTGGTGAAATTGCGGTGCGGGTTATTAAAACGGCTAAGAAAATGGGTTATCACACGGTGGCTGTCTACAGTGATGCAGATGCCGGTTCTTTACACGTGAGTCTTGCCGATACAGCGGTTTGCATTGGTGGCACATCGGCGGATCAGTCTTATTTGGATATAGATAAAATTTTACACGCAGCTGCTCGCTCGAATGCAGGTGCCATTCATCCGGGATATGGTTTTTTATCTGAGTCTACAGCGTTTGCTGAACGTTGTGAGCAAGCTGGCATTACCTTCATTGGACCGTCTGCGCGGGCCATTTCGTTGATGGGTAATAAAACCATTGCGCGTCAACACATGGTTGATGCAGCCGTACCCTTGGTGCCAGGTTACGATGGTGATTCTAACGACGACAGTGTGTTACAAAAAGAAGCTGAACGTATTGGCTACCCAGTGATGGTTAAAGCCGCAGCAGGTGGTGGTGGTCGTGGTATTCGGTTAGTGAGAGAAGCGGCTAAGTTGGTGGCGGAAATTGCGTCAGCAAGAGGCGAGGCACTGAGTAGTTTTGGTTCCGATGAGCTGTTGCTTGAAAAGTGTATTGAACAGGCACGACACATTGAAATTCAAGTATTTGCAGACCAAATGGGTCATACGGTTTACTTAGGTGAACGTGATTGTTCCATGCAGCGTCGCAACCAAAAAGTTATTGAAGAGTCGCCTGCTCCGCAGATGACTGACGCGTTACGCCAAAAAATGGGTGAAGCAGCGGTTGAAGCAGCTAAATCAGTTAATTATGTGGGTGCGGGGACCGTTGAATTTTTGGTTACCCAGTCGGACGAGTTTTATTTTTTAGAAATGAATACGCGCTTGCAAGTAGAGCACCCGGTTACTGAGCTGGTCACAGGCTTAGACTTAGTCGAATGGCAGCTAAGGGTCGCAGCGGGTGAGCCATTACCGCTACAACAACATGAGATCAGCCTTACCGGGCATGCGATTGAAGTGCGTTTGTACGCCGAAGATTGCGATAACGGTTTTACGCCACAAACAGGTACGATTTTAGAATGGGTCAAGCCAACGGGTGAGGGCGTTAGAGTTGATGAAGGCATCAGCAAAGGGCAAGAGGTCAGCCCTTATTATGACTCGATGCTGGCAAAACTTATCACTTATGGTAGTACCCGTGATGAAGCGTTGCGTCGTCTAAAGCATGCGTTGACGCAGACCGTATTATTGGGTTTGCCAAGCAACAAACAGTTTTTATTAAGACTATTAGCGGATCCAACTTTTGTCGAGGGAAAAGCCACCACGCGGCATATAGAAGAGAATATCTTAGTGCAACAAGAACTATCTGAAGCGGCAAATGTAAGTCAGGATAGTTGGGCTTTGGCTGCTGTTCTATTATCACGCACCGTGGGCGCAAGTGGTTGGCGTAGCACAGGCACGTTGCGTTGGCCTGTTCGCTTAAAGCAGGGTGAGCAAACACGTGATTTTTTTGTCGCCCAAGATAGCAATCAATACTGCGTGGAAGACGATGAAGCGAACAGCCTGACATTAACGATATTAAAAGAATCCAGTGAACATAAGGGTCAAATGCTTGTTTTATCGAATGATATGCAGCAAGCGGTCAACGTCGCGTTTGGACAACAACAGATCCTTTACGTTGATAATGGCAGCGAGACATTGAACTTTCAAAAAATATCATTTTCTGAAAAAAAGGCAGAGGAAGAACTCGGTGCAAACCTCGTTGCGCCGATGAGCGGCCGTATCGCAGAGGTTAAGGTTAGCATCGGTCAAAGTGTCAAAAAAGGCGATTTATTAATTGTGTTGGAGTCGATGAAAATGTTTCAAGAATTAACCGCAACGCAAGCCGGTGTTGTGAGTGAAATTTACGTTACTGAAGACACTCAAGTAGATGTTGGCGTGCCGTTAATTGATATTGAGCAAGAGGAAAAAACATGAGAAAGATTAGAATAGGTGGTGCGTCAGGCTATTGGGGTGATAGTGCCTACGCCACGCAACAGATACTAGAAAAAGGAAAAGTTGATTATTTGGTGTACGACTATTTAGCAGAAGTCACGATGTCGCTGCTTGCTAATGCAAGATCAAAATCTGATCAGTTGGGTTATGCAACAGACTTTGTTCAACAAATCTTAAAACCCAATTTAAAAAGCATCGCCGAACAAGATGTGAAAGTAGTGGCAAATGCTGGCGGCGTTAACTTGCCAGCATGCCAAAAAGCTATTCAAGCCATTTTGGATGAACAAGGCATTAAATTGAAAGTTGGCGTGGTCAGTGGAGATAATTTATTACCAAGAGCGGATGAGTTCAGGGCCGATGGTGTCACTGAGATGACCAGTGGTGATGCTTTTCCTGACAAGTTGGCAAGCATAAATTCTTACCTTGGCGCATTTCCTGTTGCAGCTGCGCTAGATGCAGGTGCTGACATTGTTATTACGGGTCGCGTTGTTGATTCTGCCACGACACTTGGCGTTCTTATACATGAATACAAATGGGGCTTAGATGATTACGACAAATTATCGATGGGGTCTTTGGCCGGGCATTTAATTGAATGTGGCTGCCAAATTACCGGTGGTAATTTTACTGATTGGCGTGATACCAGTGATGGCTGGGCAGACATGGGTTACCCCATTGTTGAATGTGAACAGAATGGCGAATTCGTTGTTACAAAACCAGACAACACCGGCGGGCTTGTTTCTCCGCTCACCATTTCCGAACAATTGATTTATGAAATTGGCGATCCGCAGGCCTATTACTTACCGGATGTGGTGTGTGACTTTGCCTCCGTTACTTTGCATGAGGAATCAAACAATAGGGTGTTAGTCCGTGGTGCCAAAGGTTATCCAGCAACTGATCAATACAAAGTGTCTGCCACCTATTTAGATGGGTATCGTGCGACCTATACACAGTTAATTTCTGGGTTCGATGTAGTCGAAAAAACGCAAATCACTGCAGAAAGAATATTAGAGCGTTGCAAAAAACAATTTGCAGACCTGGATTATGGGGATTTTAGGCAAACATCAACAAACCTGTTAGGCGCTAATGCCTTATGGAATAAAGATATTTTTCAAACGCCTGATAATCTACTGGAAGTGGTCTTGCGCATATCTGTTCATCATGACAAACGCGAAGCCGTGGCCTTATTTTCTCGAGAAGTAATGGGGGTTATTTTAAACATGACCGGCGGGCGTTGTGCAGCTGGTGCAGCCGGCAGGCCAAAAGTATCGCCCGTCATTAATCTATACTCATTTTTATTAAACAAATCCAAAGTCACCGCGATGGTTGATGTGGATGGGCAAGCAGTTTCATTCCAATCTACAGAAGGTGAAACATTTGATTACAATCTTATTAAAAGGCAAGAAGCACCCTTAGTATCACCTGATAACCGACAGACTCGCCAAGTGCAATTAATCGAACTGGCTGTCGCTCGTAGTGGTGATAAAGGTGATTTTGCCAATATAGGCGTAATTGCTCGTAAACCCGAATACATGCAATACATTGCCGAAGCAGTGACTGAAAGCTCTATTGCAAACTGGTTCTCTCACATATTAGGTGGGCGGGTTGAACGCTTTTACTTACCCGGCATTAACGCGCTTAATTTCCTAATGTACGACGCGCTGGGTGGTGGTGGCGTGGGCTCAATGAATATTGACGTACAAGGCAAAACCTACGCCCAACAAGTGTTGATGATGCCCATCGATATCCCTGTTAATTTATTAGATTAAAACCGAGTAAGGAGTTACTAATGTCGATTGCTAAGCCTATTTTGTCCTCACAAAGAATTGAAACAATGCAAAGTACGGGGCATTGGCAAGGAAAAACAATACTTGATTTTTTTGATGCCAATGTTGCAAAGCAAGGCGATAAAACAGCGGTTATCGCCTACGGTAAGGAAAATAACACAAGGGTTTCAAAAACATACCAAGAGTTGGCTGATTTATCTGACAGGTTCGCAGCTGGCTTGCTCAAACAAGGTATAAAAAAAGGCGATGTGGTGTCTTATCAATTACCCAACTGGTGGGAATTTGTTGTTGTTTATCTAGCTTGTATGCGTGTTGGTGCTATTAGTAACCCACTAATGCCCATCTTTAGAGAGCAAGAGCTGTCATTCATGCTTAGCTTTGCTGAATCAAAGTTAGTCATTGGTCCGGACACCTTCAAAAAATTCAACCACGCTGAATTGCTTAACAAACTTCAGTCAGACTTACCGTCTCTTGAGGCGGTTTGGAGTATCGGCGACAACGGCCTTGATGCATACATGGTTGAACAGGTGACTGAACAAGACAGGGCGACATTTGAAGCGGTTAAATTAACACCGAATGATGTGTTCCTCATCATGTACACATCGGGTACTACAGGCGCACCGAAAGGGGTCATGCATACCTCAAATACCCACGAGTATTCAGCGCGTAAGTTTATTGAACGCAGCGAATTAACCAGTGAAGAGCTGATACTGATGGGCTCACCTACAGCACATATGACCGGTTTAATGTACGGTGTGTCTGTTCCCATTATGCTCGGTTCAACGACTGTACTTTTAGATCAATGGGATGCTGACCTTGCCTGGAAAATTATTCGCGATGAACAAATCGCCTTTACCATGGGTGCAACGCCATTCTTAGCTGATTTAAGCGACTCAAGTGCTGTTGATGACTGTAATCACGATAAATTTAGACTCTTCGCCTGTGGTGGCGCACCGGTACCGCCAGCGCTAGGGCGTCGTGCTTCAGCAAGGCTCAATGTTAATTTAGTGACCGTGTGGGGAATGACAGAAATGTCTGCCGTTACCACCACATTACTGACTGATTCAGAAGAAAAAGTATTTGAAACCGATGGTTGTCCATATGATGGTACGGAAGTGAGGGTGATAGACCAACAAGATGCAGCTGTAGAAAACGGTACCGAAGGGCGGTTACAAACGCGTGGTGCGGGCAACTTTGTAGGCTATTTAAAACGCCCAGAAGCGCACGATACTGACGAAGAAGGTTGGTTTGAAACTGGCGATTTAGCCAAAATCGTTCATGAACATTACATTCGTATTACAGGTCGTTCAAAAGACATCATCATCCGAGGCGGGGAGAACATTCCAGTGGCCGTGGTGGAAAATTTTTTATATCGCCACGATGCCCTTCAGGATGTTGCTATTGTCGCCAAAGCAGATGAACGATTAGGTGAGCGGGCTTGTTGTTACATAACATTAAGGCCACAGCAAAGTTTTGATTTAGAGACATTAAAAACTTACCTTTCGGATGAAGGTCTTAGCAAAAACTATTGGCCTGAATATCTAGAAATACTAGATGCAATGCCAAGGACAGCAAGCGGTAAAATACAAAAATTTAAATTAAGAGACATGGCTAATAACGGTTAGCCGATACTCATACAGGAGAAGAGAATGAATCCAGCATTATTGAATGACGACGAAAAAATGATCCAAGAAATGGCGCAGCGTTTTGCAAAAGAGCGCCTATATGACGGTTATCGAGAACGTGCCATCAGCAGTGAATCCACGCTTGACCGTGGGCTTATTAAAGAAATGGGTGACCTTGGCCTGTTAGCGCCGAATATTCCCGAAGAGTATGGCGGTATTGGTGCGTCTAGTTTTGTCAATGGTTTGATTTGTGAGGCTATTGCGTATGGTGATTTTAACCTTAGCTATTTGAATATGACTAATCCATTAATGAGCGATGTCATCATGCGTTTCGGCACAGAGGAAATGAAACATGAAATTCTACCTAAAATGGCATCGGGTGATCTAATTTCAGCCTTAGGCTTAACAGAACCACGGGGTGGTTCAGATGCAGGTAATCTCATTTTAAAAGCCGAGAAAACGGATACCGGCTATATCTTGAATGGTGAAAAGACATCAATGAGTTACGCAACCCAAGCCGATAATGTATTGATGTTTGCAAGAACAGGCACGGTTGAATCTGGCCCTTATGGAGTATCTGCCTTTTTGGTCGATTTAAACTTGCCAGGTATCTCTCGCACAGAATTCGATGATATTGGTACCAAGCCAGTTGGTCGAGGCTCTGTATTTTTTGATAATGTCGAAATTCCAGCTTCCGCCTTATTGGGTAACGAAAATGAAGGCTTCACAAAAATCATGGTTGGGTTTGATTTAAGTCGTGTATTAATAGCACTTGAATGCGTAGGAACTGCTCAAGTTTCCGTAGATGAGACATGGGAATATGTTCAACAACGTGAAGCCTTTGGTACACCGTTGGTTAAATTCCAAGGCGTCTCATTCCCCTTAGCTGAGCACGAAAGCATGTTGGAAGTATTGCGTGCTCTGGCCTATCAAACACTTAGGTTACGCGATGGCGGCCACAAGCATACTAAAGAGGCCGCTATTTTAAAGTGGATGGCGCCAAAATATGCCACAGAAATTTTACAAAACTGTTTACTACTAAGCGGGCACTATGGCTACACAACCGATTTGCCACATCAACAAAGAATGCTAGACGTACTCGGTCTACAAATTGGCGACGGCACGGCGCAAATTATGAAAACAGTTATCTCTAGAGAAAAAGTCGGCAAAATAGCCCTACAGTACAAATAAACGTTACTATTTTTTCATAAGAAAAAGGAGTTGATATGTCAGTCATAAGATCAAGTGCGATGGAATATGTAGAGTCCGGAATAGAAGGTATTTCCCAATGTGAGCTGTGGGATAACGGCACCAATGGAGGCACCTCACTCGTGCGTCTTCTTGCAGGTGCATACTTCCCTAACCATAACCACCCTGGTTGGGAGCAAGCCTATATTTTATCGGGCAAAGTTGCCGTTGGCACAGAAGTGGTTGAAAAAGGCGATTATCTATTTGCAAAAGCCGGTGATATTCATGACGCTAAAGCAATAGAAGATACTGAGATTTTAGCCTTTACTGAAAAAGGCGTTGAGCTAATATAAACTTTAACTATCCAACACATTAAACGGTGAGTTTTTATGTCTAGTCCTTCAGTAGCTAATAACAAAAGTACCGAAGTAAACAAGGTTGATGTTGTCGTCGTAATAGTTTAAATTTTGTTGCATTATCAGCATCAAAACAACTTAAGACAGGGCATACGCTAGTTGCAGCAACCGGCAACATACACGAACAATTTAAAGGAAAAATTGCCTATTTAGGTGTTTCGAAAAAAATTGAGAATAACATGCTCTAGTCACTTGGTTATTTTGGTTACTACCCGGAGAATGATAAAGGCAACTATACAGAAGACCATCGCGTACGTGGCTCATTGGCTTACACCTTTAAATTCGAAGGTTGGCAACTTATGCATCGTTCTCGCGTTGAATACAGAATGGGGCAGGCGCCTAATGGATTTAGATACCGCCCAGCTTTAGAATTATCAAGAAAAGCATCGCTACTTGATACATTGTTAATTCCCTATGTAGAAGCCGAAACTTTTTACGATTTTAGACAAGACAAAGTGACATTAAGCTTAATAACGGCAGGCATAAAGTGGCCAATAAACTCACAATTTATCGTTAAATTGGCACACTTTAATATTTACCTTAACAGCCCGAGTCGGCATGTAAGCGGCTCATTGTTGGCACTTCACCTTAAGTTATAAAGTTAACTAGCTAATTAATATGACTTGGGCAAGCCCAGTGCTTTTTCTGCGATATAACATAAGGCTAACTGCGGACTAACGGGGGCAATGCGTGGAATGAGCGACTCACGTAAATAACGTTCAACGTGGTATTCTTTTGCATAGCCAAAACCACCATGAGTCATAACGGCGGTTTCACAAGCATGAAAGCCGGCTTCGCCTGCAAGGTATTTGGCAGCATTGGCATTTGCACCACATTCTTGATTGTTATCGTATTGATAGGCAGCAGACACCACCATTAACCAAGCTGCTTCTAGTTCGGCCCAACAAATAGCAAGAGGATGCTGAATTCCTTGGTTCTGAGCAATAGGCCGGTTAAAAACAATCCGTTCTTTAGCGTAGTTTTTCGCTTTATCTAACGCCACTCGCCCTAAGCCAACCGCTTCGCCAGCAATCAGAATCCGCTCTGGATTCATACCGTGAAGAATGTATTCAAAGCCACTGCCTTCTTCACCAATTCGGTCTTCAATGGGTATCTCTAGGCCATCAATAAATAATTCATTAGAATCAACTGCTTTCCTACCCATTTTGTCTATTTCTTGTATGTCAATCTTGCTGCGATTCAAATCAGTATAAAAAAGACTAAGCCCATGGGTCGATTTTTTAACATCTTCTAGTGGGGTAGTGCGAGCCAATAACAGTATTTTATCAGCGACTTGCGCAGTAGAAATCCATACTTTTTGGCCATTAACAATATACTTATCACCTTTGCGAATAGCTAAGGTTTTAAGCTGAGTGGTATTGAGCCCGGTATTAGGTTCGGTAACAGCAAAACAGGCTTTTTCTTTACCTTCCGCCATGGGCCGTAACATGCGCTGTTTTTGCTCTTCGTTACCGTAGATAACCACAGGGTTAAGGCCAAAAATGTTGATGTGAACAGCTGATGCGCCAGACATGCCTGCGCCGGATTCAGCGATGGTGCTGGCCATAATAGCAGCTTCAGTTATACCTAACCCAGAGCCACCATAAGTTTCTGGAATACAAATACCCAACCAACCACCCTCGGCTATTGCATTATAAAAGTCATGAGGAAAGCCACCATTTTTATCACGCTCTAGCCAATAATTGTCGTCAAAGGGGCCGCACAATTTGAAAATAGACTCGCGTATGGCTTGTTGTTCTTCGGTATAAGAGAAATTCATTGTATTGAAAGTCGGAAGTTAATTGAGTTTTGAAAGTGGTGTAAATTTTATTAACGTATATAAATCCTTAGCAGTACTTTTACACCATTTAACGCATGACATCTTGAGTATAATAATGTCGGTCATACACATTATAATAATGCTTTGATAATGAGTTATGACTGGTTTTCAATCACCATTGCAATACCTTGCCCTACACCAATGCACATAGATATAAGTGCGTAACGTCCGCCTGTTTTCTGTAATTGACGTGCGGCTGTTAAGGCTATTCGCGCACCGGATGCGCCTAATGGGTGACCTACTGCAATAGCGCCACCATTTGGGTTAATACGTGGGTCATCAGCAGCAATGCCCAATTGCTTTAAATCACCCAGTACTTGTGCGGCAAAGGCTTCGTTGACCTCAATAACATCCATTTGTTCAATGCTTAGGTTAAGCCTTTTAAGCAATTTTTGACAAGCTGGAACGGGGCCAAGGCCCATAATGGTTGGCTCGATGCCGGCGGTTGCGCCACCTAGTACGCGTGCCATGGGTTTTAATTGGTGGTTTTCGCCGAAGGCTCGACTGCCCACTAAAACAGCGGCAGCACCATCGTTAATGCCGGATGCGTTAGCAGCGGTAACAACCCCATCTTCAAATAAGGGGCGCATGGTTGACATCTTATCGAGTGTTGCTTGAGGGCGAGGGTGCTCATCGGTGTTGACGACAATGTCTGGCTTGCCACGTCTTTGTGGGATGTTAATCGGTATTATTTCTTCGTCAAAGAAGCCTTTATCGCTTGCATTAGCCCATTTTTGCTGTGAGTTATAAGCGAATACATCACATTGTTCTCGGCTAATATTTTCCTGCTTTGCAACGTTATCTGCTGTTTCCGGCATGGCTTCGTGTCCGTATTGCTTACCCATAATCGGATTAGGGAAGCGTACGCCAATCGCGCTGTCATAAACTGTTATATCTTTGCTGAAAGCAGTATTACTTTTATTGAACGTTAAGGGTGCTCGGGTCATACTTTCCACGCCACCAGCGATGAAAACATCACCTTCACCACAGGTTATGGCACGAGATGCATCGATAATAGCTGCTAAGCTACTGCCACATAACCTATTAATCGTTTGCCCACTCACTTGAACAGGCAGACCAGCTAATAAAGTAGCATAACGGGCAATGTTGCGGCTATCTTCTCCAGACTGACACGCGCAGCCTAAAACTACATCATCTATCAATAAGGGATCGAATTTATTCCGTTCAACCAGTGCTTTAATTACAGCTGCCGCCAAATCATCTGGCCGCACGTTTGCAAGCGAGCTACAGTATTTTCCAAAAGCGGTTCTTGCACCATCATAGATATAAGCATCTAACATGTTTTTTCCTTAATTAATTACTGAGTTTATACGCCAGCCTAACGCCATCTCGAATGGCTTGTGCCGCATCCAATTCACGAACTTCTTTTACTCCACCAATATGGATAACCTTAGGCGCTAGGGTGCTGATGCTATCCGCTAGCTCGTCGCAAGGTTCTTGGCCTGCACATATGATAATTGTGTCGGCTGGGATAACCCTAATTTCACCTTCGCGTTCAATATGAAGGCCCGCGTCATCAATTTTTATGTACTCTAAATCACCTAATAATTTGACACCACGTTTATGTAATTCGGCTTGGTGAATCCAGCCCGTGGTTTTGCCTAGTGAGCGACCGAATTTTCCTGATTTACGTTGCATCAACGTTACGTCACGAATTTGTTTGTTTCCAACTGTTTTTCCTAATAAAGCACCCGGTTTTTTACCTTCAGGGTCAATGCCCCAGCTGTCGTTATATTCAGTTATAGGGTCTTTATTTGAATGGTTATGTGTAATAAATTCAGCCATATCAAAACCAATACCACCAGCCCCAAGAATAAGGACTTTTTGGCCGATCTTGTTGGGCTGATTAAAGGCTTCTTGATAATTTAAAACAGAAGCATGGTTGATACCCGAAATACCTAATTGTCTTGGTTTAATACCAGACGACAGCACGATGACATCATACTGTTCGGACTGAAGCTGATTGGCATCTGCTGTGCAGTTTAACTTTACGCTAACCCCGTACTTATCAAGCATCACAGCAAAGTACCTAAGCAATTCGTCAAACTCTTCTTTGCCCGGCACTAAATGGGCGTAAAGCAGTTGGCCACCAATCGTTGAGGCAGATTCGTATAGCGTTACGCTATGCCCAGCTTTAGCGGCCTCAATTGAGAAAGAAAGACCCGCTGCGCCCGCGCCAATAACCGCTATTTTTTGTGCGCTTGTTGATGTATTAATAGCGGGATAAAGTGTTTCATGACACGCTCTTGGATTGACTAAGCAACTAGCTATTTTGCCAGCAAATATATGATCTAAACACGATTGATTACAGGCAATACAGGTATTGATCTCATCAAATTGTTGGTTCTTTGCTTTGTTTACGAAATCGGCATCTGCAAGAAAGGGTCTTGATAAATACACCATATCGGCTTCATTGTTGTCGATAATTTTTTCCGCAACTTCAACAGTATTTATGCGGTTTGCAGCGGCAACGGGGATGTTGACGACTTGTTTTATTTTAGCCGTTGCCCAAGCAAACGCACCGCGTGGCACTTGCATTGCAATGGTCGGAATAGCGGCTTCATGCCAACCAATGCCTGTGTTAATAATATCTATACCTGCGGACTCCAAGGCGATCGCGAATTGCTGTGCTTCATCAATATTCCACCCATCTTCAACCAGTTCAAGCACCGACATGCGGTATTGAATAATAAAGTTTTCACCCAGCGCTTTGCGCGTAGAACGAACAATGTCTAATGGCAAACGAGACCTGTTTTCAAAGCTGCCACCCCATTGGTCAGAACGATGATTTGTTCGCGGAGCTGTAAATTCATTTAGAAAATACCCTTCAGACCCTAATAATTCAATGCCATCAAAACCAGCTTGTTGGGCCAACTGGGCACAATTCACAAAGTCATCAATGGTTTGCATAATCTCAGCGTCGGACATTTCTTTTGGCACAAAGGGATTGATAGGGGAACGTATGGCACTGGGTGCAACTAAGTTCTCGTGTTTTGCATATCGGCCGGCATGCAGTATTTGCATAAGGATGTTGCTATTAGCCTTGTGTACTGTATCCGTAATAAATTTGTATTGTTCCACATGCTCGGCGTTGGTTAGCATCATTGCGCCTGGGCTAATAAGGCCTTCTTCATTGGGTGAAACACCACCGGTTACAATTAACGAAACACCGCCGTCTGCGCGCTCTTTATAAAAGGCTGCTAAGCGACCAAAAGGGTCGTCTGAGTGATCTAACCCCGTGTGCATTGAGCCCATAATGAAACGGTTAGGCAAGGTTAAATGACCAATTTTAATGGGTGTAAATAACTGTTTTGATGATGTCATTCCTATTCCTTTTTTGGCTAATACGACGGCTCGATAACTTTACAATCTAACACTTGTTTGGTAGCATAATAATCATAGTATGAATGCTTTTTTTAAGCAAATATAGAGAACAAATACATGCCGAATACGGATGAGTTAATTTACGAAGTAAACAACGGTGTCGCCACCATTTGCCTTAACCGCCCAGAAAGAAAAAACGCCTTATCGACGAGTTTGGTTGGCAAATTACGTGATGCGTGGGAGTGGGTGGATACTGATGATGCTGTAAAAGTTGTTGTATTAACGTCGACAGATTGCGGTGTGTTTTGTGCGGGCATGGATTTAAAAGAAGCTGCCGAAATTAAGCAACAAACAGGTGAAGATGTTCTTTCAACATTAAAGGACCCTTTTCATCAACGGATGCGCGACGTTAAAAAACCCATTATCGCCGCCATGACAGGGCACTTGATGGCTGGTGGCATGTTGCTGAGTTTAAATTCAGACTTACGTGTTGGGCTTGTTAATACCCGCGTCGGTATCACAGAAGCTAAGATTGGCCGTGGATCGCCCTGGGCTGTGCCATTGATCGGCATGTTGCCGCAACCGCTTATTATGGAATTAGTATTAACGGCTGCGCAAATGCCTATTCAACGATTCTATGACGTTGGATTTATCAATTACCTAGAAGAAACCCCAGAGCTTGTTAGAGAGCGGGCATACAGCTTGGCTAATACCATTCGAGACAATGCACCGCTATCTGTAGTGGCTGCGAAAGCAAGCATCATGTGCGCGATGAGTTTGGGTTGTGATGATGGATTAGCAGAAGCAAAGCGTTTACATGAAGTGGTTTACGCCAGTGAAGACGGTATTGAAGGGCCATTATCTTTTGCCGAAAAAAGAAAACCTCAATGGAAAGGTCGATAAGATATTTCAGATAACAAATAATTAAGGTATCTCATGAATTTTGAACTAAATGACGAACAACGCATGATCTACGAATATGGCGACCAAGTTGCTAAAACGTTTGATCAATCGTATTGGCTTAAAAAAGCCAGAAAATCTGAGTTCCCAAAAGAGCTATGGGACCAAGTAAGTGAAGATGGTTTTATGGGCATTATGGTGCCAGAAGAATACGGTGGTGCCGGCCTTGGAATGATGGAGATGGCCTTGTTGATGGAAGGCCTAGCCAATAATGGCATTCCTTTATTATCAATGGTGGTGGGCTCAACCATGTCACTGCCAATGATTGCTGACCACGGCAGTGAGGCAATGAAACAAAAATACCTGCCCGATGCTTGCGCTGGTAAAACATTGTTTTGTTTTGCCATCACCGAAGCAACGGCGGGTACAAATACAATCCGCATTAACAGCATTGCCAAGCAAAAGGGTGACCGTTACTACTTAAACGGTTCTAAAACCTTTATTACCAGTGCAGATGAATCTGATTACGCATTGGTCGTGGCACGTACTCGCCCACATACCGAAGTGGATCGTAAAACGGACGGTTTCACGCTGTTTATAGTCGACATGAAAGCCAAGGGCGTGAGTATGACGCCACTTGAAATGGGCGTGGTTTTACCAGAGCAACAATTTCAATTGTTCTTTGATGATGTTGAATTAACTGAAGATGATGTTATAGGCACAGTTGATAAAGGTTTTGATATTTTGTTTGAATCACTGAACCCTGAACGTATCGTTGTTTCTACCATGTGCACGGGAGTAGGACGTTTAGCGCTTAACCGGGCTGCTGAATATGCGTCAGAGCGTGAAGTATTTAATGGGCCTATTGGGGCCTACCAAGGCTTGCAACACCCGTTGGCTCAAGCTAAAACACACATTGAAGTCGCGTCGTTAATGGCTCGACAAGCTGCATGGCTGTACGATAATAAAAAATCCGCAGGAGAAGCCTCTAGCATGGCTAAAATTGCTGCTGCAGATGCCGGTATGGAAGCAGTTGACGCCGCATTACAATGCTTTGGCGGGAATGGGTTTACCGATGACTATGGCTTATACGATATGTATTCTATGGTCCGTTTGTTAAAAACAGCACCTATTAATAAAGAAATGCTGCTTAATTATATAGCAGAAAAAAGCCTTGGAATGCCACGTTCATATTAAGGATTATTAATGACAGCTACGAAAACATTAAACCGCTCAGTTTTATTTGTTCCAGGGTCGGAACAAAAACGTATTGAAAAAGCGGCAAATATACCGGCAGATATACTGGTGTTTGATCTAGAGGATGCCGTCTCTATTCCTGAGAAAACAGCTGCTCGTCAACGCGTTACGGATGCATTAAAAACCAGTGATTTTGCTAACCGCCAATGTTTTGTTCGTATTAACGGCGTGACAACTGATTGGTTTATTGACGATGCACAAGCCGTCGCTGAACTTGGCACGGCCGGTATTATGTTGCCAAAATGCGATAGTGTAGATGACCTTATTCAACTTAAAAATGCCAGCAATGGTGTCAACCTGCCCATTTTTGGTATTGTGGAAACTGCGTTAAGTGTTTTGTCAGTTGCCAACATTGCTAAACAAATGCAAAGCAACGATAGCCTTTGTTTTGGACATGTGGATTTTGCCAGCGACATGCAACTTAATGACAACGATGCCAGCAAAGGTGCTGTTTATCATGCTCGTTGCCAGGTTGCATTAGCAGCGCGAGCGTTTGGCATTACGGCGATTGATAATATTTCTCTTGAAGTGAAAGACGAATTAGCCATGCGTGAAGATGCATTACTTGGTCAGCAACTTGGGTATTCAGGAAAATTATGTATTCACCCGCGTCAGGTTGATATTGTAAATTCTGTTTACACACCAACTGATGAGCAAGTAAAAAAAGCAACCGAGATACTCGCACGTTGGGAAGACGCCCAAAAAAGTGGTCAGGGTGTTTTTACCTATGAAAACAAAATGGTGGATTTACCCGTTATTCTTGCTCAAGAGTCTATTTTAGCTCGAAGTAAAGCCATTACCGAAAACTCCAATTAATTAGATAAAATTTATAATGAAAGAAATAGTCATTGATGGCCCTTATTTTGAAGATTTCCATGTAGGTCAATTTTTAGAGCAAGCACCTGCTGTTACATTAACTGAAGGCCATGCAACTGCGCACCAGATGTTATGTGGTGACCGCTTACGGATGCCTTTAAGCCATCACTTGTGTCAGCAAATCACGGCGGTAGATAAACCATTGGTTAACCCATCTATGGTGATTGGTGTGGCTATTGGTCAAACCACATACGCCACCCAAAATGTCATGGGCAATCTCTTTTATCGCGGTTTAATACTTAAGAAACCTGTCTATATTGGCGATACTTTGAGTACCACCACAAAAGTGGTTGCGTTAAGGCAAAATAAAGTAAAAGGGGGCCGCCCAGCAACAGGAATGGTCGCTTTAGAAATGAACATTATCAATCAGCATGGCGATGAAATTCTACATTTTTGGCGTTGCCCAATGGTGCCATGCAGAGATGTGAAGGCGGTGACTGGTCACGCTGACGAACTTGATTTTATTCCTTCAGATATCAGCTCAGATGCATTGAAAGATGCTGTTCCTGCAAACTGGAATTCAAGCATGTTTAAAGAGCTGATTAACGGC
This sequence comes from Cycloclasticus sp., assembly GCA_012959695.1. Taxonomy (GTDB): domain Bacteria; phylum Pseudomonadota; class Gammaproteobacteria; order Methylococcales; family Cycloclasticaceae; genus Cycloclasticus. The sequence goes on from DUCS01000006.1 coordinate 66,561, forward strand.
CCGCACTTTAATGAGGTAGAGGAAGATAATCACTTTATTATCAAAGCACGCGATACGGTTACAAACGCGCCTGAACTTACTCGGTTAACACTTAACCTTGCTAAAACCCATACCGATGCCGGCGCCAGTATTTATGGCCAACGTTTGGTGTATGGAGGCCAAACTATTTCAATTGCCGCGGCTCAAATGATTAGAGCGCTACCGAATGTGATGACGCATATAGCCTGGACACATTGCAACCATACTGCCCCCGTTTTTGAAAACGACATTCTACGAAGCGAAGTCATTGTTAAAAACAAAATATCATTGGATACAGGCGGTGGCTTAGTTGAACTGCAAATCAACGTATTTGCTGAACGTTCTGACACAGCACCCACATCCGTAAAAGACACCCAAGTGCTCGATTGGGGTCTTGTGGTGTTAATGGCTTAACACGCTGATGCATCAACAATCTCTTTTTCTTGAAATAGGTTCAATGCGCCTAAAAACATTGATTATTGGCGAGTTGGATAGCAACAAAACCTGTATCGTTTTATTGCATGGCGGTCTAGATTCTTTAGAAACTTGGAAAGGTTACCCTGAAGCATTAGCAAAAAAAACCGGCTTAACGGTTATTGCTTACGAACGTTTTGGACACGGAGAGTCAGGCTGTTTAAGCGAGGTAAGAAAGGCAGGTTATCGCCATCTTGAAGCTAATGAAACCTTGCCCGCTGTTGTTAATAAATTAGGATTAAATAGCATAATTCTTGTCGGCCACAGTGATGGTGCGGCGATGTGTTTATTGGCTGCTGAGACTCAACAATTGAATATAATTGGTGTGTGCGCTATTGCGCCACCACTAGTACCTGAAGAAATGGTGAGAACAGGTATTGTCGAGGCGATAAAGGAATATGAAGACGGTAATTTAGCTAAAAAGCTTAAGCTGTTTCATGGCGATGCAACAGATTCGTTGTTCTACGGCTGGGCGAAGGCTTGGTTATCTCCTGAATTTGATGATTGGTCTTGCGAAGAAGAAATACAAGCTATTCGCTGTCCAGTTCATGCTATTTTTGGTCAAGCGGATGACTATGGTTATCGTGCTAGCATGTCTGTCATTACAAACAATTTATCGGCACCGATGGAAGTGCTCGTGCTGAAAGGTATTGGTCATATGCCACATCACCACGCAAGGCAGGAAACAATTGACTCAATTAACCGGCTGATTAAACGGACAGCTGCTAATGAATAACATTAAAATTAATTTCAATTTCAACAGGAGAAAACAATGGATTTAGAACTAAATAACAAATCAGTCATCGTCACCGGCGGTGGCTCTAACATTGGCCGCGGTATCGTACTGGCTTTTGCTCAAGAAGGCGCAAATATTACATTGGCAGATATCGATGAAAAACAAGCAGGTCAAGTGGCTGAGTTAGCACTTAAAAAAGGCGCTGCTGATGTACAAGTCATTAAAACGGACGTGACGAATCTTGAACAAGTAAAAGCAATGGTTAATGCTGCTGACTCTAAATTTGGCGGCGTTGATGTTCTCGTTAATAACGTAGGTTGGGATGACCTTATGTTCTTTACCCAAACAACGCCAGAACTATGGCAAAAATTAATTGCGATTAACTTCACAAGCAACCTGAACTGCACGCATTCGGTTCTTGAAGTGATGCTAAGAAACAAAACCAAAGGCTCTATCGTCTCGTTAAGCTCCGATGCCAGCCGCCAAGGTGAAGCACGTGAGGCTGTTTATGGCGCGCTTAAAGCGGGTATCAACAGTTTGATGAAATCTATTGCAAAAGAAAATGGTCGTTTTGGTATTCGCTGTAACGCAGTATGCCCAGGCGTGACGATTCCTGAAGATGATGATGAAGTGGGATCAAACAGCATGTGGACACAAAAAGATGCAATGTTCACCGAAGAACAATTTGAAATGATCGCTAAAGCCTTACCACTTAAGAAAGTAGGCCGCCCCAATGACTTGGCAAACGCTGTGCTGTTTATGGCGTCTAACGCTACCGCTGGACACGTTACTGGTCAAGTGTTAAGTGTTAGTGGTGGATACAGTATGATCGGCTAATCAAGCCTAATTAAAACCTAATGGAAACGAGAGCAAGATGGACTCTATAAATAAAAATATGAAGTTAATGGCATGGCTTTTTCTTTATGCCGTTATTGTTCTCGTTTCTGGTGGTTTTTTATCACATCAAGATACTGCGTGGCATCAAATGAGCCAGTCATATGAAGAATTAATTCCTGGACGCACGCTTATCTATTCAATTTTTTATCCTGCCTACATCATTTTTGGATTGGGCACTTGGTGGTATGCAAAGAAAAATTTTACGACTGATTTATTTGATAAAAACTTTAAATTCGCCATCATACTGTCCACCTTCGCTCCGTTTATGTTCCTGCCTAGTCAAGACCCAGAGGTGATGATATTAAGCACGGATTTATGGAATATTATTTTTCGCACAAGTTATTGGCTGATGATGTTTGTTTGGATAACATCATTTCTTTATCTGAATGGTAGGTTGGGCTTAGATATTGTGAATAAAACAAGCAAGACTCTTAATTAATCGAATATTACTTGTCGGCCTTTTTACCGGTGTAGTATTTAGGGTGAAAGTCTAACACTTGTTGCCCATCACTAACCCAAGCGTGACAGCCATTAATATAAAATGGCTTTGATGTTTCTTTATCCGTTTTACCTTTTGCAATCCCTGCCATTGTTTGAAATAACGTCGTCGTAGCCGGCGGCACCAAGTCAGCTAAATGCGTACAGCCTTGTGTACCGGCAACCAGTTCCTTAACTAAACGTGTCCAACCATGGGCAATTTGTTTTCCGATTAAACGCTTAAAAATTGGTGTAATATCAGGGCAGCAAGCATAGGGCGAATAATCCGTAACGGCTATGCAATCGTGAACTAACATGCTGGTGTCAACCGTTAGGCGAACCCACATTTCATGGATGGGTTCACCAGGCTGGATTTGTCCTCGAAAATTATTATCGACTGGGTAGGTCTTAATGTCTTTAATTTGCGCATCAACATCCCATAAGCCATCTTCGCGTTGAAAGCCTTTACAGATGATCTGGCGCGTATGTATTTCTTTACGAGGGTTTTCGCTTATTGGTAATGGCATGCAGTTCTAGCTATGTTTATTGAGTAATTTTTTCAGCAGCGAAATTATAGTCTTTTTCCGACTGTACACGTTCTAACATTCGGCAAAACTTTGGATAGGTTTCTTTTATTGCGTCGACAATTAGTTGGTGAGGCAAATCGCTAAAGAATCCATGGTCGGTTAGATACTCCATATGCTTTTCATTATCTTGATTATAGGCATGCATAAAAGAGTCGTTCACGCCGTCAAATTCAAGCGGTTTAACGCCAAATCGTTCACACATTTCAATGTTAAAAGCCGGTGTTGCCTTAACCCATTTGCCCCCAAGATAAAGAACACTATAGCCGTGCCAAATAAAGACGTCCGTCTCCATTAAATCCAGTAGTTTCTGAGTACTCAAATGGTTTCTAACATCCGAAAAACCTAATTGCGCAGGTATGCCTACCGCACGTGCGCAAGCGGTTAGAAGAACCGCTTTAGGTATGCAGTATGTTGCACGGTTATTTAATGTATTGCTGGCTGTGAAATTCTCTTTATCTAAATAGAATTTATAGGGGTCATAGCGAATGCCATCGCGCACCGCGTAATAAAGCTTAATTGCTTTATCTATATCCGTTGTTGCACCAGCGATAGCTTTGTTAGCAAACTCAACAACCTTAGCGTTGTCAGAGTCGATAAATGCCGTAGGTTTTAGAAACTCAGCTAAATAGTTAGTCATTATTTGAGTAACTCACCAGCAATAATCAATTTTCTTATTTCGTTGGTTCCAGCACCAATCTCTAAGATTTTTCCGGTTCGGTATAAACGGTTAATTTCAGATTCCCACATAAAGCCCATACCACCATGAATTTGCACACCTTGATCGAGAATGCGCATACAAGCACGGCCTGCATGAAGCGCTGCAGCAGCTGAACGCATATGAATTTCACCTCGGCCACCACCGCCTTGTTCTAAATCCTTTATTTCTTTTAGCAATTGATAGGTCATACAACGCATCAACTCTAAATCGGTGTACATATCAGCCAACATGGACTGAACCATTTGGAAGGTAGCGATAGGTTTTTTAAACTGTTGGCGTGTTTTTGCATATTCAATGCTTAACTCCAAAGCTCGCTGCGAGATACCAATAGCGTGAGAGCAGAGCACAACGCGCTCAATATCAAGCCCGCTCATAACAATTTCTACACCGCTATTTTCTGCACCGACCAAGTTTTCAGCGGGTACTTTGCAGTCGTCAAATACAAGCTCGCCAGTCTCACTGCCACGCCAGCCCATTTTCTTTAATTTTTGTGCAACTGAAAACCCCGGAAAGCCTTTTTCTATAATGAATGCAGAAATACCGTGCGCACCTTTTTCTGGGGCTGTTTTTGCGTACACCAACAATACATCCGCGACAGGGCCGTTAGTGATAAACATTTTACGCCCATTTAATATGTAATGATCGCCATCGCGTTTTGCTGTTGTTGCCATACTGCCAAGTGCATCAGACCCTGCGCCCGGTTCGGTTAAACCGAGTGCGCCAATGGCAGAACCATCGCATAGGCGAGGCAAATATTTGTCTTTAAGGAAGTCATTCGCATTACGCAAAATATTGTTAACACACAAGTTATCACTGGCTAAATAGTTACCAGCCATTGTATGGTTCCACACACTCATTGCTTCACACGCAAACGCTTGTGCATAAAGGTCTAACCCTGGGCCGCCGTATTGTTCTGGAACAGTCAGGCCTAATAAACCCACATCAGCCATACTGCGGAAAGCCTCTTCAGGAAACCAATCATCGTTATCCATTTTTTCTGATAGGTGATACAGCTCATCACGCGAGTATTTGTACACCATGTCATACACTTGCTGAGTTTCAGCTGTAAAACCATATTGTGTTACGTCAATCATTGTCTATGTCTCCGGTATTTGTTGCGTTAAATTTGAAGATGCCTTTATTGGTAAATAATATTTTTTTATATCATGTTGTCATTATTCATTTGCATAAAGGTCTTCGTATTGCTCACGTAATGGCGCTTTTAAGAATTTTCCTGTGGCGGTTTTCTTGATGTCATCAACAAAAATAACTCGTTTGGGTACTTCATAACCGCCCAGTTCATTTTTGCAGTGATTGATAATATCTTGTTCATTAACGGTATCATCAGGTTTTGGAATAACAATGGCAGTAACAGCTTCTGTCCAACGCGGGTGCGGCAAACCAATAATGGTTACACCGACCACCGAAGGATGCGCCATAATCACGCGTTCCACTTTTACTGAAGGGACATTTTCCCCACCGGTTTTAATCATGTCTTTTTTACGGTCTACAAACATTAATTGATGGTCTTCATCAAAATAACCAAGGTCACCTGAATGATGCCAATCGTACTTTGATGCCTCTGCTGTTGCCTTAGGGTCTTTGTAATATCCGTTCATTACAGAGGGTGAGCGCCAAACAATTTCACCAATCTCGCCATCGGCAAGCAGGTTCCCGTGATCATCCATAACGGCTTGGTCTGTGGTTAGAATGGCTTCACCCCAATAATTACCTTTTTTGTCTGGCCATTCATCATGGAACACGGTGGCTAGGGGTGTCATTTCGGTTTGACCTGATGCTAGTGTGAACGGACAATTAAAGGTTGCTTTTAGTTTAATTAAACTTGGTTGATCCATCGGTGCCATGCCGTACATGCCCACTTCAACGGAACTTAAATCCATATCATCAATACCCGGCACATCCAATAATGCTTTCCACATCATTGGTAACAAGAAAATGAACTGCATACGTTCAGCTTCAATAGCCTTTAGAAACTCTGTAGGGTTGAATTCTCTAAAAATAACGCTAGTACCACCAACGTGCATCATGGTGGTATTAACCAAGTGTTGCGCGCAATGAAACATTGGCATAACCGATGAGCCTGTCATTTTCGGCTTAACGCCTAATTCAATAGCTGCTGCTAAGGTATTCATGAATAGAGCCAAATGAGAGGTTTCCACACCTTTCGGTTTTGATGTGGTGCCACTGGTATAGAGAATTTGTAGAGGGTCGCGATCTTTAATAATGACATCGACAATTTCATCATCTGAAGCGTTATTTAAAACCGTTTGAAAGTCGAGATAATGGCTTGAAACGGGGCAACCCGTCACGGCCATGTTAATCCAGTGTTCTGTTGACTCTAATTCAGACTTGATGCTATCAAATTTTTCAGCCAATGAATCTTCAACAATAACTGCTTTTGCTGCACAGTGATTAATCGTATAAATAAGGTCTTCTTTGCCTTGCAAGTGGTTTAACGGCACAACAACAAAGCCGCCTTTCATACAGCCGTATATGGCTTGTGCAAACTCAATAGAATTAGGCCCGGCTAAGGCCACCCGGTCACCTGGCTGAACTCCCAGTGATCTAAGCATGTGCGCAACGCGATTGAGGGATTGATTGAGCTGTAGATGCGTTAGCGAAAGCCGTTTGCCTTCGCGGTATTCCACAACGGCATCTAAGTAGGGAACGGTAGAGGCTTTACGCCTAAAAATATCCCCCATCGCAATACGGTCGATTAGATTTTTATGGTTATCAATTATAATTTACCCCCCCCCCATGCATGTTGGTAATGGCCGATACTAATACAGACAGACGGTGACAGCAATAAGTAAAAGGTACATTTAAGACAACCAATAAATATTACTTGACTGGGTTAATTCTGTAATGTAGTTTACCAGCCTAACAAGCATTAGAAACTGCTAGTTAAACAACAAAAATAAATTTATAGGAGAGGGATATGTTTAGGAGCTTTAAATTAACGCCATTGGCGCTGGCCTTGGTAACAGCAGGTGTTGTTAGCACTGGTTCTGTTATAGCCGCAGATGGTGATGACGCAAAACCACAAGCACGTGGCGCAGCAGCAACATTAATGCAAGAAGTGGTAACGCGTTCTCGTAAAAAAGATGATGCGGAAATGTTGCAAGATGTGCCTATTGCTGTTACAGCAGTATCTGGCGAGCAAATCGAAGCGATGTTCGCAACCGATGTTACAGACATTGGTTATAAATCACCCAACGTACAGCTTAATGCAACAGCATCTATACCGATGTTTGCAAACTTCGCTATTCGTGGTATGGGCGTTAATGGTACCGTGTTATCAGATGACCCTGCCGTGGGGGTCTTTGTTGATGGCATGTATTTAGGTGTTGGTGCGGGTGTTATTACGAATACCTTTGACCTTGAAAGCATGGAAGTACTACGTGGCCCACAAGGTACCTTGTTTGGCCGTAACGTTACAGGTGGTGGGGTTTTACTTAATAGTAAACGACCCGCTGATGAGTTTGGCTTTAGAGTTCGCACTATTGTTGGTAATGATCAGAACCGACAATTAATGATGTCTGTTGATGCTCCCATTGCAGAAGATTTTGCCTACGGTCGCTTAACTATATTATCATCAAGTTTAGGTGATACATACGATAATAGAGCGGTTGGTGCTGACGATGTTGGCGAAAAAGAATTATTAGTAGTACGTCCAAAATTACGATTAACGCCAACTGAAAATTTATCTATTTTATTAAGTGGTGAATACGGGTCTGGTGAGTCAGATCCTGGTCCTAGGCGTCTTATTGCTAATGTACAAACAGCTGGTGTGACGAAAGCAGATGTTCCAGGGTTGCCGGCGCTACCTTCGTTAAGCAGTCCTGATTTATCAGCTGACTTTGTTACGGATAAGCCCATTGATACTGAATGGAAACATGCCATTGCTGAAATTGAATGGGAATACAGTGATAAAGTCACTATCAAATCTATTACTGCTTGGCGCGAATTGGAGCAACGAAATGTATACAACGATGTTGATGGGTCTGCATTTAACTTCTTCAACTTCACATCCGAAGGCGGCTTAAATCAGGAGCAATTTAGTCAGGAACTAATTGCATCAATCCAATTGACAGATAATGTAGATTTAACTACAGGTGCCTTTTATTTTGATCAAGAATATGACTATTCAGAGGGGCGTCAAATTCTTGGCGGCGCGGTTAATCAAGCTGGATACGGCGAAATAAAACATGATACTAAAGCTATTTTTGCTTCTGTTGATGTTGCGTTAAACGAATATTGGAATGTAACTGTCGGTGGTAGATATAGTTGGGAATCTAAAGAAACTCGTTTGGCTAGGCGCACACAACCAGAGTGTGGTGGTAATGCGGGATTTTTAGCTGACTGCGTTGTTGGGTTCGAAGATGAAGAAGACTGGAAAAACTTTACTCCTAAAGTAGGTGTTCAATACAATGCTGATGAAGATACGCAATATTACGCTTCATTTACTAAAGGCTTCCGCAGTGGTGGTTTCAATATTAGAGCAACAAAACCTGGTACTGAAGGCCCCTACGATGAAGAAGAAATTGACGCGTATGAAGTAGGTATGAAAACTGGTTTCGCTGACGGAAAAGGTCGCTTAAACGTCGCTCTTTTCTACAACGAATTTACCGACCTTCAGCGTACAGTGCTCGACGCAGCCGCTAACCAAACTATCCAAAATGCTGGCGCTGGCACTATGATGGGCTCAGAAATTGAGCTTAGTTATTTAATCGGTGACAATCTATTGCTTGAGGCGGTACATGGCTATGTAATGACTGAGTTTGATGAATTTCTTGGTTTAGATCTTACTGGCGATGGTGTAGCTGATCCGGGATTAGCTAAAAAGCTTGAAGTGGCTCATGTGCCACATTGGACAAGTTTCTTAGCAGCGACTTACGACATTCCCGTTTCAACGGGTAACGTCGCTGTCCGTGGTTCATACTCCTATACTGATGAATCATTTGCAGATGATAAAAATCTTTACGAGATTAACAGTTATGAATTATTTGATGCAAGTGTTACGTATACAACGCATGATGGCAAATGGGCTGTATCAGCATTTGGTAAAAACCTTGCCGACGAGGTGTACTTTACAACAGCATTCATTCTAAGGCCAAACTTCGACATTGGTGATTTAGGTTCAAGACGTTCGTTCGGTGTCTCACTAACTTACGAATACTAACTTACGAATACTAAAGACCGCTAGACTATAAAATTGGGCCTTTTTAAAAGGCCCAATTTTTTATAACCTGTTTAGCATCGTTTATTTTATATATATCTAAATATTAATAAGGCGGCAGCAGTGATTCGTTAAATGCTTTGCTTGCCTAATTACAACATTAATAGTTATTGAACAATGGAAGTCATTATGAATAAAGCATCATCAAAATTTGGTTTGCTAGGAATGGTCTTGGCCTTGAATATGGTTAGTGGACATGGTGCTGCCGCTGAAGCTGATTCGGTTCTAGCGGAAGGAAAAAGTAAAACCGTAGCGGCGCAAACGTCACAAAATAAAATAGATAAGTTGGCGGGACAAACCTACGATATTTTACAGGACTTCCGCTTAGTTAATAAGCAACTTGAAGGTATAAAAGTCTATAACGCCCAACTTGAAAAGCAGTTGGAAAACCAACAAAAAACCATGCTGGATATTGCATTTTCAATTGAAAATGCAACGGTTATTGAACGTCAAATTATCCCTTTGGCAATAAAAATGCTTGATGCATTAGAGCAGTATGTCAATCTTGACATACCTTTTTTACGTGATACGCGACTAACAAGTATCAGCCAAGTACGAGAAAACTTACAAGCAACCCATTTCAGTACCTCAGAAAAATTTCGTCAGGTGCTAGAGCTATATGATATCGAATCAGAATATGGCAGCACCATCGATCAGTACAGTGGCTTACTAGGCGTTGAAGGAAAAGAGCGAAAAGTGACCTTTATGCGCGTTGGTCGAATAGCTTTCTTATATCAATCCAGTGATCAAAACCATACGGGTGTTTGGAACGCCAGAGATAAAAAATGGGACCCTGTTGATTCAAGTGACTTCAGATCGTCCACAGCTAAAGCCATCCGTATTGCTAAAAAACAAGCGGCGATAGATGTTCTTGATTTACCTATTGCATTTCCTGAGGTGGCAAAATGAATACAATGATTAAACGATTATTTAACACAGTTTTCATCGCCAGTATTGCGCTATCAAGTGTTAGTTATGCTGCAAACAAAGCGACAACAGTTGATGAGTTATTGGAAATGGTTCGTAGTGCAAAAATTTCTGAATCTAAAGAGCATAGACTACGCGAAAAATCATTTAAAGCAGCAAAGTCTCAACAACAAAATTTACTAGCCAAGGTTAAATCTGAGAAAAACGTACAAGAAAGGAAAAGTGAAACCCTTGAAAAAGTATTTGCAAATAATGACCTTAAAATCAAAGCGCTTGAAGAACAGCTTAAAAAACGTTTGGGTACATTAAAAGAACTTTTTGGGCATTTAACATCGGCGGCGGGTGATGTTGTATCAAGAATGGATCAGTCTATAGTCAGTGCGCAAATTACTGGGCGTTCTGAACCGTTAGAAGCGCTGATCAAAAAAATGAGTAACAATACGCGCCTTCCAAGTATCGAAGAAATAGAGCTATTATGGTTCGAAATACATCGGGAAATGGCTGAAGCTGGCAAAACGGTGAATTTTAACGCCGAATACATTAGCGCGGATGGTGAGAAGGTCAACGGTCAAATACTTAGGATTGGCAATTTTAATTTAATGTCCGATGGTGAATACCTGAGTTATTCACCAAGAGAAGGCGTCATTTCTGCGTTACCTCGCCAACCAGCATCAAAATATACGTCTGCTGCAGCTGAGCTGCAATCATCAACTAACGGATATGTAAAAATAGGTATCGATCCAACCGGCCCAAGTGGTGGGGGCTTATTGAAAGCATTAATCGATACGCCAACGTTAGTAGAGAAATGGCATCAGGGTGGTGAAATTGGTTATATCATTTCAGCCATCGGTGTTGTTGCCATACTACTAGCATTATGGCGATTCATTGTGTTGTTTGGTATGTCAAGTAAGGTTAATACTCAACTTAAAACAAGCAGTGCGAATGATAATAACCCACTAGGTAGAGTGTTATTAGTAGGTGAGCAAAATGCTAATTTAGATGCTGAGTCAATGGAATTGAAACTGCATGAAAGCATTTTAAAAGAACGCCCTAAAATTGAAATTGGACTTTCTTTACTGAAAATTATTGCCATGGTAGCACCGCTCGGTGGTCTGCTTGGAACCGTAACGGGAATGATTGTGGTATTCCAACAAATCACTATCTTTGGTGCTGGCGATCCTAAAATGATGGCTGGGGGCATATCACAAGCCCTTGTAACAACGGTTCTTGGTCTAGTGGTTGCGATTCCAACAGTGCTAATGCATACATGGATAAATGGCTACGCTCAACGCATCTTGCATATTCTTGATGAACAAAGCTTAGGAATCGTTGCTGATAGAGTTGAGAAGTCTTAATCATGTCATTTTTGTTTGATATATGGGACGGCACCAGAGATTTTATGGCGCTTGGCGGCACTGTACTCTGGTTTATTTTTGGATTGCTGGCCGTCATGTGGGCATTGCTGTTTGAACGCGCATTATTTTACAAATCAGGGCTACAACACGACATAAATATTTCTTTGGAAGTATGGTATGCAAGATCAGAAAGAAAGTCAAAACGTGCTCATCAAATAAGAAGTATGTTAATTTCTCGCATACACATGCGCATAGATCAATATTTGCCTCTGATTAAAACGCTTATCGCATTGGCACCCTTGTTTGGCTTATTAGGCACTGTAACCGGTATGATACAAGTGTTTGAAATTATGGCGATAACTGGTGGGGGTGATGCTAAAGCGATGTCCAGTGGCGTTTCCATGGCGACCATACCAACAATGGCTGGCATGGTTGCTGCACTATCAGGCGTGTTTGGATTTACCTACCTTGAGAGACTAGCAAAGAGAGAAAAGGAATTTCTTGAAAATCATCTTACGACGGAATAGTATTTTTTTAGCATTGAAAATTATTAGTAATAAAACTTAAATAATACTGACTACTATGCGAAAACTAAATTTACGACCAGCTGAAGAAGCGCAAGCGATTGATTTAACACCTATGCTTGATGTTGTCTTTATTATGCTTATTTTCTTTATTGTCACTGCCTCATTTATCAAAACCCCTGGTGTTGAAATTGATAAAGTAGAAACTGTGTCTGCTGATAAAGCAAAACCAGCTATCCTTGTTGGCGTTAACGCAAAAAATGAGATATGGATAGACAAGAATTTCGTTAAAGACAATGGCGTTAAAATCCAAATAATGCGTTTACACACAGAAAATCCAAAAGGCGGTTTAGTTATTCAGGTTGATAGTGAGGCATCGATTGAAAAGGTTGCTCTCATTGCTGATGCAGCAAGAGATGTTGGCATTAATGATGTTTCGGTATCTACACTAAATGATTAGCTTAGTGGCGAACAACGGTATCCGATTTGGCCTGGTTTTTATTTTGGGTATACTCGCAGCGTTTACGTTGACGGTGTTTATGCACCTCCTTATTTCAAGTAGTGATGGTGAGCTTGACGAACAACCAGCTCGTAAAATTTCAGATATATGGCAACCAGAAAGAGAGGTCAGTGAAAACAGCAAGGAAGTTAAGCCTGACAAGCCAGAAAACCCTGAAACGCCACCCGAATTACCTGAACAAACTGTAGACATTCAAATGGATGTTGATGCTGTCAATATTACACCCAATATAAATATAAATTTAGATATCGGCTTAGGTGGCGGTTTTTCCCGGGATACAGACTATATTCCGCTATATGTTCCTCAACCCATTCATCCGCGTAGAGCATTATCACGAGGGAAGGAAGGCTATGCTGTTATTGAGGTAATTATTACCACAACCGGTGGTGTACGCGACGCTAAGCTAATTGAAGAGTCACCTTCGAATTATGGTTTTGGCCGTTCAGCTCTTAAAGCTGCTAGTAAGCTAAAGTACAACCCTAGAGTTATTGATGGGAAACCAGAAGAAGTACCTGGTGTCCTTTATAAGTTTACTTTTTTATTGGATAAATCTTAAATTTAATGAACCGCGTTTTATACGAACACATTCTTACAAAAATTTTAATCTAACGTATTTATGCCTCAAATAAATAAAATTTCAGCTCAACGTTTTACAAACATTTTGCAAACCGTATGTTTCTGCATTGTTGTTGCGTTGTGCATTCAGCTATGTACTTCAAATGCCGTGTATGCTGCTGATAAAGAATCAAAGAAATATGCCAATGTAAAAACAAAAAAACGTCAGGCTGTGGGTAAAAAATGCGGAAAAAAACTTGAAGCTATTCAATTAGAAATTGATGCGGAAAAATGGTCTTCTGCGAAAAGTTCATTAAAGGCATCACTAACAAAATCATGTTCTACAAGCTATGAAAAATCTCAAGTCTGGAATTATTTAGCTTACGTTTATTTCTCCCTTGATGATCTTAAACAAGCGATAAATGCTTATAAAAAAGTTATTGCAGAAAAAGATACCGATGAGCGCCAACGTGTCAATGTTTATTATTCAATTGCGCAGCTGTATATGGTAACTGAGAATTATTCATCTGCTGCAAAATTCCTTGAGAAATGGATGAAAGAGTCGACAGTAGTAAGTGCTGATGGACAGGTGTTATTAGCCCAAGCCTATTATCAAATGGACAGAAAAAATGACTCGCTTCGTCTAGTGAATAAAGCCATCAATGATTGGGAGTCAAAAGGAAAAGTACCAAAAGAAAATTGGTGGGGCTTACAGCGAGTCATTTATTACGAGCAAAATAAATTTCCAAAAGTCGTCGGTATTTTAAAAAAACTAATCAAACATTATTCTAAGAATACGTACTGGCGTCAATTAGGTGGAATGTATGGAGAACTAAATCAAGATATGAATCAACTGATTTCAACAGAAGTTGTATATTTAGTTGGTGATTTGAAAAAAGGGCGGGACTTGTTAGGCCTAGCGTATTTGTTTATTGGTGCAAATGCACCTTACTTGGCTGCTCGTGTCATCGATAAAGGTATTGAATCAAAAATAATTGAACCAACTGCAAAAAATTTAGAATTCCTTGGGCATGCTTGGCAATTATCACAAGAAGGAAAAAAAGCGCGTACAGCACTTGAGAAGGCCGCTAAAGTATCTGATAAAGGACAGATTTGGGCAAGGTTAGCAAATGTCTATCTGAACCTTGGACAGGACACTAAAGCTGTCAGCGCCGCCCGTTTAGCGTTAAAAAAAGGCAATATCAAACGAGCTGACCTAACGTACATGGTTCTAGGTAACTCTCAATTAAACCTGCATTGTTATGATTCAGCACAAGATGCATTTAGACGTGCTGCTAAAGATAAACGCAGCAACAAAAATGCAAATCAATGGATTCTGTATGCCAAAAGTGAAGGCAGCCGCCGAAATAAGTTACGTGAATCAGGTGTTAAACTTAAAGGCTGTCATAAGGCCTGATACTGTCAATGTCTGATGAATTGGTTTAGTTACGATATCCTGTTTTATTTAAAATACCTCTCTAGTGAATAAGCTTTTACATCCAGGCAGCATCAAACGACCTAATTGGACAAGGCATAAGTTTGAAGAAAGAGGGACGACTCCATGAATGGAGGAGGTTGAACGCCGCAGGAATCCAAAGACGAGTTTACTGGAGATTGAACAGAACCTTCTCCCTATCGATATAGCTAGTGCTTTGGCTGTTTTTTACCGATAGTAAACGCTTTTAGTGACTCAGAATTGAAACGAAAAAGCTTCGTGTAAAGCCCTCAAAAAAGCACTTGATAGTAGGTTGTTTGTAGTAACTGGCTTTACGCTTAATCGTTATCAGGAATTGCCAATGAAATATCATGGATACCCGCTTCGCGCGCCTGGTCAGCTATGCGAATGTAAACTTCAGTTTTTGCTTTAGAATTTATAGCAACAATTACTTTTGCCTCGGGGTTCTCAGCGCGTAATCTTTCAACGTTTGCCCGTACCGAACGTATGTCGATACGACGGCCAGCGAGCGTAATATCACCTGTGGCAGAAACAGAAAACACAATATTTTTATTTTCCTCACTCGGGGGTTGCTCAGTAGATGGAGGACGTTGTACGGCGATAGTTGTTTCGTCAATAAAGGTCGCAGTCACAATAAAAAATATCAACATAATAAATACAACATCTAACATGGGTGTTAGATCAATCTGTGATTCTTCTTCGTCCCTACGGCTACCTATAGACATAATTGTTCCTATTTATCCTTAGTTCTATTCTTTCAATTTAAATTGTACCTGTCAACAAATTCATTTCACCATAGATCGCCCAATAATGAGTTTCATAATTTCATTAGTGCCTGCATAAATTCGTTGTACGCGTGAGTCTGCCCATGCGCGAGCTACCGGGTACTCCCACATGTACCCATAGCCACCGTGTAATTGCAGGCATTCATCCATGACTTTGCATTGCAAATCAGAGCACAGCAATTTAGCTTTTGATGCGGTGACGGTATCTAATTTACCGTCAACATGCAGCTCTAAACAGCGGTCTAAAAATACCCGGGCTGATGTTAATTCGGTTGAAAGTTCTGCTAATTTGAATTGCGTGTTTTGCAATGTAGAAATCGGTTTACCGAAGGCCTTACGTTCTTTGGTGTATTCAACGGTTTGTTCAAGTATGGACTCTGCGGCAGCGATACCAGTAATCGCAACCGACAACCTTTCTTGCGGTAGGTCTTGCATCAGATAAATAAAGCCTTTGTCTTCTTCACCTAATAAATTGGCTTGAGGAACGCGGCAATTTTCAAAAAATAATTCTGATGTATCCTGAGCTTTCATGCCCACTTTTTTAAGATTTTGGCCTTTGCTAAAACCCTCTGTTCCTGTTTCTACAAGAATTAAACTGGTGCCTTTTGCTCCTAATTCTGGGTTTGTTTTCGCTACAACAATCGTAATATCAGCCAGCTGACCATTAGTAATAAAAGTTTTTGAGCCATTTAAAATATAATCATCGCCGTCTTTTACTGCGGTGGTTTTAACGCCTTGAAGGTCAGATCCTGTACCTGGTTCTGTCATGGCAATCGCCGAGATCATTTCGCCGCTAACCAGTTTCGATAAGTACTTTTTCTTTTGCTCATCGGTGCCGTAATGAATGATATAAGGCACGGCAATATCAGAGTGAAGTGCAAAACCAAGCCCTGTTAGGCCAAGTCTAGCCACTTCTTCATCAACAATCGCGTTATAGCGGAAATCAACACCAACACCACCAAATTCTTCTGGCACAGTTGGGCTTATCATGCCCATTTCACCTGCCTTTAACCATGCTGAACGGTCGACTTGACCATCAATTTCCCACTGTTCATGGTGTGGTGCTATTTCTTCTTCTAGGAATTTACGGACACTATCGCGAAACATTTCATGTTCTTCTTCAAAGACGGTTCTTGGGATCATGGCTAACTCTTGTTGTGAAAGATGCAAGATGTTAGCATGAGCACAATAAACCAAGCAAGCGCTAGGTAATATTTCTATAATTTACAACAGTAATAAAGGTCAAACAATGGATAACACCGCTCAAGTAATAACCGATGGAGAGCATAAGACTGATGCGAATCGTATTTTCAATCTGCAGCGTAAAGCTTATCGCAAAAATCCATATCCCTCTTATCAAGAAAGACGAGACAATCTGCTACGCTTGGAGAAGTTGTTAACGGATAATCAAAAAGCTATATCAGACGCTATCAGCAAAGACTTTGGAAATCGTTCACAGCAAGAAACAGAATTATTAGAATTATTTTTATCAATTGATGGACTACGTTACGCACGTAAAAAGTTAAAAAAGTGGATGAAGCCACAACGACGCTCAGTGTCTATTTGGTTTGCGGGTGCAAGCAATAAAGTATTGCCTCAACCTAAAGGCATCGTGGGTTTAATCGCCCCTTGGAATTACCCGCTGTTTTTAGTGATGACACCGCTGGCCAATATATTGGCAGCGGGCAATCGCTGCATGGTTAAGATGGCGGCCAACTCACAAAACTTAGCTGTGTTATTGCAGATATTAGTTAGCAAAGAGTTTCCTGAAGATACGCTGGCTATTCTGCCTGGGGTTAAAGCCAGCGAATTTACGCCATTGCCATTTAATCATATCGTTTTTACAGGGTCGCCAGAAAGTGGCAAAACAGTGATGAGGACAGCGGCAGATAACCTTGTGCCTGTTACCTTAGAACTGGGTGGCAAATCGCCGACAATTATTTGCGATGACTTTGACTTAAAAACTGCGGCGGAACGGGTCGTACAAGGCAAGTTTCTAAATGCTGGTCAAACGTGTGTTGCGCCTGATTATATTTATGTGCCTGAACAAAAAGTTAATGAATTTATTGAGCTATCCAAGCAATTAATCGATAAACGTTATGGTGGATTAGATACGGATGATTACACATCGATCATTGATGACAAGGCGTTTAATCGTCTCAATAAGATATTGGATGATGCTAGTAGCAAAGGTGCTTCGGTTATTCCATTGTTAAAGGGTGAAAGCAAAAATAAGTCTACTAGAAAATTAGCGCCTCATCTTGTGACGGATACAAGTCCAGATATGGAGCTTATGAAACATGAGATTTTCGGCCCTATTTTACCGATTAAAGCTTATAAAAATTTAGATGAGGTGTTGGATTTCATTAACGATAATGAACGCCCATTAGCGTTGTATTTGTTTTCTAATGACAAAAAAATACAAGATAAAATAATTAAAAACACAATGTCTGGTGGTGTTTGTATCAACGAAACAGTCCTACATGCAGGCCAACATGATATGCCCTTTGGCGGTATTGGTAACAGTGGAATGGGGCACTACCATGGGCAAGAAGGTTTTAATGAGTTTTCTAAACTACGGCCAATTTTTAAACAGTTTAAATTTCCAGCGCTGCCACTGCTTTATCCTCCGTATGGGAAGATGTTTAGTTTCGTGTATCAGTTGATGATCAAGCTAAAAATTTAACCGGATTTGGTTATAAAACGATAGAACTCGTCAGCGGTATCTTCAATTTGGACGCCGTGCTTTGGTTTGTACCAATGTATAGTCCAGTTGAGTGAACCGAGTACGAATAATCGTTGTAAACGTGGCTGACCTTGTAATAAGCCTTCGGATATAGCGGCGTCAATTATGTACTGCCAATGTGCTTCATACTCATCTCTTATCACAATTAATTGCTGGCGGGATGCCTCGTCTAATGAGCTCCATTCGATAATTGACACGATGTGTGCGTCTTTATCTTTGCCATGCAACGTTTTAAGCTGTCGTAGAATAGCCGCTTTAAGGTTTTCTTCAGCCGAGTTAGTTTCCTTAATTGTTTTTTTAAGAGTATCAAGTGCGCCGCTTAGTCCTTGTTCTATGACGGCATACAATATTTCTTCTTTATCTTTGTAGTGATGAAACAAACTGCCTGACTTTATTCCCGCGTCCTTGGCAATCATCCGTACAGTGGTTCTGTCGAAAGAGTGCTTTTTAAATAATTTAGCGGCGACCGTTGTAATTTCCTTGCGACGTAAAGATTGTTTGGGTATAGTCATTGATTACCTAGCGCTTGCTTGGTTAAAATTTGAGTATATAACTGAGGAGTTCAGATGTCCACAAAAAGTACTATGATGGATTTTCCATTATCGTTACCGCATATGCTTGAACGAATAGGGCTTTATTTTCCTACGGTTCAAGTTGTTTCACGCATGCCGGATAAATCATTGCACCGGACCAACTATCTTGAGATTCAACAACGATCAAAAAAATTGGCATCTGCATTAACCAACGCAGGTATTAAAAAAGGTGACTGTGTTGCTACGCTTATGTGGAACCACTATGCTCATCTCGAGTGTTATATGGGTGTGCCTTGCACAGGGGCTGTTTTACATACGCTTAATTTAAGATTATCGCCTGATGATATCGCTTATATAGTCAATCATGCGGAAGATAAAATTCTGATAGTAGACGACGTATTATTACCTTTATATAACCAAATTAAGGATAAAGTGTCTTTTGACAAAGTGGTCGTTGTGCCTTTGGCTGGAGAAGCCATTCCTGAAGATTGCGTCAATTACGAAGACTTTTTAAACACCGGTTCAGCAGACTTTACGTATCCTGATATAGATGAAAACGATGCCTTAGGTATGTGTTACACCTCGGGTACTACTGGCCGACCAAAAGGCGTTGTGTATAGTCACCGATCTACCGTTTTACATTCAATGTCAGAAGCGCTCGATAGCTCATTAGCCATTAATCAGCACGATGTTGTTACCCCTGTGGTGCCGATGTTTCATGCTAATGCCTGGGGTTTACCTTATACCTCTGTGATGGTTGGCGCGAAACTGGTGTTGCCTGGGCCACACTTGGATGCAGAAAGCTTGATGGACTTGTACGAACAAGAGCAGGTCACCCTAAGTGCTGGCGTACCCACCATTTGGATGGCCATTAAACAGGCGCTTGAAGCGGAACCTAAGCGTTGGAAAACAGCGCCTAATATGAGAATGGCCGTTGGTGGCGCCGCGATACCAGAAAGCCTATTCCGCGTGTTTGACACGTTTGATATGAAAATAATTCAAGCATGGGGAATGACAGAAACCGGTCCATTGGCTTCCATTGGCCTACTTAAGAATAATATGATGGATTTATCCGAGGATGAGCAATATCAGATAAGGGTTAAGCAAGGTTTGCCGCTACCGTTTGTTGAAGTAAGAATTATTGATGATGATGGCGTTGAGCAGCCTTGGGACGGGGTGGAACAAGGTGAAATACAGATAAGAGGGCCTTGGATTACGGGGTCTTATCATAAAGAAGGCAGGCAGCCAGATAAATTTTCAGCCGATGGTTGGTTAAGAACAGGAGACGTTGCAATTATTGACCCTGAAGGATTCATCAAATTAACCGATCGGACTAAAGACCTTGTTAAATCAGGCGGTGAGTGGATAAGCTCTGTTGATCTTGAAAACGCGATTATGGACCACCCTGATGTGATTGAAGCAGCAGTAATTGCCGTGGCTCATCCAAAATGGGATGAACGCCCGCTGGCAGCCATTGTTGTAAAAGAGGGCGTGTCACTTAGTAAAGAAGATATTCACGACTTTATCAGAGATAAATTTCATAAAACTTGGCTACCCGATGCGGTTGAAACAGTGACAGACATACCTAAAACATCGACAGGTAAGTTCATGAAAAAAGAATTACGAAAGCTGTATGAAGGTTGGATTTGGGAATAAGTAGCAATAAACCTAGCAACAATAAATTATTACGAAACTATAAAGGAATAACCATGAAAGACGCAGTTATTATTGAAGCAATACGCACACCCTTTGGCCGCTATAACGGTGCTTATAGAGAAACACCGTCTAATAAACTATTAGCCATGGCGCTTGAAGGCTTAATGGGCAAAACAAACTTAGATAAAGGCCGCATTGATGATGTAATTGCTGGCGCTGTGACGCAAATTGGCGAACAAGCTGCGGATGTTGCACGTCAATCTTTATTAATGGCTGACTTCCCAATAACGGTACCGGCCGTAACGTTAAATCGGTTTTGTGGCTCTGGCCAGCAGGCCGTACATTTTGCATCACAAGTTGTTGATGCCGGTGATGCTGATTATGCCATCGCTTGCGGTGTTGAAAACATGACCCGTGTCGAAATGTTAACCGATATGACCGTTGGCAAACCGTACACCGGTTTTGAGCCTATGGGAAAAGAGTTGCTTGATAAGTACCCACTCGTTCATCAAGGCGTTAGTGCTGAATTAATCGCAGAAAAATGGTCTATTACGCGTGATGAGGTGGATAGTTTTGCTATCGACAGTCACCGTAAAGCACAACAAGCAAAAGAGGCCGGTTTAAATAAAGAAATTATTGCCACACCGGGTATTGATGCTGATGGAGATCCCATTATTTTAACAGGTGATGAAGGCATACGAGCCGTTATAAACCCAGAGAAATTAGGCACATTAAAAACAATCTTCCGCCCAAAGGGTAACGGTGTTGTTACAGCCGGTAATGCTAGCCAGTTATCAGATGGTGCAGCGGCCGTATTAATTGCTAATAAAGACATTGCCATTGCAGATGGCTACACACCGAGAGCACGCTTTAGAGCACGTGTTGTTATCGGTAGTGACCCTGTTTTACAATTGGACGGCCCCATTGCAGCGACCCAACTGGCGTTAAAGAAAGCAGGTTTAACCGTAGATGATATCGATTGGTTTGAGATTAATGAAGCCTTCGCAACGGTTGCCTTAGCGTGGATGAAGGAAATCAAACCCGCACCAGAAAAGGTTAATCCATGGGGTGGCGCAGTCGCACACGGGCATCCTTTAGGAGCAACAGGCGCAGGCTTAATCGCTAAAATGGTCGCTGGTTTAGAAGCAACCGATGGCCAATTTGCACTACAAACCATGTGTATTGGATTAGGTATGGCGACGGCAACGATTATTGAACGTATTTAACTAATATTTAAACAATAGGATTTAATGAATGAATTACGAAAACAGAACATTTTTAGTAACAGGTGGTAGCTCGGGTCTAGGCGGTGCAACGGCATCTATGTTGGTTGAGAAGGGCGCAAACGTTGTTATTCTCGATATTAACGAAGAAACAGGTAAAGCCAAAGAAGCAGAGCTTGGCGCTAACAGCCGTTTTGTTAAAACCGATGTCACCAGTGAAGCAGATGTAATGGCAGCTGTTGAAGTCGCTAAAAACACCTTTACAGGCATCCATGGCGTCGTTAACGCAGCCGGTATTGCGGTGATGGGTAAAGTATTAGATAGAGAAGGCAATCCGCATCCTTTAGATTCATTTGCTCGCGGCATTAACATAAACCTAGTAGGTACTTTTAACGTACTGCGTTTAGCTGCGCAAGTCATGGCGAAAAACGAACCAACAGAAGACGGTGAGCGGGGTGTGATTATTAACACAGCATCAGTTGCTGCGTTTGAGGGCCAAATTGGCCAAGCCAGTTATTCAGCATCTAAAGCGGGTGTTGTGGGCATGGCCTTGCCGATAGCACGTGAGCTTGCTCGCTACGGTATCCGTATCTGTACCATTGCACCAGGGATTTTTGAAACACCCATGTTGTCTGAAGTGTCTGATGAAATACGCGATTCTTTAGGAAAATTAGTGCCATTCCCAGCTCGGTTAGGCAAGCCATCAGAATTTGCATTCATGGCGGGACACATCATCGAAAATGTCGTATTAAATGGTGAAGTGATTCGACTGGATGGCGCTATTCGTTTAACAGCGAAATAAAATAGGACATGACAATGAATTTTGAAACATTATTAATTGAAGCACCTGCCGAAGGCGTCGCGTTAATTCGACTAAATAGGCCGCGCCAATATAACGCGTTAAATACAACGCTATTGGGCGAGTTGGGGTCAGCCTTGGATCAGTTTGAAGCAGATGATGCTGTGAAAGTAGTCATCATCACAGGCTCTGAAAAAGCCTTTGCTGCAGGCGCGGACATTGCAGAAATGGTCGGTAAGTCTGGTGAAGAGATGTTACAGATGATTCAATCTGTTACTGGCTGGAAAGCGATTTCAACCTTCAGTAAACCAACCATTTGTTCTGTGTCTGGTATGGCATTAGGTGGTGGCTTTGAATTAGCCTTGCAATGCGACATTCTATTTGCGGCAAAAGGGGCGAAGTTTGCCTTACCTGAAGTTAATTTGGGTGTTATTCCTGGAGCAGGGGGCACACAACGCGTTGCCCGTTTGGTGGGTAAGTCATTAGCGATGGAAATGGTGATGAATGCACGGCCCATGCTAGCTGAAGAGGCATTACAAAGAGGTATCGTTAGCCGTGTTATTGATGCCGATAAAATTGAAGCAGAAGCAGTTAAGCTTGCTAGCCAATTAGCGGGTAGAGCACAACATGCCGTTCGAACAGCCAAGGCGTGTGTTAATAAAGCGATTGATACCACGTTAGAAGAAGGCTTAAGCTACGAACAGCAATCATTTTTCCCGTTATTTGACACAGATGATGCGAAAAATATGATGGCAGCTTTCTTGAATAAATCGAAATAGCACCTCCCAACAAGACTAAAGGTTTTTTTATGACATACCAATCTGATTTACGGCCCAATTTATTTAAAAATAGAAACATCATTGTTACTGGTGCCGGCAGTGGTTTTGGCCGCTGCAATGCGCATGAGCTCGCCTCATTAGGTGCCAATGTATTAATGGTGGGTCGTAAGTTGGATAAATTAGAATCCGTTAGGAATGAAATAAATGATGATGGCGGTCAATGCGATCTCGCTACGTGCGATATCCGTGATGAAGAGGCTGTTAAACAGGTAGTTGCAGGTTTTATCGACAAACACGGCGAAATTTACGGGCTCGTCAACAATGCCGGCGGTCAGTTTCCTGCGCCACTAGCCGATATCAGTAAAAATGGTTGGAATGCCGTGGTGAATACCAATCTGACGGGGGGCTTTTTAATGGCCCGAGAAGTCTTCAATCAATCCATGAGTAAACACGGTGGCTCTATCGTTAATATCGTTGCTGATATGTGGCGTGGTATGCCGGGTATGGGGCATTCTGGGGCCGCTCGTGCAGGTATGGTTAACTTTACTCAAACCGCGTCGTATGAATGGGGACATGCTGGCGTTCGCGTTAATGCGGTTGCCCCTGGTTGGATAGCATCTAGTGGGATGGATACGTATAACGATGCTTATAAAGTTATATTAAAAACACTAAAAAATTATGTACCGCTTGGGCGGTTGGGTAATGAGTCTGAAATCAGTGCAGCAATCAGTTTTTTGTTGAGTGATTCTGCTCGTTATATTAGCGGCACCGTTATTAATGTTGATGGTGCTTCATCCCAAGGCAATACAGCTGTTTATCCCTTACCAACGGCTAAAAACTTATCACCTTTTGATGGCTTCCATAGAGCGGTCACGCCTGAGTTATTTAAAGACGAAAATCAATAGCCTGTATGAATGAGTTATTAAAAGGTACTCAGGTTGTTACCCTTGCATTAAATTTACCCGGGCCCTTAGCAGCCAAGCGCTTTACTGATTTAGGCGCAACCGTTATTAAGGTAGAACCACCGGAAGGTGACCCGTTTAATACCTATTGTACTGATTGGTATGTCTCGGTTAATGATGGGCAACAAGTATCGTTTATTGACTTGAAATCAGCTGACGGTTTGGAGCAGTTGTCTGCGTTACTTTCAACGGCTCAACTGCTAATTACAGCGCAACGCCCTGCGGCACTAGAGCGTTTGGATTTAGGATGGGATTCACTTCATGCGCAACATCCACAGCTAAATCATTTGGCTATTGTTGGTTACCCTGAACCAAAAGAAAACCATGCAGGTCATGATGTTACCTACCAAGCTTCACGTGGCTTGTTAAGTCCCCCACACATGCCGAAAACCTTAGTTGCTGATTTGGCGGGAGCAGAACGTGCAGCATTTGAAGGATTAAGCATGTTGATGGCAAGTCAGGCGGATGGACAAGGCCGGCGTAGTTTAGTGGCGTTATCTGACGCCGCTGACTACATGGCGCAGCCATATGATTACGGCTTGACTAATCACGGTTCATTACTGAGTGGTGTGTTACCTGAATATTGTTTATACCAAGCTAAAACCGGTTGGGTGGCTATTGCTGCACTTGAGCCTCATTTTAGAAAGGCTTTGACCACACAGTTAGAACTCAGCTCGCTATCTAAAGATTCCGTCGCAGAAAAAATGAAAGGAAAAACAGCCGAAGAATGGGAACGTTGGGCTAACCAATACGATATTCCATTAGTGGCTGTTAAAGCTGAATTGAAGTAGCTTTTTTGCTTCAATAAAACTTATACCCTACCCATCGGAGGGCACAAGTGCCCCTTGGGTATAAAGCTGAATAAGTAAAAATCTCTAGCCGTTAGTCAAAGAAATCAGTAAAGCCTTCAACCTCTTCACGTCGCGTACGGTATTGGTTAACTGCTTTGTCATCATCTGGGTAACCTAGCGATAAGCCACATATCAAGTCGTATTGATCTGACACGCCTAATTCTTTTCTTATAATATCTGGGTAATCGCTGGTTGATGCCTGTGGGCAACTGCCTAAGCCATGTTCACGTGAAGCCAGCATAACGCTTTGTATAAACATGCCCATGTCAAACCAAGAGCCTTTGCCCATGATTTTATCAATAAAGAAAAACAAGGTAACCGGCGCGCCAAAGAATTTGAAATTTGCCATGCCTGCTTCAATCCGTTTTTGTTTGTCTTCACGGCCAATGTCTAATGCGCCATATAAATCCATACCACATTGAAAACGTCGGCCTTTAAATGGCTCAATCCACTCTTCAGGGTAATAAAGGTAATCGGGGTTTGCTTTCGTACCGCCTTCAACCGCTTTTATCAACTCATCTGATATGCGCTGTTTACTATTACCACGCACAACGGCAACCTTCCAAGGTTGCGTATTGGTACCCGATGGGCTCCAACGGGCGGTATCTAAAACAGCTGTGATTGTCTCATTGGTGACATCTTTATCTAAATAAGCACGTACAGAAATTCTTCCTTTAATGGCATCTTCAATATTCATTATTTTCCTTATTCGCTTGTTGAAAGTACTAGCCGATTATTTTATCAGAATAACCATTTTTACATTTTGAAACTATGGAGATTATTTAATCTTTTAATACATTTATACCTAATGTTAGAATGACTTAAACAACTTTATTTATTACGAATTCTTATATGGCTATATCCACCTCCAAAACGCCTGTTAAAACACGCACTAAGATTTTAGATGTGTCTGCTGCACTTTTTAGCAGGCATGGTTATAACGGTACCGCGTTGCGGGATATTGCTAAAGCACTTGATATGAAAGCAGGTAGTCTTTATTACCACTTCGACTCTAAAGAACAAATAGTTTTAGAAGTGTTGAAAATTGGGATTAAAAACATTATCCACACCGTTATTGCAGAAGTAGAAGGCTTACCAAAAGACAGTACATCAAGAGAAGTAATGGTGGCCGCGGCAAAAGGGCATTTAAGAGCCTTGCATGAAAAAGGTGACTATACCTCAACGAGTATTCTTAATTATGGACAACTGCCAGACTCAGTTCAGGAAGCAGGCCGTGTTACTCGCGAACAATACGAAGATATGTGGCGCAAATGGCTAACGAACGCTCAAGATAAAGGTGATATCAGGGCTGATGTAAATCTGACTATACTCAGGGTGTCTATTTTAGGCGCATTGAACCGATTACTCACGTGGTATAAAAAAGGTGAGTTAAGCATTAATGACATCGCAACCATTCAAATAGGCATTTTTTGGGATGGTATTGATACGTAAGGGTTAACGGCTGGTATTAAGATAACCTTTCAGCATTAAAGAACCGCTGTTAGATCTTCTACGCTAGCGCATTCCTTCATATTCAAAATAACTGTTTTAATCTGCTCTGCTTTGTCTTTAGAGATAGCCATCGCACAATTCTGAAAAAACTTATCAGCAATATCTGCATCGGCTAATGGTCTGTCAAAACACCCTCGGTTTTTAAACTCTCGTTGTGCAAATGTTCGGCCATCTTTTAAGGTGATACGTACTTCACCAGAGTAATAGGTAGGAAAGCCTGATTCTGGATCTGCTTGGTAATTCACCTTTTTAGTTAAATCCAAAATAACTTGGTCTTTAAGCGGTTCAGGCTCTAAATCCTTAAGGCTAAATTCATGACGCACCAACGCCAACGCAACAAGGTAGGGCGCGCTAAATTGTGCATCATACGCACAAGTTGGTGATTGCTTGCTCGCTAAAGGTTCACACACCGTTTTAACCACTTCTTCAGGAACTAAAGCAGTAATAGATTCAATTTGATCAGCGGTTAAGCTGTGTTGTTTGCTAAGAAGAATCGTCGCGTCTATCACGGCGTGTGTAAAGTGGCATGATGGATACGGTTTGATGCCAACATTCATAACTTCCCAAACATCATTTAAACCAGCGGTTGCAAGGCTGTAGTCACATTGTGACTCTATGCTTGTTAAGTGGCTTTTATATAAACCAAAACGGCCTTCATAAGGCTGACTGGGGCCAACATAACCGGCTTGCGCAAAGGTTGCGGACATAATGCCAGATACCGCCGCCCAGCCTGGGTGGTAACGTTTGGTCCAAGCGCCGTCTTCCAAAAATTCGAAATTGCCTGAGGCCATGCTTAAGGCAATGCCTTGAGCCATCACCATTTGTTCTTCAGTTAGCTTCATCAACATGCCAGCAACAAGGCTACAAGCAAATGCACCAGCAATCCCTGTCGGGTGGTGCCCAACCTGGTGGAAAGCGCCTTTTGCTACCATACCTATACGGGCGCCCACTTCCATGCCCGCAATGTATGCGGCCAACATATCAGCACCACTGGCATTTGTTTTTTCAGCAACAGCTAATACACACGGCCAAACCGCTGATGTCATATGCACCACACCAGCAACGTGCGTATCGTCAAAATCCAAACCGTGTATTAGCAAACCGTTTGCCAACGCTGCATCTCGATAAGCGAGTTTTTCACCAGTACCGAGCACTATATGCTTGCCCGGCTCATCAAATGCGCGGATGGCATTTAAACCGATTTTACTGAATTCGTATTGACTAGAGGCATAGGCGATACCAGTGCCATCTAGTATTAGTTGAGTTGCTTTTTCTTGGACGTCAGCGGGTACTTCGCTTAAATCAAAGTTAAAAACAAAGTTCGCAAGCTCAGCTGAAATAGTCTTTTGTTGTAATGTCATGTTTATAAAGTTCTGATTGATTGTTCAGGCTAAAAATACCATATATATATAAATATATCTTGTTAATTCTAACGAATGTTAGTATTTTATAACGAGACTTTTATTAGTTTATTTATCAGTCAGTTTTAGAACTCTCAGCAACGTTTCAAACAGGAGAAATACGTGGATTTTTTGTGGACTGAAGAACAGCTAGCCATTAAGGAAAGTGCTCGACGTTTTGCTGAAGAAAAACTTCGCCCAGAATACCAAGCTAACGACGATAAACACGTATTTGACCGCACCATGCTAAAAGAAATGGGCGAACTCGGCTTAATTGGGAGTGAGCTATCAGAAAAGTATGGTGGTCTTGGTTTAGGTTATGTTACGGCTGGGCTGATTACTGAAGAAATTTCCCGAGCCGACTTTAACGTGGCTTACGTACAAATTTTAGCCGGTTTAAACGGTGGCATTATTGAAAAGTTCGCTGCGCCTCATTTAGCTCAAAAATGGATAACTAAAATCATCAGTGGCGAGGCCTTAGTCGCCATTGCCTTAACCGAGCCGAGTGTTGGCTCAGATGCTGCTAATTTAAAACTTAAAGCAGAACGTAAAGGGGATGTGTTTGTTTTAAACGGCGAGAAAACATCTATTTCTGCTGCTGCCCAGGCGGATGTTGCCGTTGTTTTTGCTCGTACTGGCACACCTGAAGAGAAGGCGAGAGGCGTTAGTGCGTTTTTAGTTGAGTTAGACAACCCAAACATTGAACGTACCCATTTTGATGACCTTGGTGAATCTATTGTTGGACGTGGCTCTTTGTTTTTTGATAATGTTGAAGTACCGGCAGAAAACATGCTTGGCGAAGAGGGCCTTGGCTTTATTCAAGTGATGCAAGGGTTTGATTACAGCCGTGCATTGATCGGCTTGCAATGCTTAGCGGCCGCCAAGGTATCGGTTGAAGAAAGTTGGGAACAAGTGCGAACTCGTGAGGCATTTGGCAAAAAGATATCTAAGTTCGAAGGCGTTAGTTTTCCGTTAGCAGAAGCCGAAACGTTTATCGAAGCAGCATCGCTATTGTGCTACAAAACCCTTTGGCTAAGAGATCAAGGAAAACCTCATACCGCTGAAGCAGCTATGTGCAAATGGTGGGCGCCCAAAGTGTCGTTCGAGATTATCCATAACTGTTTGTTAGCGCATGGACACGGCGGTTACAGTAAAGACTACCCAATACAACAACGCTTACGCGATGTACTTGGCTTGCAAATCGGCGATGGCACCGCGCAAATACAAAAAATCGTCATTGCCCGTGAAAAAATAGGCCGCGATGGCGTGCCTTATTAATGACTAAATAACAGGAATAACCATGACTGATGATGTAGTTCTTTCAACCGTTGACGGTAACGTAGGTATTATTAGTATTAACCGAGCCGATAAGTTTAATTGTCTGTCTATGAGCGTTCATGAAGGCTTGCAGGCGGCCTTAAAAAACCATGAAGAAAATTTAGATGTTCGAGTTATTTTATTATGCTCTGAAGGGAAACATTTTTGTACCGGTGCTGACTTAGGCGAAGTTCACGCAAAAATTGAATCGAAAGATGAAGAAGCGTTGCGATTTTTTATTGAATTAGGCCATAAAACTTGTACTGGTTTTGAACAAAGTAGCCTGCCAGTTATTGGCGCTATTCAAGGGTTCTGTTTAGCCGGCGGGCTTGAAATTTCATTAGGCTGCGATATTTTATTTGCTGCAGATGATGCCGTATTTGGCGATCAACACGCTAACTATGGATTAATACCAGGCTGGGGCGGTAGTCAACGACTACCACGCGTTATAGGGTTTCGTCGTGCATTAGACTTAATGCTATCTGGGCGTCGGTTAAAAGCCGAAGAAGCCGAAAAATGGGGCATGGTGAGCTATTTAGCACCCGCCGCTGATTTACGTAGCAAAGCCTTAGACTATTGCCATACCTTGGCCAGTAAAAGCGCAGAAGGCTTAGCCATGATGAAAAATTTGGCTTACAACGGCGTGGACTTACCGCTACCAGCATCATTGGAATTAGAAGTAAATGAAGCCGTTAAAGGCTTACAAAGTGACGATGTAGCTGAAGGTTTAGCGGCCTTTGGAGAACGTCGTGAGCCTGCTTTTAAACCACGTGACAACACAAATACTTAACCTAAAAGAGACAATATTATGAGTTATCAAGACATAACATATGAAGTAAAAAACGGCGCGGCTTACATCACCATTAATCGTCCAGACGTTTACAACGCCTTTAGAGGTATTACCTGTGATGAACTTATTGATGCCTTCGGTAAAGCCGCTTGGGACAATAGCATCGGCGTCATTGTATTTGCTGGTGCTGGCGATAAAGCTTTTTGTACGGGCGGTGATCAAAGTGCTCACGATGGGCATTATGATGGCCGTGGAACCATTGGCTTGCCGATTGAAGAACTGCACACGATTATTCGTGATGCACCAAAGCCAGTGATAGCAAAAGTGCAAGGTTATGCGATTGGTGGCGGTAACGTATTTGCCACTATTTGTGACATGACCATTGCATCTGAAAAAGCTGTCTTCGGTCAAGTGGGGCCTAAAGTTGGCTCTGTAGACCCAGGTTTTGGAACCGCTTATTTAGCCCGTGTTGTTGGTGAGAAAAAAGCACGCGAAATTTGGTATATGTGCCGTAAATATTCTGCACAAGAAGCACTTGATATGGGGTTAGTTAATGCCGTAGTCGCGCACGACCAACTCGATGCAGAAGTTGAAAAATGGTGTGATGAAATTATGCAAAAAAGTCCAACAGCCATTTCAATTGCTAAACGCTCATTTAATGCAGATTCAGAAAACATACGCGGGATTGGTGCACTTGGTCTACAAGCCTTAGCGCTTTATTACGATACCGATGAATCTCAAGAAGGCGTTAAAGCGTTTAATGAAAAACGTAAACCAGATTTCCGTCAATTTAAAAAATAATGGCTAACAAAAGTCCGAAGGTGTTTTCAATTGATGGTGTCATTCCCGTCATTCACCCTACGGCGTTTGTTGATAGTACAGCCGTTGTTATTGGTGATGTGGTAATTGGGGCGAATTGTTATATTGGGCCCAATGTATCGCTACGGGGCGATATGGCGGCTATAGAGATTGGCGAAGGCTCTAATATCCAAGATAATTGCACCCTGCATTGCATGACGGGCATACCCACCATTGTTGGGGAGTGGGGGCATATTGGCCACGGTGCTGTTGTTCATAGCGCATGTTTGGAAAAAAATGTGCTGGTAGGGATGAATGCGGTGGTCATGGATGAATCCATCGTTGGTGAGAACAGCGTTGTCGCAGCCATGGCTTTTGTTAAAACGGGCATGCAAATACCTAATAATAGTTTAGTTGCTGGTGTACCCGCCCGTATTATTCGTAGCCTAAAACCTGAAGAAATTGAATGGAAACGTGATGGCACCCGTTGCTACCACGAATTAGTTGAACGGTGCCATGCTTCGTTGGAAGCTGTTGATGCACTCACAGAAAAAGAAAATAACCGACCGTCTTTGAAAGTCAGCATGATTGATAAGAAGGCCTAATCGTCGTTGATGATGAACAAACAGTAAGGAGAACAGTGTGGATTTAAATTACAGCCCTGAAGAACAAGCATTTCAACTGGAAGTGCGAGAGTTTCTGCGTACACATTACCCCAAAGATATTCAAGAAAAGGTGGCTAATGGCATTGCACTAAAAAAGGATGATTATGTCCGTTGGCAGAAAATACTCTACAAAAAAGGTTGGGTTGCTCCAGGGTGGCCAAAAAAATATGGCGGTACGGGGTGGACGCCTGTTCAAAAATATATTTTTGAAGAAGAATGTGGTGCAGCCAACTGCTTAAGGCTGGTTGCATTTGGCCTAGTGATGCTTGGCCCCGTTTTATTAGAATTTGGTTCTGAAGAACAAAAGCAGCAGTACCTACCGGATATTTTGGAAAGTAACCTGTGGTGGGCTCAAGGCTATTCTGAACCAAACTCCGGTTCTGACTTGGCATCGTTACAAACCAAAGCGGAAAAAGTTGGCGACCATTACATTGTTAATGGCTCTAAAACATGGACAACACACGGTCACTACGCAGATAAAATCTTCACATTGGTTAGAACAAGCCAAGAAGATAGAAAACAAAAAGGCATTAGCTTCTTACTCATCGATATGGATGATCCTGGCGTTACCGTAGATCCAATTATCACTGTTGATGGTATGCACGTGGTTAACCAAGTGTTTTTTGATAACGTTAAAGTGCCGGTTGAAAACATCGTTGGCAAAGAGGGTGATGGTTGGACAATCGCCAAATACTTATTGCAGCACGAGCGCACAAACATCGCTCAAGTGCCACGTTCTAAAACTCAAATTGCACGTTTGAAAGCATTGGCAACAAAGCAACAAAGTAACGGTAAGCCTTTATTAGAAGATGAACGTTTTAGAAGCAAGATAGCAGAGATTGAAGTTGAGCTGATGGCGCTAGAAATGACCAGTCGTCGTGTGTTATCTAAACTGTCTTCTGGTGCGCCTCCTGGTGCTGCGTCGTCTTTGCTAAAGGTGAAGGGAACAGAGGTTCAACAAGCCATTACCGCTTTATTAATGGAAGCAGTTGGTTATTACGGTTTCCCTTATATGAAAGAGGTGATGCTGAATGGTTGGCAAGATGAGCCATCTATTGGCCCTGAAGAGGCAGCTGTGCTCGCACCGCATTATTTTGATTGGCGTAAAACGTCTATCTACGGTGGCTCGAATGAAATTCAAAAAAACATTATGGCGAAGGCCGTATTGGGTCTTTAGGCCATTAGGTAAAAGGGTAAATTATGAACTTAGAATTCACAGAAGAAATGGTCATGTTGCAAGATGGCTTGAACAAGTTTTTGCAAAATGAATACAATTTTGAAACACGGCAGAAACTGAGCCGAGATGGCATCGGTTACAGTGAAAGCAATTGGCAGCAATTTGCTGATATGGGCTTATTAGGTGTTCCATTTGAAGAAGAATATGGCGGTTTTGGTTTTGGCCAAACAGGGCTGATTGTCATTATGGAAGCCATCGGTAAAGGTTTGGTGGTAGAACCTTACCTCGCCAGCATTATCTTAGGTGGCCAGCTGATTCAACAAGCAGGCTCTGAAGAACAAAAACAAGCCTTATTGCCTGCGCTAATTGGTGGCGAACTGAAACTTGCGTTTGCCTACGCAGAACAGCAGTCTCGTTATAACTTGGCCGATGTTGCTTGCACGGCTGAAAAGCAAGGTGAGCAATACGTTCTAAACGGCCATAAATCAGTCGTTTTTAATGCCGAAACAGCCGATAAAATCATTGTGTCCGCTAGAACAAGTGGCAACACCATCAGCGAACAAGGCGTTTCATTATTTATTATTGATAAAGCGGCTAATGGTTTAACAGCTAGGCATTACGAAACAGTGGATGGATTGCGTGCGTCTGATCTGTCTTTTGAAGCGGTGACTGCTGAGGCTGTATTGGGCACAATTGATGAAGCGTTTGCGGTTATTCAAACGGTGATAGATTCAGCAACCGCTGCTATTTGTGCGGAGGGTGTAGGTGTTATCAATCAACTACGTGAAAAAACCGTTGAGTATCTTAAGACTCGAAAACAGTTTGGGCAACCTTTGGGGAGTTTCCAAATACTTCAACATCGTAGCGTCGATATGTTTATGGCAGAAGAACAGATGCGTTCATTGGCTTATTTGGCAGCGATACATGCTACTAGTGATGATAAGGCCGAATGCGTTAAAAGCGTTAGTGCAGCAAAAATATATTTGGGCGATACCCGTTCAATCGTTGCTGAGCAAGCCGCTCAATTACATGGTGGCATTGGCGTTACCGATGAATTAGACGTGGCGCATTACGTAAAACGACTCACTATGCTTAATGCATTATTTGGTGATCGAGATTTCCAAATGCAGCGCTTTTGCCAAGTAAGTTAAGGCGTTAATTTGTTAAAGGAATCTTCATCGCTGGAATACCCATTTCAAACTAAACCAGAATTTGGCAAGTTAATTGAGGTATCCGATGGAATATTTTGGCTGAGAATGCCCATTCCTTTTTCATTAGATCACATCAATTTATGGGTGTTAAAAGATGGTGATGGTTGGGCCCTAATTGACACTGGGTTTTACAGTGAAGAGTCTGTGGCACTTTGGGAAAATGTACTAGCAGGCCATTGTCATGGTGCAAAAATAACTAAAATTATCGTCACACATTTCCACCCAGATCACGTGGGTATGGCAGGTTGGCTTACTAATAAAACGGGCGCGCCCTTACATATGAGTAAGGGTGAGTTTGAAATGTTACATATCGCTTGTCAGCCATTTACTGAAGAGCAAATAATTACTAGAGGCGGTTTTTATCAGCAGTTTGGTTTAGCTGATGAAACGGTTAACAAGCTATTATCTAGAAAAGGAAGTTATGCTGATGGTGTTCCCAATGCACCGTTATCGTATCAATGCATGGTCGATGGTGAATCTATTGATATTAATGGTGAGAGTTGGCAATTTAATAACTTTGCTGGCCACAGTCCAGAACACGTTTGCCTGTTCAATGAACAACGCAATATCCTTATTTCTGGCGATCAAGTCTTGCCGTCTATTTCTCCGAATATCAGTGTGTCATACGCTGCCCCTGTTTCTGACCCGTTAGCGCACTATTTATCCAGTTTAAGGGCGTTGTCTACATTTCCTGCGGATGCAGTTGTTTTGCCGTCACATGGCCGCGTGTTTAAAGGCTTACGTGATAGAACGAAGGTATTGATGTCTGGACACCAAGCAGACCTTGAGAAATTACAGGTCTTCTGTCAAACGCCCCGAACAGGGCGTGACGTAATGGAAGAACTTTTTGGTGATAGATTAAATTTATTCAATATATTCTTAGCCGTTGGTGAAGCATTGGCTCATTTAAACTGCCTAGTAGGGCAGGATAAGGTGGTTCGCATTGATGCCCCCGTTATTCAGTATCAAACGAAGTAGTTTCAATCGAAGGAGTAAAGATGAGTGACTATGTAAAATATGGCAGCATGAAGGAAGGGGATAACTTCCTTGATCCGGCACCTGCCTTTGATGTAACAGAGGACGTTGTTGATAAATACATGGCGTCAACAAACGACAATACACCAGCGTTAAAAGAGCTTAATAGCGATGGTAAACGTATCGCGCCTCCTATGCTTGCCGCTGTTTATGTTATTGATGCGTTGCGTACTAGAGTGGGCCCACCGGGCGGCATTCACGCCAAACAACAATTTAAATTTCATAGACCTGCTGTTATCGGCGAAACCTTGTTTACATCAGCGGTCGTCCTAAAGATGTACGAACGCAAAGGACGAAATTACGTTGAAATGACAACAGAAACAAAAAATCAGCAGGGTGAGTTAATCACAAGCGGCATGATTACACGTATTTGGGGGAAAGAGTCATGAGTAACGTTGAATCCCTACAGCAATACAAAGGCCTTTCTGTTGGCGATAATTTGCCGGAACTAATTCAAGCGGTTGATCAGAATATGATTGATGCCTATGCTGACGCTTCGGGTGACATTAACCCCTTACACATTGACCCTGAGTTTGCAAAAACCACTTTTTTTGGTCGTACCATCGCACATGGCTTACTAACATTAGCTTTTGTATCACGCGTATTATCACAATGGAATTGGAACGGCTGGGCCTATGGTGGTGAATTAAATGTCGCTTTTTTAGGGCCTGTTTACCCTGGCGATACCGTTCGTGTCAGTGGTGAAATAGAATCAATAGAGCACCGAGATGATGGCGTGTATGCGTGTTGTCAGTTAGTGTGCCATTGCGCCGAAAAAGCCGTTGTTAAAGGGTACGCCATTTGTAAAATTTAACTCATTGTTAAATCAAAAGAGAAGAGTCATGTCATATATCAAAGAAGGGGCGTTAGCTAAAAAAGATGAGCCTTGTTATCACCCCATTGAAGTGATGGCTCAAGCAGATATTATTGAACTGCAAGAACAAAAACTACAGCAACAAATGCTGTATCTAAAACAGAACTCTACCTTGTATCAAAACAAGTTCGCTGAAGCCGGCATAGCCTTTGATGACATTAAAACCTTAGAAGATTTAGCCACCATTCCATTTACTGTCAAACAAGATTTACGCGACAGTTTGCAGGCTGAACCACCGTTTGGCCAACATCGCGCTGCTGATTTAAACGACATTATTCAAATGCAAGCATCGTCTGGTACAACGGGTAGCCCAGCCTACGTTGCGCTAACAGAGAATGACTTACTGATGTGGAATGAGTTAAGCGCACGCGGCTTCTTTGCCTGCGGCGTAAACCCCGGTGACTTTGTGTTGCATGGCTTTTCTATGAGCAAAGGCTTTGTTGGTGGTATACCTTGCGTGCAAGCACTGCAATATATGGGGGCTATTGATATTCCCGTGGGTGCTGATGGCGGTGTAGACCGTTTGCTAAGAGCTTGCGCAGACATCAAACCCAGAGTGGTGATTGGTGCCCCCAATTTTTTATTACACGTGGCATCACAAGCAAAAAGTATCCTTGGTATCGATGCGAAAGATTTAGGCGTTGAACAATTAGTGGTTGGTGGCGAGCCCGGTGGTGGCATTCCTGCTATACGCGAAGCCCTTGAAGCGGCATGGGGTGCGAAAGTCTGTGAAATGATGGGTGGTACAGATTTAGGTGTTATTTACTGGGGTGAATGTGACCAGCAAGACGGCATGCACATGATATGTCAGGATCATATCATTGTTGAACTGATAGACCCTGAAACAGAACAAGTCATTGAATTTACCAAAGGGGCGACAGGCGAACTGGTCTATACCGCGATTGGACGCGAAGCATCACCCGTAGTTCGTTTTAAAAGCGGCGACCACATTGTCGTTATTGACACCGAATGTGGCTGCGGTCGTACAGGGCCAAAGATACGTTGTTTTGGCCGCACAGATGATATGTTAATCGTGCGTGGTATTAATGTATTTCCATCCGCTATTCAAGACCTTGTACTGCAAATGCAGCCCGACACTAACGGTGTGATGCGTGTATGGGCCGATTTTGAAGGCCACACGACTCAATCTAACCTAAAGGTCATTGTTGAAAGAGGCAGTAACCATAACAACGCACAAGATGCATCCTTAATAGAGAAAATTGAAACAACTATTAGAAACAGCCTGTCGTTTAAAGCGCAAGTTATTTTAGTGGATGCCAATAGTTTTGAAAAACCCGGCGTCGCCAAGGTTGCTTTAACCCTGCGCGATGCGCCCAATTTTATTTAACCAACTGAATAACCATGTCGATTATAAAAACAATAATTAATACGCAGTCTGACAATTTTGTAGAAAACCGAGACTTTTATTCAGAGCGTATAAAAGATTTACATCAACGCCGTCACCGCGCACACGCTGGTGGCCCTGAAAAAGCGAGGAAGCGTCACACAGAACATCGTGAACAAATCCTTCCACGGGATCGCATACGTTTAATACTCGACCCAGGCTCTCCTTTTTTAGAATTAGGCGAGTTGGCAGGCGATAATCTACCCGAAGGCACGCAAGCGGGCGCGAGTATTATCACGGGCATTGGGCTCATCAATAATCGTCAATGCATGATTATCGTTAACGATGCAACGGTGAAAGGTGGAACATACTACCCAATGACATGCAAAAAACACGTACGCGCTCAAACCTTTGCAATTCAACATCGCTTACCGTGCGTAACCATGGTGCAAAGCGGTGGCGCATTTTTACCTGAACAAGAAGGTATCTTTCCAGACGAAGGGATGTTTGGCAGCATTTTTGTCAATCAAATAGAAATGTCAGGGCAGGGAATCCCACAAATTGCCATCGTCATGGGCTCATCCACAGCTGGTGGCGCGTATATTCCCGCTTTATGTGATGAGATTGTAATTGTTCGCGGTAAAGGATTTATGTACTTAGGCGGCCCACAATTAGTGGAAGCCGCCACCGGTGAAAAAGTCGGTCACGAAGAGTTAGGTGGTGCTGAAATGCACTGTCGCGATAGTGGCGTAACCGATCACATTGCTGAAGATGACGCGCATGGTTTGAATATTGTTAGAGACATAGTACGCAATTTAGGCAACCTACCTACTCAGCGGTGGGATGTGGCCGAGTCAGTTGAACCTTTGTACCCAATTGAAGAGATATATGGCCTGATTAATAAAGACACCAAAGTACCAAATGCCAATCGAGAAATACTGGCGCGTTTGGTCGATGGCAGTAATTTTGATGAATTTAAGGCAAATTACGGCGACACTTTGATGTGTGGTTTTGCCAAAATACACGGTTTTGAAATTGGTGTTTTGGCCAATAATGGCGTGATGTTTAGTGAGTCCGCTAAGAAAGGCGCCCACTTTATTAACTTGTGTTGCCAACGAGATATTCCCTTATTATTTATGGCAGATGTACCTGGCTTTATGGTCGGTGAACACGCCGAGCGTGGCGGCATCGCTAAAGATGGCGCTAAGTTTATTACCGCTATGTGCTCTGCAAAAGTTCCTAAATATACCTTGATCACGGGGGGCTCTTATGGGGCCGGTTATTTGGCTATGTGTGGCCGACCCTTTAAACCCAATGCCATGCTGTCTTGGCCGTCAGGTCGCTCTGGCATTATGGGGCCAGAACAAGTCGCCAATACTTTGGCAACGGTTCGTGAAGATATTTTGAAACGCGAAGGCAAAACGTGGACGGAAGATGAACGCGAAGAATTTAAAGCGCCACATCGGAAACGTTTTGAAGACTCTGAAGATGCGTATAACTTTGCCTCAAAACTTTGGTATGACGCGGTTATTGATCCGGTCGAGACGCGCGAAACGTTCGCACTGTTACTTGATTTAGCTGGGCGTTCACCCAAAGTAGACACAAAATTCGGGGTATTTAGACAATGATTAAACGAATCCTAATAGCGAATCGTGGTGAAATTGCCTGCCGCATTGCCCGAACCTGCCAAAAACTCGGTATAGAGGCCGTCGCTGTTTATTCAGAGGCCGATAAGAATAGCCGCCACGTTAGAGAAATTGGTCACGCGATTAAACTGGGTGGTGCCTTAGCATCAGACAGTTATTTAGATATTAATAAAGTGATTACTGCTGCAAAACAAACCGCCTGCGATGCCATCCACCCCGGCTATGGTTTTCTATCTGAAAACCCAGATTTTGCTGATGCGATAGAAGCCGCTGGTTTGATATTTATTGGCCCGCGCGCCGATAGTTTACGGCGCTTTGGTGATAAATCTGCTGCTAAAAAAGAAGCCACAAACGCCAATGTTAATGTCATACCGGGCAGTGAAGGAAAACTATCAGACCCAGCGAAAATTGCCGAGTGTGTTAAAAGCATGGCCTTACCTGTGATGTTAAAAGCGGCCGCAGGTGGCGGTGGTAAAGGCATGCGCGTGTTGAATAATTTGGACAATTTAGAAGCTGATATAGAATCGGCCATGAGTGAAGGGTTGCGCGCGTTCTCCGACGATGCTTTATTAGTAGAACAATGTATTAATAACGCACGCCATGTCGAGGTGCAAATAGCCGGTGATGGTGAAGGTAATGTTGTGCATTTGTTTGAAAGGGAATGCTCTTTGCAGCGGCGCCATCAAAAAGTGGTGGAAGAAGCCCCTGCTGTTTTCCTAAATGCATCGCTACGCGAATCGTTGTTGTCAGCCGCGTGTCGTTTAGGTGAACAAATACAATACCGGGGTTTAGGCACAGTAGAATTTTTGGTGCTAGGCGAGGAGTATTATTTCTTAGAAGTAAACCCGCGCTTACAAGTTGAGCACCCCGTAACAGAAAGCATAACGGGGCTTGATTTAGTCGAATTACAAATTAGTATTGCAAACGGTAATGGCTTTGGTTTTGCACAAAGTGACGTAACATCGAATGGGCATGCCATTGAAGTACGCTTATATGCAGAGTCACCGGCACAAAATTTTATGCCCTCTACCGGCACAATAGACACGATTGTCTTCCCAAAACACCTACGCGTTGAAACAGGTGTGGACAGCGGTGATGATGTGTCATCTTACTACGACCCGATGATGGCTAAATTGATTGCCACAGGCGCAACACGCAATCAGGCATTAGAACGTTTACAGCAAGGGTTAACCGACACAGCCGTGTTGGGTCTGGATAACAATCGTCACTTCTTACAAGCGTTGCTGGCGAATGCCGATGTGCAGGCGGATACCATTGATACGGGGACGTTAGATCGTTGGCTGCCAGATTATGCTGAAACAATAGATGAGGCGTTAGCCGACAGGCAGGCTGCGATAGCCGCTGCACTATGGATGCGTCAATACCGTGAAGTGGGCAGCAAAAACCCTTGGAAACGCACAGAAGTATTTAGCCAATGGGCACTCAGTTCACTGGTGGATACACCCATACACACCGTGGTGCTAAAGCACACTGAGGCAGAGTGGAATATTGCCTTTTTAAGTGTCGATGGCGAAAGCCAGGTCTCTCTTAATGTGAATGATAAACCCTATCAGGTAGCTTTAAAGGCCGTAGGTAATAGCGCCTATCTTGCGCAGTTTGATGACCTTCGTTTGCCGATAACGGCCGTTGCCCATAAAGAGGTGATTTATACGCAATCATTGTCGCAGCAAATAACGTTTGAAGTTAACCCTGTGGTGAGCGATAAACTCGGCGAGTCAGAAGGGCATAACAATATTGTCGCGCCGATGATGGGTGAAATTATTAAAGTACACGTTAAAGAAGGTGACGAAGTGGAAGCAGGGCAACTACTGATTGTTATGGAATCGATGAAGATGCAGTTACAAATTGAAGCCATTGACGCCGGTACAGTGACTAATATTTATTGTAAAGCAGGGTACAACGTTGCCCGTGGTGCGGTGGTCGTCGATGTCGAATAGAAGCTTACGCGGAAAAGTCGCCATTGTTGGTGTAGGGCAATCGCCGTCTGGGCGAGTCCCCGACAGAAGCCCGTTGGATTTAACCGCCGACGCAACGTTAAAAGCGTTAGCCGATGCAGGCATGGACAAAAGCGAAATAGACGGCGTGTTAACGGGTAATGCCTTTGCGTCATCTTTCCATCGTTTTAGTGTGGCATTGAGTGAATACCTAAACATACAACCTTCCTATTCAAATACCTTGCAAGTATCAGGCGCCACGGCGGCAGCCGCGGTTAATACAGCAGCAGCGGCCATTAATGCAGGGCTTGCCGATACGGTGTTAGTGGCTTGTGGTGATAGTCTGTTAACAGGTATGACGCCCGATATGGCGATTCGCGCGATGACCGAAAGTCGAGATCAGCAATACGAAATGCCGTTTGGAATTCCCGTAGCAAACACCTTTGCTATGACAGCGCACCGGCACATGAAAGAATTCGGCACCACCCCAGAACAAATGGCGCAGGTGGCGGTTACTTTTAGGGAGCATGCAGCACGTACCCCGGGCGCACAAAAAACCGATCCGATAACCATTGAAGATGTGCTGGCATCAAAAATGGTGACTACGCCGTATCATAAACTCGATTGTTCGTTAATTTCAGACGGCGGAGTCGCATTAATTTTAACCTCGGCTGAAAGGGCCTATGACTACGCGCAAGAACCTATATTTATTTTGGGTGCTGGCGAACACTACAGCCACGAGCATATTTTCCTAATGCCAGAGTTAACCGAAACAGGCGCCGTTAAATCAGCCCAAAAAGCATACGATATGGCAGGTATCAGTGCTAAAGATGTTGATGTAGCCGGTATTTATGATTGCTTTACAGGAACCGTTTTAATGATGCTTGAAGACCTAGGTTTTTGTAAAAAAGGTGAAGCGGGGCCCTTCGTTGAGGCGGGGGAAATCACCTACGGTGGAACTATTCCAACCAATACCCACGGTGGCATGCTCTCGTACGCGCACCCCGGTATTCCCGCGGCGTGGTACCACTTTGCAGAAGTGGTCAGGCAGTTACGTAACAGTTGCGGCGATCGACAAGTTACCGATGCTGAGCTGGGCCTTGTGCACACCTTGGGGGCTGGTTTCTCAACACAAGCGACCACTATCTTAGGTAAGGAGAGTACGTTGTGAGTGAACAGACAATTCGAAAACCTCTGCCCACAACAGATGGCGACAGCCAGGCACTGTGGGACGGGTTGAAAGAAGGCAAACTACTGCTCCAACACTGCGCCGATTGTGGACACGTTCAATATTATCAGCAAAGTCTGTGCAGGCTATGTCAGTCGAAAAACTTAGTCCACAAGCCAGCTAGCGGGCGCGGAAAGATTCATTCATACAGCGTAGTTCACAGAGCCCCTGGCCCAGCATTTAAAGGCGATGTGCCGTATGCAGTATTACTGGTAGAGCTCGAAGAAGGCCCACGGATGATTAGTCGATTGGTCGGTAACGACTTTGATGCACTAGATTTTGATTTGCCTGTAAAACTACAAACGGTAAAAATCAGTGATGACGTGTGCTTACCTTACTTTTCATTAATGTAGCCGTAAGGAAAAGACAATGAACAAAGACGTGACGACTAAAAAGCCTTTAGGCAGCTATATGACAGCTAGGCGCACGATATTTGACGCCGATATATGTGCCTTTGTGAATGTTGCTGGTTTGCAAGAGCCTTTGTTTGTGGATATGGAATACGTCAAAACAAATATGCCAGCATCACACCAAAAACGTTTCGCGCCAGGCCCTTTTTTAATATCCATGGGCATGGGGCTAGTCGCTCCCATATTAATGACCATGCTAGATGACCTCGCTAAGATTCAACCTTTTGGTCTAATGAAAGGTATGGTCAACGTCAATGCCGATATTAAATTACCGGGATACGCAGGTGATACCATGCAAGTTGAACTGGTACCTACCATTACCTCAGTTACCCAATCTGGCAACGTATTATTGGCGTTACAACACATTATGCGCAATCAAGATAATCAAGTGGTTGTCGATTTCACCGAAACGCTATTGCTTGGACCACCTGATGAAAAGTAAGTAGAGGTGTTATTTTCAGATAAAGCTCGAAAATCATTTGTTGAGCCAAACTGTGACCCCATACCGAGACATTAAGTATAAATGCCTAACAAGTCATTCGACACGCCCAACAAGAACCGACTGTTTGCTCCTGGGGTCGGTAAATTAAACAAACTAAACGGGACGCTACCCTTTGATTCGTAAAACCATGGGCTAATCCCGTTTATCTTTCACTCTAACAATAACAAGCAAATACAAACTAAAAAGCAGTTACTTATTCTGTCTCAACAAATGTAATTAACGTCGCGTCCGCTTCAACAAAATCTTCAGCCGCATAAAATACTTGGTCAATTTCACCGTCAAACGGTGCTACCAATGTATGCTCCATTTTCATCGCTTCAAGAAT
The DNA here is from genome assembly GCA_012959695.1 of Cycloclasticus sp. Classification (GTDB taxonomy): domain Bacteria; phylum Pseudomonadota; class Gammaproteobacteria; order Methylococcales; family Cycloclasticaceae; genus Cycloclasticus. The sequence goes on from DUCS01000006.1 coordinate 109,589, forward strand.
GGCAAGTGGTTGGTTTTCTGTCACACTATCGCCGTTAGCTACGAGTACTTTCAGTAATTTACCTGGCATGGGTGCGACGATGGTTGATGCACCTGCAACGTCAGTGATATCAGCTTCAAATGGGTTTACTTCGTTTAACAGATACCAACGGTTTTTCCATGAAATTAGAACGATATTGTCATGTCTAAGGGTAATGAATTTTTCCCAGCTATTGTCTATTTGTAAACGTAACACCTGATTGGTTGATTCTTCAGCGATAACGTCCATATCGGCGTCTAAATGGAACACAAAATGGTTTTCACGTTCGCTTACAACAACTTCTATATCATCGCCGTCTTCATAGTTGAAGAATAAGCTGCGCTCACTTTGACCGTTTGGTCGCCAGCCAGTGGTGTCGTGCCATGGGGAATTAGGGTCGCTTGAAACAACAGCCCCATCAGCAACGGTTTTTTGTTGATCGAGCAATAATCTAACGCTGGCTGCTAATAAAACGTGCTGGGGTAATTCAACGCGGCTGCTATCGAGTATCGCGTCTAGTTTTGCATCGATGTACTGTGTATCAATTTTATTGTCGATAAAATCAGGGTGAGTCGATAATGTTTCTAAAAATGCAATATTGTTTTCCACGCCGATAATGCCTGAGTCGCCGAGTGCGGTCAGTAAGCGTGAACGTGCGATTTCGCGTGTTTCGCCCCATACAACGAGCTTTGCAATCATTGGATCGTAGAACACGCTAATGGTGTCGCCTTGTTCAACGCCGGTTTCTACTCGGCAGTTTTCGTTGGCTTGTGGGAAACGCAAAGCATGTAATTTGCCGGTTGACGGTAGGAATAAATTATTAGGGTTTTCAGCGTATAGGCGTGTTTCAAACGAATGCCCAGTGCTGGTAATTTGTTCTTGCTTTAACGGTAAGGCTTCACCCGCAGCAACACGTACTTGCCATTCAACTAGATCTTGCCCAGTGACCATTTCGGTAACGGGGTGCTCCACCTGTAATCGCGTATTCATCTCCATAAAATAAAATGAACGGTCTTCGCCGACAATAAATTCAATGGTGCCTGCACCGTTATATTCAATAGCACGCGCAGCGTTTACGGCAGCGATGCCCATTGCTTCACGCGTGGCATCATCAAGGAAAGGAGAAGGGGTTTCTTCAATAATTTTTTGATGGCGACGCTGTAATGAACATTCGCGTTCATGCAGGTGTACGTAATTGTCGTGAGTGTCTCCAAATACTTGAAATTCAATATGACGTGGTTTGCCAATGTAACGTTCGAGTAACACACGGTCATCACCAAAAGCATTTTGTGCTTCGCGCATCACCGCATCTAACATGTCATTAAATTCATCAGCCGAATTAACCACGCGCATACCTTTGCCGCCACCGCCAGAAACCGCTTTAATCAATAGTGGATAGCCTACCTTGTCAGCTTCTGCTTTAAGATGAACAGCGCCTTGCTCTTTGCCGTGATAACCTGGTACGACAGGTACATTAGCAGCTTCCATTAGATGTTTGGCGGCATCTTTTGCGCCCATTTTTTCAATGGAGTCGGCTGTTGGGCCAATAAAGGTAATGCCAGCGGCAGGGCAAGCACGTGCAAAGCCACTGTTCTCAGATAAAAATCCGTATGCTGGGTGAATGGCATCTACTCCCACACGCTTTGCCAGTGCGATGAGGTTATCACCTAGAAGGTATGATTCATCGGGACGTGAGCCACCAATATGGTATGCCTCATCAGCCAATTTAACGTGACGCGCATGTTGGTCAGCATCCGAATAAACCGCAACACTGGTGATGCCCATTTTTTTTAAGGTGGAAATAACACGGCAAGCGATTTCACCGCGATTTGCTATTAATACTTTTTTAAACATGATTAATTACCTGTAGGCTACATTCTAAAGACGCCGTAAGAGGCATCATCAATGGGTGTTTTAGCGGCAACGGCTAGGGATAAACCCAATACGCGACGGGTATCTCTCGGGTCAATAATGCCATCATCCCACAGTCGAGCGGTGGCAAAATACGGGTTACCTTGTTCCTCGAACTGGTCGAAAATTGGTTTTCTAAATGCTTCTTCTTCGTCTTCTGACCAGGTTTCACCACGTAGTTCAATAGCGTCACGCTTGACCGTAGCAAGTACAGCGGCGGCTTGCTCGCCACCCATGGTTGAAATACGTGAATTCGGCCATGTCCACAACATACGTGCGCCAAATGCTCGACCACACATGCCATAGTTACCAGCACCATAGGAACCACCAATTAGCACGGTGAATTTAGGGACGGTAGAACAAGAAACGGCTGTGACCATTTTTGCGCCATTTTTGGCGATACCTTCCTCTTCGTATTTTTTACCGACCATAAAGCCCGTGATATTTTGTAGAAATAATAAAGGAATACCACGTTGGTTACACAGTTCAATAAAGTGTGTGCCTTTTAACGCAGAAGGTGAGAACAAGATGCCATTGTTAGCAATAATACCAACCGGATAGCCGTGAATATGAGCAAAGCCACAAACCAGAGTTGGGCCATATAATGGCTTGAATTCTTGGAACTCAGAGCCATCCACTAAACGTGCAATAATTTCGCGTACTTCAAACGGTTGGCGCGCATCCTTAGGGATTACACCTATAATGTCGTCCGTTGGGTATAAAGGTTCACGAGACTCACGTACTTTTGTATGTACTGTTTTATTAACATTTAAGTGGCTGATGATATCGCGTGCAATATTCAGCGCATGCGTGTCATTTTCGGCGATATGGTCTGTCACACCCGATTGTTTACAGTGTAGTTCAGCACCACCTAAGTCTTCAGATGATACAACTTCGCCTGTGGCGGCTTTAACTAACGGCGGGCCGCCTAAAAATATAGTGCCTTGTTCGCGAACAATAATAGATTCATCACATAGCGCAGGAATATATGCTCCACCCGCAGTACACGAACCCATGACCACTGCTATCTGCGAGATACCTGCGCCAGACATGCGTGTTTGGTTATAGAAAAAACGCCCGAAATGCTCTTTATCTGGGAACACGTCGTGTTGTAGGGGTAGGAAAGCACCACCTGAATCAACTAAATAGATACAAGGTAAGCGATTTTCTTGCGCTATCTCTTGTGCTCGTAGGTGTTTTTTAACCGTCAATGGATAGTACGTACCCCCTTTAACGGTTGCGTCATTTGCAATCACCATTACTTCGACACCGTGTACACGACCAATGCCTGTAATAATCCCTGCGGCAGGTGCATCATCGTTATAGATGCCATAGGCTGCTAGTTGTGACAGTTCTAAAAACGAACTACCCTTATCGAGCAACGCTTTTATGCGGTCTCTAGGTAACAGCTTATCCCTTGCCAAGTGTTTTTTACGCGCTCGCTCACCACCACCTGCGGCGGCTGTTGTGATACGTTCATTCAACTCAGCGACCAATGTTGCCATAGCAGCTGTGTTGTCTTTAAACTCAGGGGAAGCCGTTTCTAGCTTAGATTTTATAATAGGCATAAGATTAAGTTTACTTTATAAGTTTTTGTTTTAATTAAATAATTTCTATCGCCATTGCTGTTGCTTCACCACCGCCAATACACAAGCTGGCAATGCCTTTTGTAAAGCCACGGTTTTTAAGCGCGTGTAATAAAGTAACGACTATACGAGCGCCTGACGCACCAATAGGATGACCCAGCGCACAAGCACCACCATTGACGTTTACTTTTTCAGGGTCAAGGTTTAACTCTTTAATAGCTGCCATGGTCACCACAGCAAAGGCTTCGTTTATTTCGTAAAGGTCAACATCTTCGGTCGTCCAGTTACATTTTTTAAGTAGCTTTTCAATGGCATAAACAGGTGCCGTCGTGAACCAGTCTGGATCTTGTGCGTACGAGGTATGCGCTGTTATCTTTGCTAACGGTTTTAAGCCCTTTTTATCTGCCTCATCCGCATCCATCAATAGTAGAGCCGTTGCACCATCCGATATAGATGACGCATTAGCCGCTGTTACTGTGCCGTCTTTCTTAAAAGCAGGGCGCAAGCTACGAATTTTATCCATCTGTGCGTTTAGAGGTGATTCGTCAGTATCAACAACTATCTCTTGTTTCCGTTTTTTTACGGTAATAGGCGTGATTTCGTCTTTAAACGCCCCATTATTAATGGCGGTAGTAGCACGCTCAAGCGAACGGATAGCAAAATCATCTTGTTGCTCTCGTGAAAAATCGAACTTATCTGCGCATAACTCAGCAAACGACCCCATCAACTTACCGTGTTTTACGTCTTGTAAACCATCACAAAACATATGGTCTAACATGGCACCGTCACCCATTTTTTGCCCGCCACGTGCGGCTGGCAATAGATAAGGTGCGTTAGTCATCGATTCCATACCTCCAGCAATAACGGCAGTTGCATCACCCGCTAAAATTTGGTTATAGGCGTAAATAAGCGTTTGCATGGCCGAGCCACACATTTTATTCACGGTGTTACACGGCACAGATAAGGGGAGGCCGCCTTTTAACGCAGCTTGACGAGCAGGTGCTTGACCTTGCCCAGCTGGTAAAACGCAACCAAAATGGACGCTGTCAATATCAGCTCCATCAATTTGGCTATCGGTTAATACAGCTTCAATGGAAGCCGCACCTAAGTCAGATGCTGACAAACTTGAAAACTGACCCTGAAACGAGCCTAGCGGCGTGCGCTTTGCGGCGACAACCACAACGGATGTTGAACTCATGAATATTCCTATTTAGTTTCGTCGAACAATTCACGTCCAATCAGCATGCGGCGTATTTCATTGGTACCAGCGCCAATGTCATACAATTTTGCATCGCGCAGTAATCGCCCTGTTGGAAACTCATTGATATAGCCATTTCCACCCAATGTTTGGATAGCTTCAAGCGCTACTTTTACGGCATTTTCGGAGGTGAAGAGTAATAAGCCTGCGGCGTCTTTTCGAGAATCATTACCTTTGTCGTATTGTTCAGCTACACGATAGGCGAATGCACGGCTGGATTGAAGCGCAACGTACATATCGGCCATTTTGCCTTGCATCAATTCAAACATGCCGATGGGTTTACCAAACTGCTTGCGTTCGTGCACGTACGGTAAACAAATATCCATAGCTGCTTGCATAATGCCGATAGGGCCGCCTGACAGCACCATACGTTCAGTATTGAGGCCACTCATCAACACTTTAACGCCTTCGTTCACTTCCCCAAGCACGTTTTCATCTGGTATTTCGCAATCTTCAAACACCAATTCACAGGTATTTGAACCGCGCATGCCTAATTTATCTAATTTTTGCGCCGTGCTGAAACCTTTAAAGTCTTTTTCAATAATGAAGGCAGTCATACATTTCGAACCTGCTTCAGGACCAGCGGTACGCATGTAAACGATTAACACATGAGCATCTGGCCCATTGGTGATCCACATTTTATTGCCGTTAGCGATCCATTTATCACCTTTTTTTACTGCACGACAGCTCATTGAACCGACCACATCGGAGCCCGCACCAGGTTCAGACATAGCTAGCGCACCGATGTGTTCACCGGTACATAATTTAGGTAGATATTTATGGCGCTGCTCTTCAGTACCATTTAAATAGAGGTTGTTTAAGCATAAATTAGAATTTGCCCCGTAAGAGAGACCAATAGAAGCTGATGCTCTAGAGATTTCTTCCATAACAACGAGGTGGGATAGATAGTTTAAACCAGTACCGCCATACTCTTCTGGTACGGTCATACCAAGCAAACCCATGTCACCAAATTGTGTCCAAAGTTGATTGGGAAATTCGTTTTTAAAATCTGTTTCTTCGGCTATAGGGGCTACTTCACCATCAGCAAACTTTCGTACAGCATCTCTTAATTCATCTATTTCGTCGTTAATTTTGATATTAAATGGCATGGCTCTCTCTTATTAATTGCTATCAATAAATGGTAGCACTATACTAATTCTAATACTAATTAGAATCTAATGATGATTAGAAAAAAATGGATCAACACGTAACGCAACTTAAACCAGTTTTAAAAAAAGAAAAAACGCGACTTTTATTATTAGATAAAGCTGCACAAATGTTTAGCCAACGCGGTTACCAGTCAACCTCATTAAAAGACATAGCTGCAGAAGCAGGCATGAAGGCCGGTAGCTTGTACTATCACTTTGCATCGAAAGAGGCATTAATGATTGAAGTGTTAGATAAGAGTATGCAACTTATCAGCGATACCGTTGGTGGCGAGATTGAAAAGCTCGATGATGACTTTAGCTTCGAAGAAGGCTTGCACGCTTATATTTTTGGTCATTTAACCGCTATTTTGAAACATTCAGACTACACCACCACGACGATTAGGAATAATGGGCAAGTACCTGAAGCTGTGCACAAAGCAGTGAGAGTGAAGCGTGAACATTATGAACAACAATGGAGAAAACTGATGCGCCAGGGTAAAGAAGAAGGCGCTATTCGTGCAGATTTAGATGAAACATTACTTCGGCTGATGATATTGGGCGCATCAAACTGGTCGTCCGTTTGGTTTAAGTCTGATGGGCACAGTATTGAGGATCTCGCTCGTGAATATACGAGTGTGTTTTTAAAGGGGTGTAAATGATGTCTTATAACACATTGAAGTTTGCGGTCGATGACCGTGGTGTCGCCAAGGTAACGTTGAATAGGCCGGATGTTCATAACGCGATGAGTGCCGAATTAATCCAAGAGTTATTGTCACTTTGCCAAGATATTGATAAGGACGGTTCCATTCGCGTGGTTGTGTTGACAGGCGCAGGTAAAAGCTTTTGTGCGGGTGGTGATTTGAACTGGATGAAAAGTAATATAAACAAAACCCGAGAAGAGCGTATTGCACAAACCAGCGTATTGGCAGATATGCTCGCCGCCTTAAATGGCTTGAGTAAACCGTTAATTGGTCGTATTCAAGGCCCAGCTTATGGTGGTGGCGTAGGTATGGTGTCGGTGTGCGATATTACCGTTGGCGTTAGTTCTGCGAAATTTGGTTTAACTGAGGTAAAGCTAGGCCTAACTCCAGCGACTATTTCGCCATATGTTGTAAAACGTATTGGCGCAACAAACGCACGTCGTAATTTTTTCAACTGCCGGTTCTTTGGTGCTGTTGAAGCACAATCCATGGGTTTATTAAGTGAAGTAGTCGATCCCGATCAGCTTGATGAGGCAGTAGAAAAAGAACTCAGCATGATCCTAAAATGTGCACCGGGAGCGATCGCCTCAACCAAGAAATTAGTAGATTATGTAGATATGCATAATGCCAAGGAAAACAGAGTTTACACAGCCGCCAACCTTGCGGATGCATGGGAAACAGACGAGGGAAAAGAGGGTATTGATGCCTTCCTAAATAAACGAAAAGCAAATTGGCTTAAATAATATGATTAGGAGATAAAAAAGTGAATTCAATTTATTTTAATGAAGAACACACCATGCTACGCGACCAAATTCGTCGTTTTATAGAACAACGTGTGATGCCAGTTGCAGAACCTTGGGAAGAAGCGGGATCAGTACCTCGGGAGATTCTTCAAGAGATGGGTGAATTGGGCTTTCTAGGTATCCGCTATTCTGCTGAATACGGTGGCAGTGAAATGGATGCGCTCGGTTCGGTTATTTTGGCTGAAGAACTTGGCCGTTCAACATTCGGCGGTTTTGCGGTGACTGTGTTGGTACATACCGATATGGCATCACCCCATTTAGATAACTTTGGCAATAAAGCTCAACTTGATAAATACATGCCAGATATTATTTCAGGCAAAAAAATTGTAGGCGTGGCGGTTACCGAACCAGATGTAGGCTCTGATGTTGCTGCAATGAAAACCCGCGCTGTAAAAGATGGTGATCATTACGTTTTAAATGGTTCAAAAATGTTCATCACTAACGGCGTGCACGGTGATTTGTTTTTTGTAGCCGCTAAAACAGACACCAGCGTAAAACCTTCACGTGGCATCACCATTTTTGCTATTGAAAAAGGCACACCTGGTTTCACTGTGGGCAGAAAACTCGACAAAATGGGATGGTTATCTTCAGATACCGCCGAATTGGTTTTTGATAACTGTCGTGTGCCTGCTGAAAATATATTGGGTGAAGAAAACAAAGGCTTCTACTCAATTATGCGCAATTTCCAAAATGAAAGAATGGTGTTGGGTGCTCAATCAATGGGTGAAGCATCCAAAGCGCTTGAACTAACGATGGACTATGTAACGACACGCAAAGCGTTCGGCGGAGTTCTGTTCGATAAACAAGTCATTCGCCAGCGTTTAGCGTCTCTTGCGTCACAAGTAGAGGCGGGCAGACAGCTCGTTTACCACGCAGCGTGGCTAGATGCGCAGGGCTTGGACTGCATTAAAGAAGTGTCAATGGTGAAAGCCTATTGCGGCGAACTGGTTAATAAAGTGATGTACGATTGTTTACAGTTTCACGGTGGCTTCGGCTATATACGTGAAAGTGCGATTGAGCGTATGTATCGCGATGCACGTATCCAATCAATCGGTGGTGGTGCGACAGAAGTGATGCTTGAAGAAGTATCTAAACGAATGATTTAAATTTAACTAAGGGAACGAATATGTCAGACGGTTACAGTATAGATGAAATGGAAGTGGGCCAAAGTGCCTCAATGAGCAAAACAGTTACCGAAGCAGATATTGTGATGTTTGCCGGCGTGACGGGGGATTTTAACCCAGCACACATAGATGCCGAATATGCGGCAGCTAGCATGTTTAAAGAGCGTATCGCGCATGGTATGTTATCGGCTGGTTTTATTAGCGCGACCATAGCGATGAAGTTGCCTGGACCGGGCACTATTTATTTAGGGCAACAATTAAAATTTAAAGCGCCTGTGTTAATAAATGACACGGTTAAAACTGTTGTAACGATTAAATCAATCGATGAAAAAAGAAAAATTGTTGTACTTGATACAACTTGTTCAGTGGCGGGGAAAACAGTTCTTGCTGGTGAAGCGACAACAATGAAGCCATAATAAATCAATAAAAACAAGCACCTAACGGTAATACCTCATATGAAATATGAAGAAGAATTAAAACAAAAAATATGTACTGCAGATGATGCAGTATCACTGGCCAACAGTGGCGATGTTATCGATTATGGTTTTGGTCTGACGCAATCTGATGTTTTCGATGCCGCGTTAGCTGCTCAACGAGGACGCTTAAGCAATGTCACCATTCGTGGCACATTAAGTGTTGCTGCTAGGCAAGTTATCGAGCTTGACCCAGATCAACAGCACTTCGAATATCACAATTGGCACTGTTCCGGTTACGATAGGAAGAAGTGTGAATTAGGGCAAATGAGTTACCTGCCTTTCAATTTTGGCGAAGGCCCGGGGATTTATCGTGCTCATCTTCATGCTGATGTTTTGGTTTTAAAAACATCCCCAATGGATGAAAACGGACATTTTAACTTTGGTATTTCTAACACGTTTGCTAAAGCTAACTGCGAAGTGGCCAAAAAAATTGTAATAGAAACCTCAACGGCTATCCCTATTTGTTTGGGTAGTGATAATACCGTGCATATTTCTGACGTAACCGCTGTGATAGAGGGCGATAACGCTCCTTTATTTGAGTTGCCCAGCGGTGACATTACCGACATAGATCGCCAAGTTGCGGCCTATGTTTTACCGCTGATTAAAGACCGTAGTTGCGTGCAAATAGGTATTGGTGGCATGCCAAATGCTGTATGCGCAGCATTAACAGAATCGGACATTAAAGACCTAGGCATCCACACTGAAATGTTTGTCGATAGCATGGTTGCATTAATTGACGCGGGTAAAGTTACCGGAAAATACAAACAAACGTATCCTGAAAAAATTACTTATACCTTTGCATTAGGTTCTAAAAAAATGTACAACTTTTTAGACAACAACGACACCTGCGTTAGTATTCCAGTAGACGTGACAAACCTACCTGACAACATCTCTGCGAATGATCGCGTTGTATCGATTAACAACTGTTTACAAATAGACCTGTCAGGCCAAGTTGCATCTGAAAGCTCAGGCTATCGGCACATATCTGGCACAGGTGGCCAGCTTCAATTTGTAAGAGGAGCCGTTGCTTCAAAAGAAGGGCAATCATTTATGTGCTTGTCATCGCGTTTTTACGATAAAAGCGGGAAAGGCATCTCAAGAATAGTACCTGGCTTATCGCCGGGAACCGTTGTTACCACGCCCCGATCAGATGTTATGTACGTTGTAACTGAATACGGCATTGTTAACTTAAAAGGAAAAAGTGTTAACGAACGAGTGTTAGCGCTTATTAGTATCGCCCACCCAGATGACAGGGAAGAGCTACATAAACAAGCCTGTGAAAATGGCATATTGACAAAAAAATACTGGTCTTAACATGTCGGATACCATCTTAGTCACCAAAAAAAATGCCGTTGCATTGATAACAATGAACAACGCGGCGACGATGAATGCGATTACAGACCCTGTCATGTTAGAAGATGCAATAAATGCATTTAAAAACATTGAACAGGATAAAAGCATTCGAGTGTGTGTTTTAACCGGTGTAGAAAATGCCTTTTGTTCAGGTGGTAATGTTAAAGACATGCTGAACCGTGAAAAGATGTTTGCGGGTGAACCACTAGAGCTACAAGAAGGATACAGAAAGGGTATTCACCGCTTATCAAAGCTGATGTATAACTTTGAAAAACCTTTGATAGCCGCAGTTAATGGTGCTGCCGTAGGAGCGGGTTTCGATTTAGCCATGTTATGTGATATTCGAATGGCATCAACAACCGCTCGATTTGGTTCAACCTTTATAAACTTGGCTGTTATTCCTGGCGATGGCGGTGCTTGGTTACTGAAAAAAGTAGTCGGTGCACAACGCGCTGCAGAATTAGTTCTGACCGGCCGTATTTTTAAGGCTGAAGAAGCACTCGATATGGGGCTGATCTTAAAGATGGTTGATAAAGAGCAGTTGCTCGCCGAAGCCATGTTATGCGCTAACGTAATAGCAAAAAAATCACCTGATGCGTTGAGAATTGCAAAACGGTTATTAAATTCAACTGACCGCCTAGGTTTTGAAGACCACCTAGAACTATGCGCTGCAAACCAGGCGATGATGCACCACACACCAGAGCATGAAGAGGCCGTTAAGCGGTTTTTCAACAAAACAAAATGAATTCGTTCGAGGATATACAAATATAGCCTGGCAATACATAATATGAGTACAGTATAATAATCTAATAGTCGTTAGATTTTTATGAGCAAGTCAACAATACAAAACATTAAAGAAGGTAAATAGATGAAAATTTTAGTGGGTGTAAAACGCGTTATTGATTTCAATGTGCGTGTTCAAGTTAAATCGGATGGCTCAGGCGTCGTTAAAGATGGCGTAAAAATGAGCATGAACCCGTTTGATGAAATAGCGGTTGAAGAAGCGCTAAGAATTAAAGAAGCGGGCAATGCTGAAGAAGTTATTGTTGCAACGATTGGCCCTAAAGCTTGTCAAGAACAGCTTAGAACGGCCTTAGCTATGGGTGCAGACCGCGCTATTCACGTTCAAACGGATGAAGAAGTTCAACCTTTAACGGGTGCTCGAATTTTTAAAGCACTGGCTGATAAAGAACAACCAAAAATCATTTTACTGGGTAAGCAAGCCATTGATGATGACAATAACCAAACAGCACAAATGCTCGGCGCTTTGTCTCATTGGCCACAAGCTACATTCGCATCAGAGGTTAAAATAGAGGGTGAAACAGCGACTGTCATCCGCGAAGTAGATGCGGGACTTGAAACACTTTCAGTTGATTTACCTGCTGTTATCAGCGTGGATTTACGTTTGAACGAACCACGTTATGTAAAGCTTCCAGACATAATGAAAGCAAAACGCAAACCACTCGAAACAATGAGCATTGAAGATTTAGGAGTGGAGCATGTAGCCGAAGTGAAAGTGCTAAAGACCGTAGCGCCTGCTAAAAGACAAGCTGGCATTAAAGTGGACTCTGTGGCAGAACTGGTTACAGCACTTAAAGAAAAGGGGTTAATCTAATGAGTAAAGTATTAGTTATTGCTGAACACGACGGCACAAATTTAAATGGCTCTACAGCCCGAGCAGTCAGCTGCGCTAGCGATTTAGGCTTAGATGCTATTGATGTTGTTGTACTAGCCGCTGATGGATCTGCTGTAGCAGAACAAGCTGCAAAAATATCAGGTGTTACTAACGTACTATTAGTACAAAACCCTGCCAATGAAAATGCAGTTGCTGCGTTTCTTGCGCCGCAAATTGAAGCCTTAGCCGCAGACTACAGTCATGTATTGGCGCCAAGCACGACCTTTGGTAAAGATTTAATGCCACGCGTTGCTGCCCATTTAGGTCGTCCGCAAATCAGTGACATTATGCGAGTTGAAAGTAGCCATGTGTTTGACCGTCCTGTGTACGCCGGCAATGCCATTGCTACAGTAGAAGCGCCTGAAGGACTTGTTATTGGAACCGTAAGAACCGCTTCATATAAAGCAGCAGCAAATGAAGGTTCAGCATCTGTAGAAACACGCAGCGTTGAAGTAACACTTCCTACTCATACGCGGTTTGTGGAATTAGCATCAGGTGGTGGCGGAGATCGTCCAGACTTACAAGCAGCTTCTAAAGTCGTTTCAGGTGGCCGTGGTGTTGGCAGTGAAGAAAACTTCAAACATATTTATAGTTTAGCTGACAAACTGGGCGCCGGCGTTGGCGCTTCAAGAGCAGCAGTCGACGCTGGGTTTATTCCAAATGATCATCAAGTGGGTCAAACTGGAAAAATTATCGCACCGGACTTGTACATGGCTTTTGGTATTTCAGGCGCTATCCAACATTTAGCGGGTATTAAAGATGCTGGAACCATCGTCGCTATCAATAAAGATGCCGATGCACCGATATTTGAAGTGGCTGATTATGGTTTAGTCGCTGATTTATTTGAAGTGATTGAAGAGCTTGAAAAAGCACTTTAAATTTTATTAGATTAAGGATAGGCGCCAGTACTGCTGAAAGTATTGGCGCCTTTTTTATTAGCAAAATGAGGAATAGTTATGGAACGTGAATCTATGGAGTTTGATGTCGTCATCGTTGGCGCTGGCCCTGCAGGGTTATCAGCTGCGTGTAAATTAATGCAATTGGCTCAAGAAACTGAACAAGAATTAATGGTTTGCGTTATTGAAAAGGGCTCGGAAGTAGGTGCGCACATTCTATCTGGCGCGGTGCTAGAACCGACCGCCATCAACGAATTATTCCCAGACTGGAAAGAGAAGGGCGCACCCATTAATGTAAAAGTTGATGGCGATGATGTTTACTACCTTACTAGCGAAGGAAAAGGCATTAAAACGCCCGGCTTCTTAGTCCCGAAACCGATGCATAATGAAGGCAATTACATCGTCAGCATGGGCAATGTATGTCGTTGGCTAGCGGAACAAGCGGAAGATATGGGTGTTGAAATTTTCCCAGGCTTCACCGCGTCAGAAATTCTTTATAACGACGACGGTAGTGTTAAAGGCATCTTAACCGGCGATATGGGTGTAGCCGAAGATGGCAGTGAAAAAGACGGCTATATGCCTGGCATGGAGCTACTCGCTAAACAAACTATATTCGCTGAAGGTTGCCGTGGCCATCTAGGCAAGCAACTGATGGACAGTTTTGACCTTAACAAAGACGCTGATCCACAGCACTACGGTTTGGGTATTAAAGAAATTTGGACCATTGACCCTGAAAAACACCAAGAAGGCTTAGTGGTGCATACTGCAGGTTGGCCTTTAGATAATCATACTGAGGGCGGCGGATTTCTGTATCACATGGAAAATAACCAAGTGTCATTAGGCTTTATTGTTGCGTTGAACTATACAAATCCGCACTTAAGCCCATTTGATGAAATGCAGCGTTGGAAATCAAATCCAAAAATCAGCCAATTTTTAGAAGATGGCGAACGTGTAGGCTATGGCGCACGTGCAGTTAATAAAGGCGGTATGCAATCTGTGCCAAAGCTGAGTTTCCCTGGCGGTTTGCTAGTTGGTTGTGATGCTGGTTTTTTAAATGGTGCAAAAATCAAAGGCAACCATACAGCAATGAAAACAGGCATGTTAGCGGCTGAAACTATTATCGAGTCACTAAAGGCTGGTGAGATTGCTAGTAAAGAACTTAGCTTGATGGATGAGAAATACAAGTCATCTTGGGTATTTGAAGAATTGCATACAACGCGTAATTTTGGCCCTGCGTTACATAAGTTCGGCACTTTATTAGGCGGTTCATTTGCTTGGTTAGATCAAAACATTTTTGCCGGCAAACTACCATTTACCTGGCATAACACCACGCCAGACTACGATACACTAAAACCCGCAGCCGAATGTGAGGTGATTAACTACCCAAAGCCCGACGGCAAATTAACCTTCGACAAGCTATCATCAGTATTTTTATCCAGCACTAACCACGAAGAAGACCAGCCTTGTCATTTAAAGCTGGCGGATAGCAATATTCCCATTGCTCAAAACTTGCCGCTATACGATGAGCCAGCTCAACGATATTGCCCAGCAGGCGTGTATGAAGTGGTTAAAGACGATTCAGGTAATGATAAATTTCAAATAAACGGCCAAAACTGCGTGCATTGCAAAACCTGCGACATTAAAGATCCAGCACAAAATATTACTTGGGTAACACCCGAAGGTGGCGGCGGCCCAAATTATGGAAATATGTAAAGCTAATTGATTTTAATCATAAATTAAAGCTTTTTTCTAACGCGCATTAGAATTTATGGTATGATGATTATTGTAAATAAAGAAAATGGAGGTAGTAATGGCTGTTACACAAGATAACATTGTAAAAAACCAAGATATAAAACCTTGGAAATTCAACCTTAAGCCAATGATAATTTGCATGTTGATCCTAGTGGCTTTGATGGGTACAGCACGCTGGTATCAACAGTGGGCGGCGTGGGACTTTGGTTTGGATGCAACTGACCCAATGTTCGACGTATATTGGATGAAGCTTTTTTGGGCTCAAATTATTATAGAACCTATCTTATTTGTTATTTTTGTCGGCTATATGTGGCTAACGAGAGATAAGCACTTAAATGACCTTGCGCCAAGAGAAGAGCTGAACAAACTTATACTGTGGATTTCAATGCTAGTTGTGTATGCATTTGCTTTTTACTTTGCTGGCAGTTTGTATGCAGAACAAGATGCTTCATGGCATCAAACAGTTGTAAGAGACACCAGTTTTACACCGAGTCATATTTTCTTGTTTTATGGAACGATGCCTATTTTCATTATTATTGGTTTCACGTTATTTTTCTATGCGATTACACGACTTCCATTTTTCGCAAAAGAAATATCAATACCCTTGGTGCTAGTCGTTTGTGGTCCATTCATGTTGTTACCAACCGTAGGTTATAACGAGTGGGGACATGCGTTTTGGCTAATGGAAGAGTACTTTACTGTACCTCTTCATTGGGGCTTTGTGTTTTTCGGTTGGTCAATTATTGCTTTAGGTGGAGTCTTGGTACAAGTTATTAAGTACATCATAGATTTGATGCCAAAAGTAATTAATGAAAAAGGCGAACTACTGTCTTAATAATTGTTTTTAAGGGCCTTAACTCATAAGAGTTAAGGCCCTTTTTTTATAAATAATGGAAAAGGTTGAATTATGAGTTTAGAACAACATGAAGCAAAGCTACTTAGCGCCATTTCAACACCCGGCTCCGACGCCGCTAAAATTGCAAGAGGGCTTGACTGGATTGTAGTTGGTATTTTGGTCTTCGCAATTATTGCTGCATATCATATTCATATGATGTTAACAGTTGGCGACTGGGATTTTTGGGTGGACTGGAAAGACAGAATGAACTGGGTCACATTGACACCCATGCTTCTTGTTGTTATTCCCGCAGCGCTTTCCTATCCATTTATGGAAAAGTTCGGCCTGCCTATTGCCGGAACCTTGTGTGCGCTATGTTTAATGATTGGTGAGTGGGCGAGTCGTTATTTTAGTTTCCATTTATGGACATACTTCCCAATGAGTATGGTTTGGCCATCTATCGTTATTCCAGGTCTTATGCTAATGGACATGGTGTATTTGTTATCAAGAAACCTTTTTGTAACATCTATTTTTGGAGGCAGTGCCGTCGCTTTTGCCTTTGCGCCGGCTAACTGGCCAATACTAGCGCCTTATCACGTACCTGTTATCCATATGGATCAAGTTGTCAGTGTGGCTGATTTGATTGGTTACACTTTCACCCGTACAGCAACGCCAGAATATTTAAGAATGATTGAACGAGGAACCTTAAGAACCTTTGGCGGTGAGTCCACGTTAATTTCAACGTTCTTCTCAGCCTTTGTCTGCATGATTTTGTACTTTGTATGGTGGAAGATTGGAGAGTGGCTCACAAATATGGGCAGCACGCCCAATGTACTTAAAAAATACGTGGGCTATAGCGATGATGTTGAAAAGGAGAAGCAGTAAATGAATGTCACTACTGTATTTAAAAAAACTGTACTCATGCTTATGTTGCTGATAGTTTCAACAGTCATTTATGCGCATGGCGAGAGAAATCAAGAACCATTTTTAAGGATGAAAACCTTGCAATGGTACGATGTTAAATGGTCTGTTAAAAATGAAGCAACCATCAAGGTAAACGATGAGCTGATACTTGAAGGTAAGGTGCACTTTTTCTCAAGGTGGCCGCAAGTAATCAATAAACCAGATACCATATTCTTAGCCAATGCTACCCCAGGGCCAGTTTTTATAAGAGAAGAAAGTTACATGAATGAAGTCCCTATGATTCAGTCAACAGGTGTCGAAGTCGGCGAAGTATATGATTTCAGGGTAAAGCTAAAAGCTCGAATACCAGGACGACACCATGTGCACCCTATGATTAATGTAGAGTCAGCCGGTGGTTTAGTTGGACCTGGTATTTGGGTGAATGTTGAAGGGGACGCTGATGATTTTGTTTACAGCGTTGAAACTAGAACTGGCCAAACTATCGAAAACCTTGGTACCTACGCAACAGGTAATGTGTATAAATGGCATGCTATTTGGGCTGCTATTGCAGCATTTTGGCTTATCTGGTGGATAAGGCGTCCTTTGTTAATACAAAGATATTTACTGGTTAAAGATGGCCAATGGGGAAAATTAATCACTCTGACAGATAAGAAAATGGGTGCTACTTTAATGGTCGTTATTATCGGTCTGTTAATTTACGCCAATAGTATTACCAGAGAAGCTTATGAATACACCATTCCCTTACAAGGGGGTAGAGCTGTAGTTGATGTGGTGCCAAATTCAGATAAGGGTTTAATTACCGTAAAAAACAAAAGGGCTGAATATTATTTACCCGGTAGAACAGTAACTATTGATGCTGAAATTACTAATAATCATAATTTACCAATACGGATAGGCGAATTTACATCAGCGAATTTACGGTTTATTAATAAAGCATTGCCGTATGCTGTTGCAGGTCTTGATGAAGGTTATCCAGAAGAGCTCGTTGCAGGTGCATCTCTAGGTATTGATGATGATACCTCAATAATGCCAGGTGAAACAAAGCGTGTGCTTATCGATGCTACTGATGTTGCATGGGAGATAGAACGCCTTAGCAGCCTTCTTAATGATCCTGATAGTAGTTATGGCGGCCTACTGTTTTTCTATGATAGTAATGGTAAGAGAATTATCAAAGAGGTATATGGGCAAATACTGCCTACCTTTAAAAAGTAAACCTTACGAGTTGTAAAAAGTAATGAAAAGACAAGGCAGACTTTCTATATTGTTGTTTGCCTTGTTTTTTTATGCCCCAAGCATATACGCGCATGGTGGCCTTACTATTGACCAAGATAAGTGTGTCTTTCGCGTAGCCCGAACAGTTGTTCACTTCACGGCATACCAGCCTGAGGTGTCTCAAGAAGAAGAGTTGTGTAAAGATATTCCTGCAGGAAATAATACGATTTTCGTTGTTGATTTTGTTGGCGAGAAATTACGAAAAAAACCAATTCAACTGTCTGTAGAACAAAAAACTAATAATCGATATGAAAGTTATTTGTCTAAAGTATCTCAGATATATCCCTCTGGAACGACTAATTTAAACTTACCTAATCTAGGTTCAGGTGAATATCGCATTTCATTGTTATTTAACGGCCCTGATGACGCTAGTGCACACACAGAGGGGTATTTCTACATAACGGTTACAGCGAGTAATAAAGAAGACAGTATGCTTGGTTTGTTTGATAAATACTCATGGCTGCTAATCCTCGCATCAATTGGTTTCGTCGCATATTTATTATCCGCAAGACTTAAGTCTTAAAATCATAACTAGTCGCCACTTAAGAGCGCTCAATTACTTAACAATAAAGGAGGGGGATTTGATGGGTTATAAATTCTTCAGAGCCGGCCTAATACCGGTAAGCTGCTGCTGAAATTTAGCTGTTTGGGTCAGATAAAGCGTCTTTATTTTTCACCACTTCACGGAGTGATTGTTAAAAACAAGTTGTTATTTGATTAGATAGCGGATTGCACGCTAATGGAGTTCATATTTAATTACTTTTCATCTCGCGCCTTTCTTTTAGAAGCATCTGATATAGCTAGTCCATATTTTGTTTCTTGTTCACGGCCTGGTTCTTCTGTTTTCTTTTCAACCGCACGGGCTTGTGCTCTCAGAGGGTTTTCCGGCACATCGCAGCCAGCAAGGACAATTAGGAGTAGTGAAGTAATTAGAATTGCGAGACTATTTTTATAGTCCATTGTTATTTTATTTAATCTTAATTCGTAATTTTAAAACGTAACGCGGATTTAAACAAACTAATATTCAAAATCCAGTAATTGTTTAAAGCGAGCGCATTTTCCTTTGCGGAAAATTTGCCCATAGAATCTGAAGAGTACATGCTGTAAGCCTTAGCCTACCGCGACGAACTCAATATTCTACTTCGTATAATGTATATTATGTTAAATAGAATAGCTAAGTAGGAAGCAATTAAAACAAATTGTTGTTATGGAGTGAAGATGAGCCGAATTACGATAGGTGGTAATGGAAAGAATATAAGTGATAACTTAGATTATAAAAGATAAGTAACTTATTGATTAATTGAGAAATAAAAAGTAATTATTTTTTAATAGCGAAAAGCTCAACATCAAAAATTAAAGTAGACCCACCTTGAATTGAGCCAACTGACTGATTGCCGTACGCAAGGTTACTAGGTATAAAGAAACGCGTTTTTTCTCCCACAACCATTAACTGTAAACCTTCCGTCCAGCCTTTAATAACTTGGTTTAGACCAAAGGTAATTTGTTCATCCCGATCTACAGAGCTATCAAATACAGTGCCATTTAGTAATGTGCCGTGATAATGCACTGTAACTTTGTCTCTTGCGCTTGGATGCTCAATTCCAGTTCCCTGCGTAAGAACTAAGTATTGAAGACCTGACGACGTTGTTTTAACGCCATCTTTTGATGCATTGGCCGCAAGAAATTCCTCACCAGCGGCAATATTGTCGGCTGAACCAGCTTTTCCTTTAGTATTTAAAAAATGTTGCAGCATATAAAAAACGGCGGCTATGACGATAAGGATCAGTAAAATTTTCATATAAAACGCCTATTTAATGACGACGAGTTTAGAAATTACTTTTTTAACACCGCTAATTGTTTTAGTAAGGCGTATAGCGCGTGTAATTTGAGATGTGTTTTTTACATGGCCATGTAGGGTAACAACGCTTCTATATGTATCGACATTAATGTCGAAAGCATCTATTTGATCATCCCTTATTAAGGTCGTTTTAACGCTCGCTGTAATAGAAACATCCTCAGATATAACACCAAGAGGTCTTTCATCTGTTCCGGCTGTATAGCCGCCGACTCCTGCGCCACCAACTAGCACCGCGGTACAGCCGTTTAGAAAAAAAACTGAAGTGATGGCGATTAACGATAAGTATTTATTCATTTGTTATTCCATTGATGTTATTTGTGTTTATTTAATACGATAGTACCGTTTAATTGTCGCTATTATCAGTTTTTTTGCGCGCTTTTATTCAGCTCCCTAAGGTGCTGTAATTTGTCTGAAATTTTAATTTCCAAACCACGTTTAACAGGCTGATAATAAATATCTCCAATAAGTTCATTTGGAAGGTAAGTCTCGCCTGCTGCAAAGGCATTAGGTTCGTTATGCGCATAACGATAACCCTTATGGTAGCCTTCTTCTTTCATTAGCTTTGTAGGGGCATTACGCAAATGGTGTGGAACCTCTAGGCTTCCTGAACGTTTAATAACGGCTCCAACGGTGTTGTAGGCGCTGTACACGGCATTGCTTTTCGCTGCGCAAGCCAAGTATGCAACCGCTTGAACTAGTGCTAACTCCCCTTCTGGGCTACCAAGTTTCTCTTGTGTGTCCCATGCATTTAGAGCAAGTTGTAATGCTCTTGGGTCAGCATTACCAATATTTTCAGAAGCAATTCGAACAAGTCGCCTAGCAACATATAATGGATCGCAGCCACCGTCGAGCATTCGTCTTAACCAATAGATAGACGCGTCAGGATCACTGCCGCGCACGGATTTATGAAGCGCTGAGATTTGGTTATAGAAATCTTCGCCGTGGTTATCAAAGCGCCGTACACCGTCTTTAACAACGTCGATAACTACTGCTGTAGTAATTTGTTTATTGCCCTGCGTTTCGGCTAGCTGTACAGATAATTCAAGAAAGTTCAGCAGCCTTCGTGCATCGCTGTCAGCCGCATTGATTAACAATTCGCTAGCTTCACCTTCAATTGTAATGGCGGCCTTAATGCCTAATAAGTCGCTACTATTGCAGAGCGCATTGTTAAGAATGGCTTCCAATTCATTCTTTTGCAGTGGTTTTAATGTGTAAACGCGTGCTCTTGATAGCAAAGCGTTGTTGAGTGAAAAGGAAGGGTTTTCAGTGGTCGCGCCAATAAAAGTAAAGACACCCGTTTCAACGTGCGGCAGGAATGCATCCTGTTGGGATTTGTTGAAACGATGAACCTCATCAACAAATAAGATGGTATTTTGTTGGTTTTCTAAACGGTTTTTTTTAGCTTCCTCAACAACCAGTCTAATATCTTTAACGCCAGCGAGAACAGCAGAAAGCGATACAAAGTTAGCGTCTGCATATTGAGCAATAATGTGTGCTAACGTGGTTTTGCCTACGCCTGGCGGGCCCCATAATATTAATGAATGAAGTTTCCCAGAGTAAATTGCTTCGTATAACGGTTTACCTTTAGACAGTACGTGTTTTTGGCCGACAAAATCGTCTAAGTTTTTGGGTCTTAAGCGATCAGCAAGTGGCACGTCGCCCTTCATTGTTCTATCGTTTCATCAAATACATCTGCACCGTTAGGCGTTTGAAATTCAAACAAGGTGTCGTCCATATTTGAATGAACAGCTACGTCCGTAAAAAGTAAATGTGTCGTTTGGCCAAAATTATCTGCCATTATCATGCGGGCGAGAATACCGTTCTCAAAGCCAATACTTATGTATTCAAAACCACTAGAATCATTTTTTGGCGTTAATTTTAACCACTCTAATAGGTCATCGTTTTTAATTGGCGATACTTCAAATGAATCGCCAAGTGATGCAGACCCCAAAATTATTGCTAATGGAGACGAATCGACGGATTGCGATGAATTTTTAATGCTAACTTGCTCTAAGTCTTCGTCATAAACCCAAACTTTTCCTCCGTTGGATATTATTTCTTGGATATAAGGGCTTGAATAATGCCAGCGAAATTTATTTGGTTTTTTTATCCAAAACTCACCCGTTGATGAATTGGTATTGTTGCTTGTTTGACTGCTGATGATTTGGGTAAATTGGCCACTAAGTTTGTTGTAATTCTGTAGGTGGTTTTCGAGAATCAACAAACCATCGCTTGAAAAACCAGGTGTTACGAATGAAATTAAAAGTAATAGTGTAAAGAATTGAGTTTTCATGGGCTTATAATTCTGGTGGGGGCGGCGCTAATACTTCGCGAGTGCCATTGGATTGTAAAGGCCCTACTACGCCACATTGTTCCATTTCTTCAATCATTCGCGCGGCACGGTTGTAACCAATTCGTAATTGGCGCTGCACGCCTGAAATGGAAGCGCGCCGTGTTTCGGTCACAATCTTTAATGCTTGATCGTATAGCTCGTCCGAATTTTCTCCATTTCCACCAGACCCACTGCCATCAAACTCCGCAGGGTCAGTGGTTGTTAAAATACTCTCGATATAATTAGGCTTCCCAAGCTTTTTTAATTGTTTGACGACTTTGTGGACTTCATGGTCATCGACAAATGCACCGTGTACCCGTTGCGGTAGGCCTGAACCAGGGGGTAAATACAGCATATCGCCATTACCCAATAAAGACTCTGCGCCACTTTGATCAAGAATGGTACGTGAATCAATTTTAGATGACACTTGGAAAGCAATGCGTGAAGGGATATTCGCTTTAATTAACCCCGTTAATACATCAACTGACGGACGCTGAGTGGCTAAGATGAGGTGCAAACCAGACGCCCGTGCTTTTTGAGCTAATCGGGCGATCAGCTCCTCTACTTTCTTGCCAACGACCATCATCATGTCAGCTAATTCATCAATGATAATGACGATTTGAGGCAGTTCGGACAGAGTGCCTGCTTCATCTTCATCAAGAAAAGCAGTGGGTTCCCATAACGGGTCTGCTAGGGGGTTGCCTTCTTTAATGGCATCACGAACCTTTTTGTTATAACCCGTCAGATTCCGCACACCCAATAAGGACATTAGTTTATAGCGCCGCTCCATTTCTGCAACGCACCAGCGTAATGCATTAGCTGCCTCTTTCATGTCGGTAACAACAGGTGTCAATAAGTGTGGAATGCCCTCGTAGACGGATAGTTCGAGCATTTTTGGGTCAATCATAATCATTCGAACTTGTTCAGGCGTTGCTTTGTACAACAAGCTTAAAATCATTGCATTAATGGCAACAGACTTGCCCGAACCGGTTGTTCCCGCAACCAGTAAATGTGGCATTTTTGCTAAGTCAGCGACGGTTGCTTGGCCGGCAATATCTTTGCCCAAGACCAGTGTTAACGGTGAGGTTGATTTTTCATAGGCTTCAGATGAGAGGATTTCGCTTAACCTCACCATTTCACGTGACTCATTAGGAATCTCTAAACCAATGACAGACTTACCAGGGATAACCTCAACAACACGGACGCTGTGAGTTGACATGGATCGCGCTAAATCTTGTGCTAGACCACTGATGCGACTGGCTTTAATGCCTGGCGCGGGCTGTATTTCAAACCGTGTAATGACCGGCCCGGGATTGACCGCGACCACGTTAACTTCAACGCCAAAGTCTAACAGCTTAATTTCCACCAGCTTAGACATCGCCTCTAAGGCGGCTTTTGAATAGCCTTCAACATGATCGGCCGCGGGGTCGAGTAAGGCGAGAGCAGGCAGCGAGTCTTCACCTTCTTCGAATAAACTGGTTTGCCTTTCTTTATCAATGCGCTCGCTGGGTTTTATTTGCTTAATAACCGGTTCGATGCGCGCCTTTGGTTTGGCAGAAAATATTTTCGATTGCTTTTTGAAGGTATCGCCCCGCTTCCTTCGCACATCTTCAGATGTTTTGCGTTCTTTGCTGTCTTCAATGTAATTACGAATGGAGACGAATAAGGCGATAGCGAATGAGCCTAACTTATCCATAAGGCTTAACCATGATAGCCCTGTGGATAATGTGATACCGACAAGGAAGATACTCAGTAGAACCAACGTTGCACCTTCAAACGCAAACAGCTGTCTTAATAAATCGCTAAGTTCTAGGCCAATAATGCCACCGGGTGAACCAGGAATAGTCAACCAGTTTTGGTAATAGTGCATATCGAGTAAGCCAGCGCCAGCAATGAGAAAGGCAATGAAGCTAACCCAACGGATAATTTGGTGTGTGATGCTGTCTGCGTGATCAGTTCTGGCTTCTGATAGAAATTTCCATGCGCTACTCAGCAGCATCAAAGGGAAGGTGAAGGCCATAAAACCGATAACTGACAGCATGAAGTCGGCAATCCATGCGCCAACAACACCGGTGAGATTCAAAACGACTTGATTAGAGCCGCTGTGTGTCCAACCGAAATCATCAACGTTGTAGCTGAAAAGAGCACCAAGTAAAAACAAGCTGATGCTTAACAATGCCAAAAAGGCGGACTCCCTTAAAAGCTTAACAATTTGATGTTGTGCAGGTGACGCTGTTTTAGAGGCTATTTTTTGATTCACTTTATATTATATAGTTTCTAGGTTATGCTTCTAACTATTTGTTATATATTGAATTAAGTTAAAATTCAACGGCTATATCCCCATGCCGTTAAATTAACGGCGTTGCGCAGTATATTATCATTTTCGTACCAATTGTTTAGCGTTAATCGCTGAATATATTTGGGTAATAAGCTGGATAATGCCTGTGTTGCTGTCCTCGGTACCGCGCCGGGCATATTGGCCACGCAAAAATGTGTCACGCCCTCTTCTACGAAGGTTGGATTTTGATAGGTAGTTGGCCGTGTGGTTTCTATGCAACCGCCTTGATCAACTGAAATATCAACAATCACGGAACCTTTTCTCATGCTTTTAAGGTGTTCGCGTTTTATCAGATGCGGTGTTTTGCGCCCGGGAACCAGTAGCGCGCCAATTAACAGGTCAGTATATTGAAGAAGAGAAAGGCACTCAGCTTCATCTGATAAAAACGTTAACTTATCGTTTGTTATAGCCAACGTAGCCAACGCCTTTTGATATTTATCGAAAACAATCACGTTTGCGCCCATCGCTTGCGCTAATAAAGCGGCCTGCGAACCTGCTGAGCCGGCACCCAATACGAGTACTTGGCCATTATCAATGCCTTCACTAGCGAGCCCACCAAGTAACACCCCCGCTCCACCGTGTTGCAAATGCAATAAATTACTGCCGATTTGTACCGCCAATTTGCCGGCTATTTCGCTCATCGGTTTTAAAAGTGGCAGGCAGTTATCTTCCACGACGGATTCAAATGCAATGGCCGTTAAGCCAATATCAGCTAAGGCGTTTGCAAGCGGCTTATTTGCAGCCAGATGAAGAAAACAAAAAAGCGTGTGCGTTGAGGTTAAATAGACCAGTTCGGCATCGAGGGGTTCTTTAACCTTCACGATCAATTCGCTTTTGGCATACAACGTTTTAGCATCGGCACAGATGGTGACGTTGTAATGTACGTATTCATCATCGTTAAAATCACTCAATACCCCAGCATGACGTTCAACAAACACGGAATGACCACTGGCAATAAGCTCAGCGCAGGCAAGGGGCGTTAACGCTACGCGGCCTTCGAACGGCTTAATCTCTTTTGGTACGCCAATATTCATGTGTTTATACTTTACGTAATTAGCTCTTATCGCCATACTACAGCACTTTATTAAACGTTCAATTAACAAGGCTGCTGAGTGCCTTGATTAATAATTAACCAGGAGTATTTCATGAGCGAAAATTCACATCATCGATTAATTATTTTAGGATCAGGCCCTGCAGGTTATACCGCTGCTGTTTATGCTGCCAGAGCTAACCTAAACCCTCTATTAATCACGGGCATTGAACAAGGTGGTCAATTAATGACAACCACAGATGTTGATAACTGGCCGGGCGATGTGGAAGGCTTACAAGGCCCCGCACTAATGGATCGCATGAAATTACACGCGGAACGATTTGATACAAAAATTCAATTGGATCATATTCATACAACAGAATTACAACAGCGCCCCTTTAAGCTGATTGGCGATGCGGGCACCTACACGTGTGACGCGTTAATTATCGCTACCGGTGCGTCGGCCAAATACTTAGGTTTGGAGTCTGAAGAAGCATTCAGAGGAAAAGGCGTGTCTGCTTGCGCGACCTGTGATGGGTTTTTCTATAAAAAACAACGCGTGGCTGTGATTGGTGGTGGCAATACGGCGGTTGAAGAAGCTCTATACCTTTCAAATATTGCAGACCACGTGACGGTGATTCATCGTCGCGATTCCTTCCGTTCTGAAAAAATCTTGTCAGATAAATTAATGAAAAAAGTTGCTGATGGCAATATTTCTGTTGAATGGTTTAATCAATTGGACGAGGTGTTGGGCGATAAAATGGGTGTTACAGGGATACGTATTAAAAATACTCAAGACGGCACGGCTAAAGAAATTGAATTAGAGGGTGTTTTTGTGGCAATTGGCCACTCGCCTAATACACAGATTTTCGATGGCCAGTTAGACATGCCGCGCGGTTATTTAACCGTAGAAAGTGGTACCACGGGGAATGCAACGCAAACCAGTATCCCCGGCGTTTTTGCAGCCGGTGACGTGGCCGACTCCATCTACAGGCAAGCGATTACATCAGCGGGATCAGGTTGTATGGCGGCGTTAGACGCAGAACGTTTTCTTGACGATTTGGACGGTTAAAACGGGCTTATATCATCATGTTACCCTGGCTTGACCCCGATGATGATACGACGCCCTTTCCAGCATTAGAAACGGCATTAAACGAGCCGAATGGTTTGTTAGCAGCTGGCGGATCACTTTGTCCAGAGCGTTTATTAGAGGCGTATCGACGCGGTATATTCCCATGGTTTGAGGATGATCAACCCATTTTATGGTGGTCGCCTAATCCGAGGATGGTGCTAAAGCCAAGTGAAATTCATATTTCTAAAAGCTTACGAAAAACCATCAATAAAGAGATGTTCAATTGTACGATTGACACATGTTTCAGCGAAGTGATTAGAGCCTGTTCAAAATTAAGAGATCATCAAGATGGAACATGGATTACGGCTTCTATGATTCAAGCATATGAAAGCTTATTTGAAAATGGTCATGCGCATTCCATCGAAGTTTGGTCTGATGAAGTGTTAGTTGGTGGTTTATACGGTATCAGTATTGGCCAGGTGTTTTTTGGTGAGTCTATGTTTAGTTGTAAAAACAATGCATCCAAAGTTGCTTTTGTTTTTTTGTCTGAGAAGTTATCAGATTGGGGATATCAGTTAATCGATGGTCAAGTTCAATCTAACCACCTTGAAACACTGGGCGCGTATAGCATTAGTCGTGAAAGTTTTGCAGAGCAGATTACACTATTTTGTTCAGCTGAAGCCTCTAAAAATGCTTGGTTAAATACATGACGAATACACCTCAAATAGGACGACAGTTAGAGCTCTATATTTCATCTCCCCAGGCTTGTGATTATTTAAAGGACAACAAAGCGAAAAGTATTTTTATTTCACCTGATGTAAATATTACGCCTGGAATCTATGAACATTTAATAAGTATTGGATTTAGGCGAAGTGGACAACATGCCTATCGGCCACATTGCGATGCGTGTCGTGCCTGTATTTCCTGCCGGCTTGATGTTAATCAATTTGTTCCGTCTCGCAGTCAAAAAAGGCTCATGGCAAAAAATGAAAACTTGATTTTTAAGCCGTTAGAGTCAACTTTTTCTGAAGAGTATTATGATTTGTATAAGCGATATCAATCCTATAAACACCCGGGTGGATCAATGGAGAGTTTTGGACCTGATGAATACAAAGCCTTTTTGTGTCAGTCGTTTGGCAATAATATTGTTTATGAAACACGTTTAAATGGGCAATTGATTGCGGTTGCCATTACGGATGTGTTTTCTGATGCGCTATCCGCCGTTTACACATTTTTTGATCCTGAGTATTCATCAAGAAGCATTGGTACATATAATCTTTTACAACAAATTAATGCGACTAAACAATTAAAAAAGAAACATTTATACCTTGGTTACTATATAAAAGACTCGCTGAAAATGTCATATAAAGCGAATTTTAGGCCCATTGAAATGTTTATCGAAGGCGAGTGGACTTCTTACAGTAAAAGGGCTGACTTGCCGGTTCAGAGTGCATCTTTAGATACGCCGCTAAGTTTTTAATTCAAATCGCACTTAATGGGCGCTAAATAGTGTAAAATCGCGCCGCATTAGCTTGTTACATCCATCAAGTATCAGTTTCATAGACATGGATGGGGAAAGCACCACCGCTTAACTCAGTTTTAATTAAGCGTTTATACATTTATAAAGGTAAACATGGCAAAAGAAGATCAAATTGAAATGGAAGGCGTTGTAAAAGATACGCTTCCAAATACAATGTTTCGTGTTGAGTTAGAAAATGGGCACGTCATAACAGCGCATATCTCAGGAAAAATGCGTAAACACTACATTCGTATACTGACAGGTGACCGCGTTAAAGTAGAAATGACACCCTACGATTTATCAAAAGGCCGTATTACCTACCGCGTTAAATAAGTCGACGCCCTATTCTTGCTCGATTAAGTCTTTTCTGGCTTCGGTAATCACGAAGTCAATTTTATTATCTACCACGCAGACCTTCACCGCTCCGCCGTTAACTAATTGGCCGAAGAGCAATTCATTCGCTAAGGGCTTTTTAATGTGCTCTTGCACCGTTCGTTCCATTGGTCTTGCACCCATTTTAGGATCGTAGCCTTTTTTCGCTAACCAGTTTCTAGCTTCTGGCTCTAACGATAGCGTGACATTTTTTTCATGTAACTGAGATTCCAGTTGGAAAATAAACTTGTCCACCACGTGGATAATAGTGTCTTCAGTCAGTGCTTTAAATTGAACAACGGCATCTAAACGGTTTCTAAATTCTGGTGAAAAGGATTTTTCAACCACTTTCATGCTGTCCGATGAGTGCTCTTGTTCAGTAAAACCGATAGACGCCCTGCTACCTTCTTGAGCACCGGCGTTCGTTGTCATTACCAACATAATGTTTCTAAAATCGGCCTTTCTGCCGTTATTATCTGTTAACGTGCCATGATCCATTATTTGCAATAAGATATTAAAAATATCTGGGTGCGCTTTTTCAATTTCGTCCAACAATAAAATAGCGTACGGGTGCTTATTCACTTCTTCGGTTAATAAGCCACCTTGGTCGTAACCCACATAGCCTGGTGGCGAACCAATTAAACGCGATACGGTGTGGCGTTCCATATATTCAGACATATCAAAGCGGATTAAATCAACGCCCATGATTTTTGCAAGTTGCTTGGTGATTTCTGTTTTACCAACGCCTGTCGGGCCTGCGAATAAAAATGAACCAATCGTTCTTTCTTCATTGCCAAGTCCGGCGCGGCTAAGAATCACAGCATTAGACAGCCTCTCGATGGCTTCTTCTTGGCCAAATACAACGAGTTTTAAATTACGTGCCAAATCTTTAAGTTTATCTTTGTCTTGCGATGAAATGCTTTTTTCAGGAATTCGCGCGATTTCAGCAATTATTTGTTCAATATGTGAGGTCAAAATAACGGGCTGACGTTCGTCTTCTGGTAATAAACGTTGTTGAGCGCCAGCTTCATCAACAACATCAATGGCTTTGTCGGGAAGGAATCGGTCATTGATATAACGGTCAGCTAACTTGGCCGCTGTTTCTAAACTTTCAGAACTGAATTTTAAATTATGATGCTCTTCATATCGAGGACGTAATCCTTTGAGAATTTTAATCGTATCTTCAACGGACGGTTCGTTGATGTCTATCTTTTGGAAACGTCGCGCTAAGGCATGGTCTTTTTCAAAAACGCCTCTAAATTCTTTGTACGTGGTTGAGCCAATGCAACGTAACTCACCCGACGCAAGCGCAGGTTTAATCATATTGGAGGCATCCATCACGCTGCCAGACGCTGATCCGGCACCAATAATGGTATGAATTTCATCAATAAATAAAATACTTTTTTCTTCGCTTCTTAATTGTGAAACTAGCCCTTTCAAGCGTTTTTCAAAATCACCACGGTATTTAGTGCCGGCGACTAATGAGCCCATGTCTAGAGAATAAATGGTCGTATTTTCAAGAACTTCCGGCACATTGCCTTCAATGATCTTTAGTGCCAAGCCTTCAGCGATGGCTGTTTTACCCACGCCGGCTTCACCAACCAATAAGGGATTATTTTTACGGCGACGACACAGTGTTTGGATGGTGCGTTTTAACTCTTTCTCGCGACCAATCAATGGATCAATCTTGCCTAATTTAGCTTGTTCGTTAAGGTTAACGGTGTACTTTGTTAGCGGGTCATTCGCCGTCTCTTCGTTTTCTACTGTGGTTGATTCATTGAAATCGACCATGTCGTCATCGTCGTCGATACGTGCAATGCCGTGTGAAATAAAATTAACAACATCAAGTCGGGTAACATCTTGTCTATTCATTAAATAGACGGCTTGTGAGTCTTGCTCACTAAAGATAGCGACCAATACGTTAGCGCCGGTCACTTCTTTTTTACCGGACGATTGCACATGAAAAACCGCACGTTGCAAAACCCGTTGGAAACCTAGAGTTGGCTGTGTTTCGCGTTCAACATCTAAGGGGATAACAGGTGTTGATTGTTCAAGGTAAGACTCTATGTCGGTGGTCATTGCATCAGTATCACCACCGGCGGCTTGAAAAACATCGCAGGCTGATTTATTGCCCATCATTGCTAAAAGAAGGTGTTCAACGGTAATGAATTCGTGACGCAGCTCATTAGCGCGTTTAAAAGCATCGTTTAAAGATTGTTCAAGCTCTTTGTTTAACATGGTCTACTCCACTTCCTCTAATGTGCATTGCAAAGGGTGCTGGTTCTCTTGTGCGTATGCAATAACTTGTTGTACTTTTGTTTCAGCTATATCTTTAGTATAGACGCCACACACACCAATACCAGCCGTATGGACATTCATTGTGATTCTAACGGCTTCTTCTTTTCCTTTATAGAAGATGTTCTGCAAGATAGAGACAACAAAATCCATCGGGGTGAAGTCATCATTTAGCAGCAACACCTTATACATTGGTGGCTTTTGCAACTTTGGCCTAGCCTCTTGTACTGCAAGGCTTCCATCGTCGTCATGTTCAAAAGGTTGGTCTGACATAGTTCGGTTATTCAATCTCTAGTTATTGGTTATTTTGACAGAAAAAAAGGCTACTTGTTCTATAAAGCTAAATTAAATAAAACAACATCGGGCATGGCAGCAATTGTGTGGGTATAAAAAAACCTCACTATTGTAATGGAGGTTTAGAGACGGTTTTTCAAGTGAAATGGCAACTACATGTTCTCTCGTATCTCAGCCTCACCTGCAAGCCTAGATAGTCCAATTAGCCTCAATATGACTTGAGCGCCTAATCCGCCAATCGCTAAAGCAGACCAACCGAGCACCACAAAGCCCCAATGTAAGGGTGCAGTGAACAACTCTTCCATAAACCAAAAGGTATGCCCCCATTCGTTTAAGCCAACATTGGGCAGTATCATAAAAGGACCAACAATAAGGATAACGAAGGGAATAGAAATATTATCGGCAAACTGTGGCAAACGTGTACGGGCATATAAAAAAGAAGAAACACCCGCAATAATATAAGCCGGAAAAGTCCCATAAAATAGTACGATATGGCTGGGTGTAAAATCGGTATCACGCACGGTTACTTGGTGCCATGATGCATCTTGCTCTGCAAAAAAACTGGCTGCCCAGTAGACGATCCAAGTGTAGCTTAATAGCCATAAAAACAAAGTGAAATAACGCCTTAGTTCTTCCGCTGGCGATATATTAAAAACATTTTTATCTCTAGTTTTTAACAAATAGCTCCAAATTGTGGACGCTAAGATAAACTCAATAATCCACTGGGCATAAAGAAGGTTCATCCAATAGGTTTGAAACTCAGGCTCAAAAGAATCCATGCCCATATCCCAAGCATACACTTGTTGGTAAACCCTCCAAGCAACCATTACGCACAGGATCCCTAAAATAATAAAAATAACGGCTTTAACGTTAATTAAGTTCTTTGTTGGGTCGCTGGATAATTCGGTTATTTCTGTCGATGGCATAGCCCCAAATTAACACCTAACAGGCGTTTAAACAAATGGTGTGAACACTTTATGTTTGGATAGAAACAAGTGATACGAACTCCGCATCAATATCTGTGTCGATATACGCCATTCCAAGCTTATTTAAATACTCTATACGATTAGCCTTCATTAAATCGATGTCTAGCACACCAGCACTACCCTCTTGATAAATCTTAGCGAGATAATCCATGTACAACTCCCCTTCCGTTACCATTAGCAACGTAGCAGCACCCACATCAGGTTGTACATTAACGTTCAGCTCTTTGGGTAATTTAACAGCAAAAACGACAGGAGTTTCCTCACCTTCAATACGAACACCTCGTTCCCTAACTGTTTGTTCTGCCCAAAAGTAAGCTAGCTGTTTACTTTGTGTTAAAAAAACGGGTTCTATGGATTCTGTATAGCTGTTACCAATTGTTGCCATTGTGCCTTTTGCTGCTTGCTTCATGGCTGTATCACCCGAGCGTTTTAGACCATGTGTTTCGATAGAACTAACTAAGGCGGAAGATGTGCCGTGATACCAAACATCACTTGTTGCAAAGCCGTCTTTAGTTAGCAAGTTTTTTGCATCTTGTAAGTAGTTTGGAATATTGCTCATTATTTATTCACCTTGGGTCATGATGTAAGCATTTGGTTACAATTGAATATTTTAAACTTAGCTAAATAAAAAGGCGACTTTCAATTAAGAAAGTCGCCTTTTTAAATACAACAAGCTTTTAGAAAAAAAAGCTTAACTAGCCTGCCTCAGATTACGAGAACTGATTAGATGTATTTTTAGCACCACCGGCTTTAAGCGCGTTTTCACCAGCAAAGTATTCTTTGTGGTCATCGCCCATGTCTGAACCAGACATGTTTTGATGTTTTACACAGGCAATACCTTGACGGATTTCTTTACGCTGTACGCCAGCAACATAACCCAACATACCTTGCTCACCGAAGTAGTCTTTAGCTAGGTTGTCTGTAGACAATGCAGCTGTATGGTAAGTCGGTAAAGTAATCAAGTGATGGAAGATGTTCGCTTCACGAGCAGAATCAGCTTGGAATGTGCGGATTTTTTCATCAGCAGCATGAGCCAAATCAGTTTCATCGTATTCAGCACTCATTAAACCATCACGGTCGTATGCAGAAACGTCTTCACCTGCTTCAGCCATCGCGTCGAAGGCTTGTTGACGGAAGTTAAGCGTCCAGTTGAATGATGGGCTGTTGTTGTAAACGAGTTTCGCATCAGGAATTTCTTTACGTACTTCGTTCATCATATTAGCAATGTCTTTAACGCTTGGTGTTGCTGTTTCAATCCAAAGAAGATCAGCACCCGCTTTAATTGCTTCGATAGAATCGAATACGCAACGCTCTTCGCCTGTGCCTTGACGGAACTGGTAAAGACCAGAAGGTAAACGCTTAGGACGAACCAATTTGCCATCACGGTTGAAGCATACATCGCCTTCAGCCATGTCTGCTACGTCGATTTCTTCAACATCTAGGAAAGAGTTGTAACGATCGCCTTGATCGCCTGGCTCTTTAACAACGGCAATTTCTTTCGTAAGGCCAGCGCCTTCAGAGTCAGTACGTGACACGATAATACCGTTGTCGATACCTAGTTCTAAGAAGGCGTGACGCAATGCGCGAATTTTAGAATGGAAGTCAGCATGAGGTACGGTTACTTTGCCGTCTTGGTGACCACATTGTTTTTCATCAGCTACTTGGTTTTCGATTTGAAGTGCACATGCACCCGCTTCGATCATTTGCTTAGCCATGATGTAAGTCGCTTCTGCATTACCAAAGCCCGCATCAATATCTGCAACGATAGGCACAACGTGAGTTACGTGGTTGTCAATAGCATCTTGTACGCGTTTTGCTGCAACATCATCGCCAGCTTCACGAGCAGCGTCTAAGTCACGGAACAAGCCGCCTAGTTCACGAGCATCTGCTTGACGTAGGAATGTGTATAACTCTTCAACCAAGCTAGCAACGGTAGTTTTTTCATGCATTGATTGGTCAGGTAAAGGACCAAAGTCTGAGCGTAGTGCAGCAACCATCCAACCAGAAAGGTACAGGTAGCGACGATCAGTTTTTCCACCAAAATGTTTCTTAATAGAAATCATTTTTTGTTGGCCGATAAAACCATGCCAGCAACCTAAAGACTGTGTGTACTGAGATTTGTCTGCATCAAATGCAGCCATGTCAGCGTTCATGATATCAGCTGTGTATTGAGCTACATCAAGGCCAGTTTTGAATTTGTTTTGCGCGCGCATACGTGCAATTGATTCAGGGTTAATTGGAGCCCAAGAATCGCCTTTGGCTTCTACCAATGCTGAAACAGCATTTATATCATTTATATAAGATGACATTTATTATCTCCTTTTTTAAGTTAACGTTAAATTTAAATTACAAGTAGTCGTAAGCTGGTACGGTTAAGAAATCAACCAGCTCTTCGGATGTTGTGAAACGATCCATGATTTTTGCCGCTTCATCAAAACGACCGGCGTTAAAGCGTTCTTCGCCCACTTCGCCTTTAATCGTTTCCATTTCTTCGTTCATCAATTCACGAAACAGTTCAACGGTGACTTTTTTGCCGTTGCTCAAGTCTTTACCGTGGTGAATCCACTGCCAGATTGATGAACGGGAAATTTCAGCGGTTGCTGCATCTTCCATCAAGCCATAAATAGGTACACAGCCGTTGCCTTGAATCCACGCTTCAATATATTGAACCGCAATACGTAAGTTAGCGCGCATGCCCTCTTCTGTTCTGTCGCCTTCACAAGGTTCTAGTAATTCAGCAGCCGTCACGTCAGCATCATCCGCACGCGATACGCTCATTTGGTTGGCATTACCTTCGCCGATGTATTCATCAAGCACAGCCATTGCTGTATCAGCCAAGCCTGGGTGAGCCACCCATGTGCCATCGTGGCCATTTTGCGCTTCTAATGTTTTATCACCCACTACGCGCTTTAATACAGCCGCGTTAGCTTCAGGATCTTTAGCAGGAATAAAGGCAGCCATGCCGCCCATCGCCAATGCACCACGTTTGTGACACGTTTTAATCAATAAGCGAGAATAAGCACTTAAGAAAGGCTTGTTCATGGTGACCGCTTGGCGATCTGGAAGCACACGATCAGGGAAATTTTTAAGTGTTTTAATATAACTGAAGATGTAATCCCAACGGCCACAGTTTAGAGCCACGATATGGTCACGAAATTCATGCAGAATTTCGTCCATTTCAAATACCGCCGGCAATGTTTCAATAAGCACTGTTGCTTTAACTGTGCCGCGCTCTAATCCAACTAAATCTTCAGCAGTATCCATCACGTCAGCCCACCAGCGTGCTTCTTTATGAGATTGCAGTTTAGGAATGTAGAAGTATGGAGCAGACCCTTTTGCGGTTAATGCTTTGTAGTTATGGAAGAAGTAATAGCCAAAATCAATCAGGCCACCTGGGATTTCTTGGTCATATAAATGGATGTGTTTTTCAGGCAAATGCAAACCACGTGCGCGGCAGATAAGCACAGCAGGATCTTCATTTAATTCGTAATGCTTACCCGATTTTGGGTCGTCTAGGCTAATCGTGCCATTAACCGCATCACGCATGTTTATTTGGCCTTGAGCCACCTTCTCCCATGTAGGAGACAGTGAATCTTCAAAGTCAGCCATAAACACTTTAACGTTAGCATTTAGCGCGTTAATGATCATCTTACGGTCAACAGGGCCAGTAATTTCAACGCGTCTGTCTTGTAGGTCGTCAGGCACGCCAAGAATAGACCAGCCGCCTTCACGTATTGCTTTGGTTTCAGGTAAAAAATCAGGTAATGCGCCCGCGTCAATTTCTGCCTGTCTTTCTTTACGTGCATCTAATAATGCGTGTACATGTGGAGCAAACTCTTCAGCCAGTGTTGCTACGAAGTTATTCGCTTCTGCTGTATAAATGCTGGCGTATTCAGGTGTCATTTCACCTTTAAATGTTAATTCTTTCACTGCTTTAAACTCCTAAAACTGTCTTAATCATGATTGTGCGGTGCATTATAGGCGTTTCCTATCCCCCTACAATCCCAATAAAGCTATTTCTATCATTAAGAAAATTAATGATAGAATGTGTGAATGAGTGAGCAAGTAATAAAATCCAATAGGCACAAACAACTTAGGTCATTTTGTATGGCTGCAAAAGTAGGTGGTTTCTCAAAAGCTGCTGAATTATTACAACTCAGTCAGCCTTCTGTATCGCTACAAATACAAAGTTTAGAAAAGGAGCTAAAAGCGAAGCTATTCACTAGAAATGGCCCAAAAATCAGCCTAACGGACGCAGGTAAAAAGCTACTGGAGCTAGCGCAACCGCTCGTGGAGCAAATGGATAGCCTCCCCACACGTTTTACCGCCATGCATAATCCTGAAGAAAATACCGAAATAAACATCGCTGCCGGTGAAGCCAGTATTTTGTACTTACTGCCTAATATTATTGAAACATTTAAACAACGCTACCCCAACGTACATATACGTTTACATAACGTGTCCGGTAAGTCAGGCGTTGAAGCTATCAGAAATAACGAGGTGGATTTTGCCGTGGGCCCCATGCTGGAAATACCGGCAGATATTTTGTACAAACAGGTATATCGCTTTGTGCCCGTGCTGATTATGCCGTTTGGCCATCCGCTTGCCTCAGTAGACGATGTCAGCCTGCAAGAAATTGTTCAATACGACCTTATCTTGCCACCAAAACACCTTAATACATGGCGTATTGTGGACGATGTATTACAAAAGCATAAACTCAACTATAAAGCGTCATTAGAAGCGTGGAGTTGGGAGATAATAAAAAAATACGTGGAACTTGGGCTAGGGTTATCTATTGTTACCAGTGTGTCGCTAACAGGTAACGAACAGCTCATTGCAAAGCCACTTTCAAAATATTTTCCTGATTACTATTATGGTGTTACGATGAAAAGGAAAGGCGCTTTATCACTACCAGCAAAGAACTTTATCGAATTGATTGACCCCAGTTTTTTTCGGGGGTCTTAAAGACTTTAACATTTTGCTACTCGTACTTCAGGGTCACAATTTATATTCTGTGACGTCACAGTTATCTACATAGGCTCTAAATTTATCGTTAAAAAACTCTTTTCTCAGACTCCAAAAATAGCTAATGTGTGTTAAATCCATAAATGAAACGAATTGCTTAGCCATTGGTATCCACATGTCATCATCAAGCCTGCCATTTTTATGCATTAAGTAGGCTTCTTCCCAAACACGTAACACTTGTTGGCAAGAAGTGAATAGCTGGAACCGTTCCGTTTCATCAAGTGAATCTATATCATTTTTTGCCCTGATAAAAATGTCAGCTGCCCCATTTTCTGAGTACTGTTTAATGCTATCTCGAAAAGCCGCTGATATCTCATGCATAGCTAACGCTTGCGTTTCTTTGCTTTGTACCCTAATTTGGACAGCCAAATATACCAACGAGACCACTACCGCAAAAGCCCCCACAATGTCCCCAATAGCCCCTATTGCATCCCAGTTCATATAAGTCTCGTATATTGTTGTAAAAAAAGTGTTCCCACAAATATTATGTGAAAATTGCTCGAAAATAAACAATAAGGTCTCTTCGTTGTAAGAACAACCTTTTTATTCAATCACCATTTTTATACTCTGTTCCTGTAGTCTCTTAGACTATGGGAACACAGCCGCGACCATATAGGTCAGGTGTTAGCTCTGCGTACTTTTTTGTGTTTATAAAGGCAGGCCTTGCTCGCATACGTTCTAGATAAGCCAAAGTTTTTGGTGCCTCGCCTGATTTTAAATCCATAAGCCCCCATGAGTCTCCCATATGTAGGCTAAAGGCGCACATCGTGTCGGCAATACTAAAACCGCTGTCGAGAAGGTAATCTCCACCTTGCTTGTCAAAATGTGACTCGAAATGGGCGACATTCTCTCTAAATACTTGTCGCATTGGCTCAATTAACTGTGCTTGCACATCAGTTAATTTCGTTCCATTACCCATAAGTAAGTGCAACAATGGCATTCTAAAGGTAATACATGTCTCAGCCATTCCTAGCCATTGCAACATCTCTATTCTTTCAGCCGCGACACCTAATAACTGTTTATTTTCTTGATACCTTTCGGCAATAAGTTGTGAAATAACACCTGAATCACCAATTTCGTGACCATCCATTTGTAAAGTAGGAATTTTGTACGAGTGCATAACCCCGTGTTTTTGCATTTGTGGCGCATAAGGTTGTCCAGGCGTTAGCATACAAACTTCAAAATCGTCCGTGCCTGGCTCTTCAAGAAGCCACAAGCAACGAAACGCTCGTGAATGGCCGTAGCTCGGTATTGCCATATGAAACAACCTAATGTTGGACATAACATTCACTTTTTTTAATTACCGTAACACTTGCGCCACATAAGCCACCTTAAATGCACCCTCTTGAAATACCTTTAAACCTGTCTCAGCAAACGTAATGGGTAAAGTATTTTCAGATAGCCCAATTTTAATATCCTTTTGCGGTATCACGGTCACATCAAAATCGGCAATTAACTGAAGTGCGGCCTCTAATTTAAAACCAATAGCGCCACCGGCAAACTTCCCTTTTGGTGGTCGTTCTTTAATCGCAATCGTAGTAACGGCGTAATCATTCATTAACTTAACGAATGTCGATTGGAAATATTGAAGGTCTCCACGTGTATGGTTTTTAGGTAACGTGATTTTTCGCACCCTACAGTCAGGTAAATTAAATTGATGCTTATCTAATTCAAGCAAGCAAATAACCGCATCATTACCCGTCAGCTCTACGCCACATATTTTCATGTCTATTCCTTAGTGAAGGTTCAATCACCGTATTGCTTACCCCTGCTATTAACAATGAAACTAAGCATCAGAAT
Source organism: Cycloclasticus sp. (assembly GCA_012959695.1). GTDB lineage: Bacteria > Pseudomonadota > Gammaproteobacteria > Methylococcales > Cycloclasticaceae > Cycloclasticus. Next base: position 148,242 of record DUCS01000006.1, read on the forward strand.
ACGGCATTATTAGCGACCTATTATACAAGGCTAGCAACTAGTCAAATAGTTAATTAAGCAAAGGTAAGGGAGTTAAATAGATAAGCAAGCTTGTTAGTAAGCAGTTTTAAGCCCGCCCTAACCGATTTATTCTATAATGGTTAATCAAAAACTATAACGTCCCCGCATGATCTGGAAACCCAATGTTACCGTTGCCTCTATTGTTGAGCTTAACGGAAAATTTCTTATGGTTGAGGAAGAGTCCCCTACTGGTGCTGTATTAAACCAACCTGCGGGACATTTAGAACCGAGAGAAACCATCGAAGCTGCTGTCATACGTGAAACGCTTGAGGAAACGGGTTATCGTTTTACACCTTCTTTTATGGTGGGTTCCTACCTTTGGTACAACGAAGCAAATGATACGACCTATTTTCGTACCACGTTCTCCGGTTCCGTTTGTGAAAAGCACATCGCGGATAAACTTGATGAAGGTATTATTCGTGCGGTTTGGATGACACATGATGAAATTTTGCAAAACGAACAGCGTTTAAGAGGCCCGATGATTCTTGAAAGCCTTAACGACTATCTAGACGGTAAGAAATATCCTTTAGATACCGTTAAATCATTTGTCTAGTAAACGGCGGACTCATCTTAATTTATGACAACTTATAATGTAATGGTTGGCATGTCGGGTGGTGTTGACTCATCCGTTGCTGCGTTGCGCTTGCTTGAACAAGGACACGATGTAACAGGCTTGTTCATGAAGAACTGGGATGAAGACGATGGCACGGAGTATTGCACAGCTAAGGAAGATTTAGAGGATGCGCAACAGGTATGCGACACATTAGGCATTGAGCTTAAAACCGTTAATTTCGCCACGGAGTATTGGGATAATGTTTTTGAAGATTTCCTAAAAGAATATGCGGCAGGCCGAACACCCAACCCAGATATTTTATGCAACCGCGAAATTAAATTTAAAGCCTTTTTAGACTACGCCACTGCATTAGGCGCAGACTATATTGCTACTGGGCATTACACTCAAATTCGTGAAAAAGATGATCAATTTCAACTGCTGCGCGGTTTAGATAACAACAAAGATCAAAGCTATTTTTTGTATACGCTGGGGCAATCGCAATTAAGCCGCAGCCTATTTCCTATTGGGCACATAGAAAAGCCGGTTGTACGGGAACTAGCCGAAAAAGCTGGCTTTATTACCAGCCGTAAAAAAGACAGCACCGGTATTTGTTTTATTGGCGAACGTAAGTTTAAAGACTTTTTACAGCAATATTTACCTGCACAACCCGGTGAAATTAAAACACCTGAAGGCGAAGTAGTTGGCCAGCATCAAGGGTTGATGTATTACACATTAGGCCAACGCCAAGGGCTTGGCATTGGTGGCGTTAAAACAGCTGAGGAAGCACCTTGGTACGTGGTAAAAAAAGACCTCATTAATAATATTCTATTGGTTGCCCAAGGGCATGACCATGCGTTAATGCAAAGCAAAGAGTTACATGCTTCACAAATGAGTTGGGTAAGTTCACAAGCACCTGTTGGTGAGTTTACCTGTACCGCTAAAACCCGTTATCGCCAAAAAGATCAAACCTGCCATGTAACCGTAAATAACGATGGTCATTGCACCGTTAAATTTGACGATTTACAACGTGCCGTGACACCAGGACAATCTGTTGTTTTTTATGACAAAAACATTTGCCTCGGTGGCGGTATAATAGACAATACTTTTTAATTCAACCTCATTCTTAATTCACCCAAAACAAAATCAATCACATGACACTAAACAAGTTAAACGCCCTTTCCCCTGTTGACGGCCGCTACGCCGGTAAAGTTGACGAATTACGCCCTATTTTCTCAGAGTTTGGGTTAATTAAAGCCCGAGTAACCGTTGAAGTTCGTTGGTTGCAAGCCTTATCTGAGCATAAAGAAATAGCTGAAGTGCCTGTTTTTTCAGACGGCACACATGAGCTTTTAGACAGTATCGTTACTAATTTTTCATTAGACGATGCGCAGCGCGTTAAAACGATTGAAAGCACCACTAACCACGATGTTAAAGCCGTTGAATATTTTCTAAAAGAAAAAACGTCTGACAATGCAGAACTGCTCGCGGTAAATGAATTTATTCACTTCGCTTGTACGTCGGAAGACATCAATAACTTGTCATACGCCTTAATGCTTAAAGAAGGCCGTGATGAGGTAATGGGCACGGCGATTGCCAATGTGATTGATGACATTAAATCGAAGGCCATTGATTACGCTGCGATGCCTTTACTGTCTCGCACACATGGGCAAACAGCATCGCCAACGACTATGGGTAAAGAGTTTGCTAATGTCGTTGCACGTTTAGAGCGTCAATTATTGCAGTTAGAAGATATTGATATTATGGGCAAAATCAACGGCGCTGTGGGCAACTATAATGCGCACTACTCGGCTTACCCAGACATTGATTGGCCAATGTTTGCTGAAGAATTTGTAGAATCGTTAGGGCTAACGTTTAACCCTTATACAATCCAAATTGAACCTCACGATTACATCGCGGAATATTTCCACGTGTTTGCGCGTATAAACACTATTTTGATTGATTTCTCGCGTGATGCCTGGGGTTATATTTCCGTTGGTTACTTTAAGCAAAAAACCATTGCTGGTGAAATTGGTTCATCCACCATGCCGCATAAAGTTAACCCGATCGATTTCGAGAACGCTGAAGGCAATTTCGGTATTGCTAATGCGCTGATGAATCACTTTTCAGAAAAGCTGCCTATTTCCAGATGGCAACGTGATTTAACCGATTCAACTGTTTTAAGAAACTTAGGCACGTGTTTAGCGCATAGCTTGATTGGTTTTAAATCGTTACAAAAAGGAATTTCTAAATTAGAAATTAACGAAGCTAAGTTATTGGCCGATTTAGATGCTAACTGGGAAGTGCTCGCAGAACCCATCCAAACTGTTATGCGTCGCTACGGCATTGAAAAACCGTACGAAAAGCTAAAAGAACTGACCCGTGGACAAGGCATTGACCAAGCGTCTATGCAGGCGTTTATTAAAACATTGGATATACCTGAAGATGCTAAACAGTTGCTGTTGGAAATGACACCCGCCAGTTACACAGGTTGTGCTGAAGCATTGGCAAAAAATATTACAGAGAACTCTTAAAGTGTGACGTAATTCATGTTTTGTTCATATTGAGCTGCTATATTTAAATACAACAAGGCGGTTTGAAGAGTTTATTTTCCTCCCTCTCCCCTTTTTATAAGCTTTACGTCTTGTTCATTTAACCGAATCGTTTGATTCGGTTTTTTTTGTTTATTTGCAATTCATCAATAGCACTGGTTAACTGTCACTGTGTAGTGTGTTTGGAGTAAACGATGCCGAATGATGAATTTAAAGATGCCGTTTTCAGGGAAACAAAAACAACCTTTGATTTGAATTCTTTTGAAGAAGATAAATTTGCGTTAGTCTCTCTAATTAAGCAAACAAAATCTGAGGTTAACATTTACAGCCATATTCTATGCCCTGTCATTTTTGATACCGAAGAAGTTGTCCTCGCTTGTGAGCAGTTTTGCCTCAAAAATCACCGAACTAAAATTAATGTGTTAGTGAATGAAAGTCGTCCAATTACACGCGTATCTCATCGGCTTTTAAGCCTTGCGCACCGCCATTCGAGCAGTGTCTTTTTTAAAACGATAAACCCTCTTATTCATTCGCGTGAGGATGATTTTATTTGCTTTGATAAAAGTGCTTATTTTCAATTGCCCAACCACCAACACTATGAGGCCAAATGTAACTTTTCGGACGCTGATCAAAATTCACGGCTGATGACGTTCTTTTTAGACTCATGGGCAAGAAGCGAGGTTGATACTGAATTTCGTTCGGCATTATTATGAACATTAAACTCGCTATTATCTTATGTTTGTTGCTGGTCGCTACGTCAGCAAATGCAGAACTCACGTTTTACACACTCAGTCACAAAACAGCATCAGATATTATTCCCAGCATTAAACCCTTTTTACAAGCGGATGAAACGGTCGGCGCGGCGCGCAACGAACTTATTCTTCGCGTTCATGCTAACAATTTGGCTGACATTAAAAGGCTTATCAAAAAGTTAGATCAGCCTTCTCATCGGCTGATTATTTACGTTAATCGTAACGGTAAATTTGATCAACAAACCGAAGGCTATAATGTCAATAGCAGGGTTAAAATTGGCGTTGGCTCGGGCGTTAACAGCTCGTACTCAGGGAAGCTAAAAGTTTACAGTACGACAGATAGTTCAAATAATAGAAACAACCAAAGCATTCACGTTTTAGAGGGTCATACTGCACATATTTCTGAAGGCGTCAGCGAGCCGATAACCAATTTTTCTGTACAACAATACGCTGGCCACAGCCATATTTCGAGCAATACGAATTACAAAGACGCATCAAATGGCTTTTATGTCACGCCTCGTCTCGCCAATGATTCGGTAATTTTAGACATTGCACCGTGGTATGAAAGTCCATTGTCTGAGAACAGATCGTCGGCAAAATTCATACGTGCCTCTAGTGTTGTTCGAGGTCGGTTAAACACCTGGATTGAATTAGCTGGGATTCATGACAATTCATCGAAAACATCATCCAAAATATTAGGGCGTCATGTTCAGACGAACAAACGAAAAAATACAATTTGGGTAAAAGTGGTTGATTTAGATGCGAGGTTAACGGTTAGGTAAAAATATCAGCCACTGTTGACCACCCAAATCCCCAGCTCCCGATTTTAAGCTACCGTTATACAAAGAAACCAGCTCATTGACGACGGCTAAACCGATGCCGTGACCATGGGTTGATTCATCCGCGCGAATACCGCGTTGCAGTACATTATCAAGCTCGTTTTTTGCTATTCCTGGCCCGTCATCTTCAATCATTATTTGGACGCCTTGTTTTGTAGCATCACTGCCGTTTTGAACACGAATGTAGACCTTCGAATTTGCCCACTTATACGCGTTATCAAGTAAGTTACCAAACAGCTCAAACATATCGCCCTTCTCTGCATTGAACTTAATGGACTCATCAATGGTTGTTACAACGGTTAGTTGTTTATCAAGATACACTTTGTCTAATGAGGTAATAATTTGCTGAGCAATGGGCTGAATTTGCAGGGGCAAGGCCAACGTTTGATGGCCTTTTGCCGCAGCCTTTTGCAATTGATAATCAACTAACTGGCGCATTTGTAAGGTTTGAGTTTCTAGCGTTTTAATGTCCGTCGTCGATAAGCTTTTTTGTCCATAGAGCCCCGTCAGAACAGATAACGGTGTTTTTAGGCTGTGCGCAAGGTCAGCGAGCGTGTTTCTGTAACGTTTTAGGTGTGTGCGTTCATTGTCAATTAACCTATTCAAGGTATTTGCAATGTCCTTTAGCTCATCACTGTAGTGCGTCTCTAAGTGTTGCGCATGGCCTTGTTGTATTTTCTCAAGATCAAGCACGATATGCCGTAACGGTTGTAAGCTGATTCGTATAATAAAGTACTGAACGATAAGCAATAAAAGGCCAATGCCGCCTAACCATTGCCATAAAACAGAACGAAAACTTGCCACTTGATTATCTAGGCTATCGCTAGATTCAATCACAACAAATTCAAAGCGACTGGATTGATTAAATGCGTTTTCTAAGATCGCTTTATAGTGCAATTCAATGCTGGGTCGCCCGGGTAATGAGCTACGCATAAACGTTTTCTGACCAGGGCTTAGGCTTTTAACCGAGTTTATTTGTTCGCCCGTTGATGAAGAGCTTCGCCAGACGACCTCACCGTTAGTGTCAAAAATATAGGCGTACAAACCGGATGCCACTTGCATAAACCGTGGTTCAGACAAACCTGACGGCACCATCAAGCGATTATTTTTGCTCAGTTCTGCTTTTGCTAAAATGGCATACAGGTGGATTTGGAGTTGGTCATGTAAGGCTTGTTGAGCGCCTCTTTTGTACGCAGCATCCAATACAAAGGCGGCCAAGCTTAAAAAGCTAATTAAGACGATACTTGCAGAAATAAGCAGGCGAGATTGAATGCTGCTATTCATTGTTTATATCGGGTTGAATTCCGCTTAACTGTTAAGCGGAATGGAAAATCGATAGCCTCTTCCACGTAAGGTTTCTATAGGTTTATGCTGTTCTTCGGGGTCGAGTTTTTTTCGTAAGCGGCCAACAAACACTTCAATCACATTACTGTCACGGTCAAAGTCTTGATCATAAATATGCTCGGTTATTTCAGTTTTAGAAATAACACGGCCTGAGTGCATCATCATGTATTCAAGCATTTTGTATTCGTAAGCAGTTAATTGAACAGGTGTTTCATTAACCAGTACTTGTTGCGCGTTAGTATCAAGGGTGATGGGGCCACAAACAAGTTGTGCCGTCGCCACGCCAGCTGACCGTCGTATCAAGGCGTTCATGCGTGCTAGCAATTCCTCGGTATGAAACGGTTTTACCAAATAATCATCCGCACCCGCCTCAAGCCCTTCTACCTTCTCTTCCCAGCGTGTTCTTGCGGTAAGAATCAGTATAGGGAACGTTAAGTCCTTAGCGCGTAGCTGTTTGATGACGTCCATGCCGGATATATCGGGCAGGCCCAAATCCACAATGGCGATATCAATAGGAAATTCAGTACCAAAATACAAAGCGTCTTGGCCATTATCAACCGCATCAACCGCGTAGCCCTTTTTGCTTAAACTGTTAACCAATTGTTGTTGCAGTGTTATGTCATCCTCGACAACCAGTACTCGCATGATACGTCCTTTTGTCTGTAGAATTTAGCGCTTAGCGTTAGGTCTAATACGAATTTTTTTAACATGACCTGTTTTAGTCAACACCTTAATAACATGTACCGGTTTACCATCTATATGCAATGTTTCTGCACCTAAAACTTTTGCTTTTCTATTCTTTCGGATTCGGTTAACGGCTTGATCTAAGGTAATAACCTCGGCTTCAGCTAGAACAATACTGGTATTGCAAGCAACAACCAGTGTTGTTGACGTTACATAAATAAGAGCAGCGAAAGCCAGCAGCTTGATTAAACGAATAAAAGAAAGTTGATTCATCATGTTAGTGATTAGTTTAATAGCGTCGTATGAATTCTAGCTGAATAATCAGAATTAGAATATTTTATTCGCGTTCATCGATGTCAATGTTGCGGCAAATTCTGCCATCGCAACACCCATGCCTTTAGCCAGCTTCTCAAGAAAAGGTTGTTGAGCGGTGAAATCGACAATTTTTTCTTCGCCAATTTCATTTTTTGCTACCGATTCAACATTGCCGATGGCGTCAGTTAAGCCCAGTTGAATACTTTCAGAGCCTGCCCAAACAAGGCCGCTAAATAGATCAGGGTTCTGTTTTAAACGATCACCACGCCCCGTCTTAACCGCTTGTATGAATTCTTGATGGATATCATTCAGCAAACTCTGCACGTGTGCTTGTTCACCCGGATTGACATCGGAAAATGGGTCTAAGAAACCCTTATGCTCACCCGCAGTATATAAGCGGCGTTCAACACCCAGTGTCTTCATCGCGTCTGTAAAACCAAAGCCGTTCATTACCACGCCGATAGAGCCGACAATACTGGACTCATTAACAAATATTTTATCGGCAGCAGAGGCGATAAAGTAACCACCCGATGCACACAAATCTTCAACCACGGCGTGAATAGGGATATCAGGGTATTCTTTTCTAATGTCACGAATCGCTTGGTAAACGTAGCTCGATTGTACTGGGCTACCACCGGGTGAATTTACACGCAAGATAATGCCCTTAGTATTCGGATCTTGTACCGCCTTGTTTAAACTTTTTATTATCATTCCTGCATCGGCTTCGCCGCCCGAAACAATAATTCCCTTCACATCAATAACAGCCGTGTGTGAGCCGCCAGCTATTTTTGAGACGCCGTTCATCGGCGACATAGCAAGGCTGCTGATAATGACAATGTAGGCCAAAAACAAAAGCTTAAAGAAAATCCCCCAACGGCGGCTTCTCCTCTGTTCAACAACCGATGCCAACGCGACTTTTTCAAGTACAGAGCGTTGCCACTGTTGATCGTTTTGCTCAACTTTATCCTTTCCAAACAATGCCATCGTTACCTCTTAAATAATTCCATTAAGTTGTTTATACACGCTAACGGCGCGTGCTGTTTAAGTTCTTCGTGAGAATGTGCCCCAGTCGTCACGCCAATGCTGGCAACACCCGCATTGTTAGCCATGATTAAATCGAGTGTTGAATCGCCAATCATGAGCGTTTTCTCGGGCTTGATGTTACTTTCTTCCATAATATCAAAAAGCATGTGTGGGCTGGGCTTAGATTTCATGGTGTCGGCACAGCGAAAATACTTAAAAAATGAACGAATGCCAGTGCCATCAAGCCCTCTGTCCAGACCTTGTCGCCCTTTTCCTGTGGCAATGGCTAATGTTTTATTCATTTTCTTTAAAGCCGTTAACGCGGGCATCACATCCAAGAATAAATCATTGCCTGAACTGCCTTTTGCCAAATACCGTGTTCGGTACAACTCGACCATCGCCAGTTTATTGGCATCCGAGATAGCGGGAAAAAGCTGCAACATCGCTTCGGATAAGCTCAAGCCAATAATATCTTTACAGCTTCGTTCGTCAGGCTTAACTAAGTTCTGCTCTTCAGCTACGTGTCGAATGCAGTCAACAATCCAATCGATAGAATCAACCAAGGTTCCGTCCCAATCAAAAACGATTAAATCGTAGTCACGTATCATAATTGTTTTAAAAAGCTCTTTAGCTCGGCATCTAGTGGGGCTTCAAATGACATTTTTTCATCCGTTAAAGGGTGAATAAAGTTGAGTTTACTCGCATGTAAAAATAATCGTTTCAAACCATTTTCTCTGTATTGTTTATATTGAGAGGGGCTTGAATAGCGCTCGTCGCCGGCTATAGCGTGCCCCAAATGCTTGGCGTGCACCCTAATCTGATGTGTTCGCCCTGTCTTCGGTGATGCGTAAACAAGTGTGGCGTTTTTATATGATTGGATTTTTTCGTACGTTGTTTCCGACTTTTTCCCTTCTGGATGCACACGAACGCGGTGTTCTCCACTGTCTAATGTTCGTTTTTCCAGCGGTGCTTTAACAGTAATTGATGCTTGGTGAATAACGCCACAGACTAAAGCCGTATACGTCTTATTGATGGTTCTGTTTCTCAATAAAGATTGTAGGCCGTTCAGCATTTTTCTATTTTTAGCAATCATTAAGCAACCCGAGGTTGCCTTATCAAGTCGATGTGCTAATTCAAGGTAGCGTTCATCAGGGCGTAAGAAACGTAAGGCATCAATAACACCATGATTGTTGGCAGTACCACCATGGACAGCTATGCCAGAGGGTTTATTAAGAACCAATAAATCTTTATCTTCATGAATAATTCTTTTTTCTATGCTTTGAATCATCCATTTAGCGGGTTTTGATTCATCTTTTTCATCTATTCTTACTGGCGGAATCCTCACTACATCATTGAGTTTCAGACGATAAACATTTTTTATCCGCCCTTTGTTAATACGCACCTCACCGCGACGGATAATTTTGTAAATATGGCCTTTTGGCACACCTTTGAGCTGACTCATTAAGAAATTATCAAGACGCTGCCCTTCTGAGTTCTCATCAACTTCGATATATCGAACTTGGTCATGTACCTGTGTTTTCATAAAATTTTAACTTTACAGCTTATCTGATTGATGTTGTTAGATTTACTTGCTATAGTCAGAAGAGTTTAGTCGTCTTTAATGGCGTTACTAACTGATGGTAGTCATAATAACGGTTGTCTGATAGCAAGGCTATGCAAACGTTTAATTACTGTTCCCCAATGGGGATAAGTTTCGTTAAAGCGGAAGATTTTTTCCGTTTAACTCAGCTTTACAAAGAATCTGAATGTATTGGTTTATACCGACATTCAAACGGGTTTTATTTGCTCGACCCAAGATGAGCGATTTTTAATTGCCCACAAACAACAGGAATTTAATACGGACATTACAAAAAAAGATCGTTATAAAAAACTAACGCTTTTATGTCTGACCTCGTGAGAAATCAATATTTTTAAACAAACAAAACAAATTTAAAGATAATCAAATAACAAATGAATCAACTTTCATCATCTCACAACCCTATTATTTCTGTGGACCGTGCGGCATCAGGAAAACAACACAATGAAAAGAATTTTAATCAATGCAACTCATGCCGAAGAGCTAAGAGTTGCACTAGTCGATGGACAAAAACTATATGACCTTGATATTGAGGTCCCAGAAAAAGAACAGAAAAAATCAAACATCTACAAAGGGCTTATTACCCGCGTAGAACGTAGTTTAGAAGCTGTTTTTGTTGACTATGGCGGAGACCGTCATGGCTTTCTTCCCTTTAAAGAAATCACCGGTCAAGCGATTGGGCTTGATACACACGTTATAAAAGACAAAAACCAGATTAAAGAAGGTCTGGAAATTGTTGTTCAAGTTGAAAAAGAAGAACGTGGCAACAAAGGCGCAGCCCTTACAACGCAAATAAGCTTAGCGGGCAGCTATTTGGTATTGATGCCTGACAACCCCGGTGCAGGTGGTATTTCACGCCGTATCGATGGCGACAATAGAACAGAGTTGCGTGAGGTTTTAAATCAACTAGATATTCCTGAAGATATTGGCCTTATCGTACGTACCGCAGGTGTTGGAAAATCCGCTGAAGAATTGCAATGGGATTTAAACTACCTAACGCAACTTTGGGACGCCATTAGCCGTGCATCAGAAGACCGCAAAGCGCCCTACTTAATCTTCCAAGAAAGTAACTTTGTTATACGTTCTATTCGTGATTACCTACGTGCAGACATAGATGAAGTGCTTATTGATAGCGTCGGGTCTTACAACTTGGCTCATGATTTTATGCAGCAAATTATGCCGCAATATCTATCACGCGTTAAGTTATATGAAGACAGCGTGCCACTGTTTACCCGTTATCAAATAGAAAGCCAAATTGAAACAGCGTATGGCCGTGAAGTCCCTCTTCCATCGGGCGGCTCAATTGTTATTGATCCGACTGAAGCACTTACCTCAATCGACATCAACTCCGCGCGAGCTACCAAAGGCGCAGATTTTGAAACCACCGCGCTTAATATTAATTTAGAAGCCGCAGACGAAGTTGCAAGGCAGTTACGTATCCGTGATATGGGTGGCTTATTCGTTATCGACTTTATTGACATGGGGCCGAGTAAAAACCAACGCATGGTTGAGGCTCGCATAAAAGAAGCCATGAAGCACGATAGAGCGCGTATTCAATTCAGTAAAATATCTCGATTTGGCTTGCTTGAAATGTCACGTCAGCGCATTCACTCATCACTGACTGAATCAAGCTTGCCCGTGTGCCCGCGCTGCCATGGCCAAGGGACCATTCGTAGCGTTGAGTCGCTATCGCTTTCAATCATTCGTATTTTAGAAGAAGAAGCGATGAAAGAGCACACGGCAAGAGTTATTGTTCAAGTGCCTATTGACTGTGCAACCTTTGTCTTAAATGAAAAACGCTCGGAAGTTGAGCAAATAGAAAAGAGCCATAAGGTTTCAATTATTGTCGTGCCAAATAAGCACCTAGAAACGCCTCAGTATGAAATAGAACGAATTCGTACAAAAGACGTTAAGGACGACACAACTGCCAGCCATGAACGTGTTCCTCATGATGAAATACGCGAAGTTAAACCGTACAAACGAGACCCCGTTGAACAGCAAAAAGCCGTTGTACAAACCGTTGTGCCAGCCACGCAACGTCCAGTTCCCGCCGCTAAAGAAGAGGCTAAAACGGAAGGCTTCCTTAAGCGAATGTTCAATAAAATCATTCCATCGTCAACCGATGAAGTGAAAAAAGAACAACCTAAAAAAACCAGCAATAGGCGCCCGCAGCAAAATCGCCAGCAACGCCCAAAAGATGGTGAAGGTCAAAATAAAAATAGGAATAGAAACCGTAACAGAAACCGTAACCAGCAAAACCGTAATAAGGGTCAAGGACAGCAAAAGACGTCTGATAATAAACAACGTCAGGAGAAGCCCCATACGGAACAAAAAGAACTGGACAAACAGCAACAGGTAGCACAAGGCAGTCCTGAAGCAGGTAAAACGGATGGCAATAACTCTTCGGACAAGCCAACACGCAGACGCAGAAGACCTCGTCGCTCACCGGCCAATCAAGAAAACAACGCCATTAAGGAAACCAGCGGTAATTCAACTGACACAACAGCAAATGATAATGAACCGGCAACTGCTATAGACAGCGTTAAACCGGTTGTTGAGCAATCAGTTGAGCAAAAGCCGGTGGATAAAAAGGTCGCCGTAGAAAGCCAAGAGAAAGCAACCGCTGAAAAACCAAACGACGCTAAGGCTGATAGCGCGACAGAAAAAACAGGCGTGCGTCATCCACGCAGAAGGCGCCGTAATACGTCAGCAAAGCCTAAAGCAGACGTTGAGCAAACATCCAATAA
>DUCS01000007.1 GCA_012959695.1 Cycloclasticus sp.
GGTCATGTAGCTCAGCTGGTTAGAGCACGGCATTCATAATGCCGGGGTCGGTGGTTCAAGTCCACCCATGACCACCATTTCAAGCCCTCTCATTTCAAATTACGCGACTTTTACGCGAGGCCTTCTAGCGAAGTGTTTTTTTCACGTCATCGTATTTAGCAGTAATCGCATAAACGTTCAAATAACCCATTTCCAAAAGCCTAGCCGTCGCTAAAGAAGCGCGCCCGCCACCGCCGCAATGTGTGAGGATGATGGTGTCTGCATTTGGGCAATGGTTTTGTACTTTCATTTCTAATAAGCCACGCGGAATATTGACTGAGCAGCTTAGTTTTGATTCCTGAGCTTCGGCAGGTTCTCGCACGTCAATAACAACCACGTTGTCGTTATTCTCTAAAAGCTCTTTGGCTTGCTGTGGGTTAATACAGTTAATGTGTTGTTGTACATCGGCTATAAATTCACTGGCAGGTTTTATCATGTTGGATTCCTATTGGGTTCGGCTTGATAACGCTTATAATAGCGCCATGACCAAGGCTAAATCAATCACCGTAGTAAATACTCTCAACGACATTCAGTATCAACAATTTATGCGTGATGGTTATGTGAAGGTACCTGGGCTTGTTTCACGTGCGCTATGTGACCGCACGGTGGATGTTGTTGAAGCCTCTATTGAGCCAGCACTTGGCCCATTGGAATATGAGGCAGAGGTGCATTACCCCGGCGCACCCAGCAACAGGCGTTCGCAAGGTGGTGATACGCCTCGACGATTGTTACATGCGTACGCACGTGATGATGTGTTTCGCGATTGGGCTTGTCACCCTGCGGTGGTGAAAAGTGTAAAGCAATTAATAGGTGCAGATGATGTGTTGTTAACGCAAAATCACCACAATTGTATTATGACTAAGCTAGCAAAATTTAGCAGTCAAACGGATTGGCACCAAGATATTCGTTATTGGAGTTTTGATCGCCCAGAATTGGTGAATGTTTGGTTGGCGTTGGGCGCTGAGCACGCAGAAAATGGCGGCATGAAAATGATTCCTGGCTCGCACGCTATGGAGTTTGAGCGTGGGCGATTAGACGCTAATTTATTCTTGCGACAAGACTTGCCAGAAAATCAAACATTGTTACAAACAGCGGTGGATGTGGAGTTAGAAGCGGGTGATGTGTTGTTTTTTCATTGTCGAACGTTCCACGCAGCGGGAGCGAATAAGTCTGACAAGCCAAAATACTCGCTGGTGTTTAGTTACCATGCTGCCGATAACTTGCCGATACCGGAGACGCGCTCAGCGCGATTAGACAGTGTTTCTGTGGACTAACTGTCACCTTGGCTGAAAGTCTATTCAGCCAAGGTAATAAATAATAAAAATCAGTGTGCAGGTGCATCGGTTGGCAGTTGTATGGTAATCCATTTCCATTCAGTTAATACGTCAGCATCTACTTCAACGCCTTCACGGCCAAATCCGCTTTCGCCTGTTCCGCCGAATGGCACATGGGGTTCATCGTAAAGAGTTGGGGCATTAATATGCACCATGCCAGCGTTGATGTTTTCTGCAAGCATCAACGCGCTGTTGATATTTGTTGTGCAAATAGCAGCGCTTAGTCCGTAGCGTGTGTCGTTTGCCATTTCAAGTGCGGCATCAATGTCGTCTACTGAATACACAGAGGTTACGGGGCCGAATGTTTCTTCGTAACAAACGGTCATGTCTTTATTAACATGGGTGAGAATGGTTGGTTGGCAACGATTGCCTTCCCACTCGCCACCGGTCAGAACGGTTGCGCCTTTTTCTCTGGCATCTTCAATATGGTGACGAATCCGGTCACGTTGACGAGGTGAAATAATGGGACCTAAAATGGTGCTCATTTCACGCAAGTCACCTAACGATAAACCATTGGCGGCGGCACTGAATTTTTTAATGAATTCATCATACACCGGCGCTTCAACAATAATTCTGCTGGATGCCATACACGCTTGGCCTTGGTATAAAAACATACCAAAAACAGCCGTTTGAATGGCTTTGTCGATGTCGGCGTCTGCTAAGATAATTAACGGGTTTTTGCCGCCTAACTCAAGCACGGCATGTTTCATTTGCTTGCCGCAAATTTCGCTAATATGTTGTCCTACTCGGCTGGAGCCGGTAAACATAACAGTTTTTACCAGCGGATGACCGGTTAAGAAGTCACCAATATCCATGCCAAAGCCAGATACAACGTTAAGCGCGCCAGCAGGAAAGCCTGCTTCGTGAATCAGTTGTGCAAAACGATATGACAGAGACGGTGCTTCTTCAGAACAAAGTAAAACAACGGTGTTGCCGGTGGCTAGTGGTGATGCTATTAACTTAGCAGATTTAATCAGCGGTACATTAAACGGCGTAATGGCAGCAATAACGCCAAGAGGTTTTCTTACGCTCATGCTAAGGCGGCCTGGCGTGTCAGAAGGGATGGTTTGCCCTGTAACGCGCCGTGCGGAGCCTGCGGCTGCACGTAAGTGGCCAATAGCATACTGTACTTCAAATTGCGCTTTGTTAATGGGAGAGCCAATCTCATCAATGAGAATATCTAAAAACTCTTGGCGGTCTCGTTCCAGCAAATCAGCCGCTTTACACAGCATCGCTTCACGGTCTTTAGCCAGCCCTTTTCCATAACTGTTAAAACAAGCCTGTGCGCTTTCAACGGCTTTGTTTATATCGGCATCATTGCCTTCGGCAGCAGTACAATAGACTGAGTCATCTATCGGGTTAAGTACATCAAAGTATTGTCCGCTGGTGGGTTTGCAGTGTTCACCATTAATCCAAAGTTCGTGTTGTTTAGTCATGCTGTTTTCCTTGTGATTGCTATTGAGGAGCGATGAATAAAAAAGGACGATTGATGTCGCCCTTTTTTATTCAGTTTTAATTTTAAAATACGTTTTTTAGCCAAAGTTATGCTGTGGGTCCAATGCTTTTTTAACGCGTTGATTAAGCGTTTTCAGCCCAGGGTGACGTGTTTCGTCAACGCTATCCTGAAGGTCAGCATCAGATTGGCTGACAGAATAGCTCTGTTCACCAAATGCTTTAATTAAGGTATCAGCTAGCTTTTTAGCGGCGCTTAATTGGTCTTTGCCATAGGTGATGCTTAATTGAGCGAACATTGTGCGCCAAGTAAGTGCCAACTGGCTGATGACGTTTTGTTCGCCACTGTGACTATTGATAATTGCCTGCATGGCCAGCGCATCTTTGCCTTCTATTGGGCTGGCAAAATGTAAATTAATGACAGCGCTGTTGTCTAATTCTGAATTACGTTTATTGAACTTCCCCAGCATTATTTTTTCACGCTGCGCCCAAATAGGATGCTTGGTGGTGTCTTCTTTAAGTAAGAATTTTGCACCGTCAATTTGCCCTAGTGCGCCATTAACAGCGCCCCAAACAACATCCACATTGCCGGGTATGCCATACAATGCGCCATAGATATTCCATGTTCCCAGTTGGTGTTTTTCTGCCGTACTGTTATCGAATGTTGCGCTAAGGCCGCCATCAATAAATTGCATCACTTCAGATTCAGCAGAGGCGATAACAACGGTGTTTGGCACCAGCATGTTAATTTTAAGCGAACGTAAAATCTCTACTGCTTGCTCCATCGCGGCATCGTTCGGTAGTTGTAGCATGAAGGGTTTATAAGCAGGTGGTTTCGGCATCAGCCACAGGCCAATTTTAGTCACAATGCCCATGTTTGACTGGGTGAATAAACCATCCATATAGGGCCCATAGCCATATTTGAACAATTGCCATGTGTTACTTTTGGGCATCGCACCCATGCCGGTTCTAACCAAACTGCCATCCGCTAGCATCACTTCCATGCCACATTGCATCATCAGTTGGTCGCCATACGGGGTGTAGCCAAAATTACGGTTACAAATACTGCCCAATACAGATTGTTGTGCACTTTTTTCGACATCAACGGCAAAAGGAATATTGTTGTCTTCCAGATGTTTGTTGAGTTGCCCATAACTAACGCCAGGTTCGATTAGGGCGTAAGCGTCTTTTTGGTTAATTTCAATAATATTGTTCATCCGTTGTAGGTCGATAACAACGATGTCGCCGCTGATAGGAATTGGCGCAGTGCCAATTTCGCCTGGGCTGAGTAAATTAAATAAAGAGAAATCTTGGTCTACTGAAAAGGCCAGTAATTTTTGCAACTCATCAACAGTGTTAGGGATGACTGCGGCCAGTATGTTGCGTTTGTCGTTATTAATTCTGTCTGCTAAAAATTGATAATCAGACGTGTCGTTGTCTTGTATAGCGATGATACTGGCAGCGCTTAAAAGGCTGGTTAATTTGCTTATGATTTTTTCCACAGTATGGGCCTATTTGTATTGCGCCGGCGGCATGATGACAGGGTAAGGTTTTTCAGGGTCAACTCTAAAAAACTCTTCACGTAAGTTGTAATCTATAGTGCTAGCAGGTTCGCTATCGCGCCATGTAAAGGCACAGCTTTCACAATTAAAAATAGTCCAGACAAGTTCGCCTTTGGCGTTAAGTCCTTTATGTTCTGTGCGAATTTTATTTTCTTCGGCTTGGCAACGTGGGCAGGTGCTCATGATTTGCCTCCATTTTGTAATAGTTGAATAACCTTGGCGATGGCATCAATTTCTGGGCCCGCTGGTGGGGTTACAATTTTTGAATCGCCGCCTAATTTATCAGGTGGCATAAAGCTGGTCGCATCAATGATTAAACGATGGCCTTTGCCAGCAACTTCAGCCGCAGGGTCAATCGGAATCATCGGCATGTTGGGAATAACGATAGTGTCTTCTGCACGGGTGCGTGTGGACAGCGCCCACATCACTTCATTTAAATCAAACGGATCAACATCATCATCAACCATAATTAGGTTTTTCAAATACATAGTCCCGTGGGGTGTGCCCAAAGCGCGCATAGCGACTGATTTTGCAAAACCGGCAAAGCGGTTTTTAACAGAAATAATACCGGTTAGGCCATGTTGGTACAGTGCATTAACGGCAACAACTTCTGGGAAGTCTTTAATTAGCGCGGCATAAATAGGTGCGGATGTATTAAGGCCAATTAACGTATCGTGTTCGGTCCAGCCTCTACCAATGTAAATATTCTCAAAAATCGGATCGTTACGGTGTGAAATGGCGGTAACTTTAAAACGCGGTATTTTTCTTACACCGCTGTAACTGCCAGGGAACTCGCCAAACGGGCCTTCAAGGCTACGTACGCCATTCATCAGCTCGGCTTCAATCACCATTTCAGAATCGGCAAGAATATCCATGCCATTACCAGACTTGGTTAAGCGCATTGGGCTGCCCATCATTTGTGAGGCGTAAGCAAATTCAGACTCGTCATAGCCTATAGGCGTGGCAGCAAACATGCACATCGCAGGGTGGTTGCCCAACATCACAGAAATTCTCAACGGTACGCCTTCTTGTTCGGCGGCCATAATGTGTCGTCCCATATCGTGAGCAGGCACGCTTAGCAAAGTGAATTCACCGGGGGCTTGTACTTGAATGCGATAAATGCCGACATTTTGTTTGCCAAAATTATCAGGGTCGCGTGGGTCGCGGCTAACGACATTGGCTTTGCCAATATAAAAGCCACCGTCGTATTCGTTAATACGATAAAGCGGTAATAGCTCGTATAAATTAAAATTGTTGGTGAGCCTGTTCTCGTTAACGGGCGCTTTATCTTGCTCAATAAAGTCCAGCAATGGCTTATCTGCACCCCAACGAGAAATAATATCGTAGAACAATTCTTTAATGGTGGTGCCTTTCGGGTGGCCTAACAACAAAGCAATGTTGGTAAAGCTACCGTGTACGCCCAACACCATTTTTTTACCGGGGTAGCCGGCGATATTATCAAAAATAACGGCGGGGCCATTCATTGAATCTCTACCAGCTGCAACCGCGACATTACGAATATCCGGTTCCGGATAAACTTCTTCAGACCAATTAATGCACTGGTTGTTTTCCTTTAAAAATTCGAGGAAATCGCGCAAGCTACCAATGCGCTTTGCTACTTTTAACGCGTTGTCAGATAAAGGAACGTTCTTATCACTCATTGTTTGCTTCCTGTTGTTGGTAGGCTTTTCCTTGCTCAATCATGTACTGGGCAAGGTTTTCTAATTCTTCGTCGTTAATATCGGTTGGACGGAATGGAGGCATTTCAAGTAAGCCATCACGCACGATATGGCTGATATAAGCACGGGTTAAATCTGTGCGTTGAACAAGCACAGCCATGCCTTCAGCTCGGGCAAGTTTAAGCTTCATTGTCGCAGCATGACCAAGCCCAGCAGCGTGGCAACCGGCACAGTGCAATTCATAAGTCACTCTGCCAGCACGAGCAGTGCTTTTAGGGGCTTGAACAACAGGTACGTTAACGACGGGTTCAGGTGTTTCAACAGCAACTGGCTTGCTAGGTTCGGTCTGTTCACAACCGAATAAGCTGACGGTGCCAGCGATAATTAATGCAGTTATTAGGCGCCTTTTCATGAGTCGTCCCTCATGCGTTTTGGCCAAATACCCATTTTCCCGGGTGATAAAATGCCATTTGGATCGAGTTCATCTTTAATTTTTTGCTGGGCTTTTAACAGCGCACCATCGTTCCAGCCATAAGAGTCGGCAATTTTATCCATAAACGATAAATGTGTACGGTATTCGCCGTAACCATGGTTTGCAGCATCGTCAATGAGCACGTCAAATAGATCGTGTGCACGTTTTTTCTCTTCAGCGTTCATGCGGTCAAACATCAACATAAAGATATGGTGTTGATCGCGCCAGCCCACTAAAAATTCGCCAATATAATCAAAGTCGAATTCATGGGCGCGTTTGCGAATCATGTCAAATTGGCGATAGGAGTCTTTGCCATCTACCGCTGAAATGGGTGAGAAGTTGATATGACCGCCGCCACCAACCCAGTTAAGTAAGCTGAACTCGGTCATATTCGGTTTGCCGCGCATCAGTTCCACGCGGTAGTCCCAACCGGGGCAG
>DUCS01000008.1 GCA_012959695.1 Cycloclasticus sp.
GATTGCCTGGGTGGTGAAATTGGTAGACACACGGGACTTAAAATCCCGCGACTTTAACGGTCGTGCCGGTTCGATTCCGGCCCCAGGCACCATTGAATAACAAGGACTTAGCTCGTTTCGGGCTAGGTCTTTTTTATTGGGCGTTATTTATGGTGTAACTCAGGTGTAACTTCTAATTTCAATTTTGGCACCTTACAAGCCTAGTCGCTGTGCTTTGAAAGGTGCCAGTCATAATAATTTGATGAAGATAAATCCCAGCTAGAAACGGTATTGCCAGTGATAGCACTTAAATATAACTCTACACATGCAGTCAACTTCGCGCCCTTTACACGCACAACCTTACCAGCACCCACACCTATAACCCCTTTTTCGTACAACTCATCGCAACCAAACTTACACATTGGTGTGGCAATATTTTTAAAGTCCAGTCTCTCTTCTTTAGAACATTCAGAGCGTTTTTTAACATGTGCAGCAACAAGAAAATTAACAGGGAACTCTTTGTTACATATAGAACATTTAGCATACGGTTTGTTTTTAAATAAACTATAACGAAGCGCGCCCTGCTCTTTGCGTGATAACGACTTGGATGGAGCGTCTAAGCTACCTGAACTTTCAAAATAAGCAGGTAAATCATCTTCATTTATAGGAGGGTAAAATGTTTCACTAGCAAATCCAAACGATGTAAAAACATTTTCACTTTGTATTTCATTTAATACAGAAAACCCCTGAATCACAAAGTTTTCTGAATACGGTATAACTTTATTTAAGTCAGCATAAGGAATGTCTTGCTTACAAACCTCTGACACAAAATAAACATATTCCCATGTCTGACCTTGCTAATCAAAGCTACCATCGTTGATTTTGAGCATCGACCTTTGACCTCAGTCACCATAGTAGATTAGTCTACCCTCATGCCTTCTAACTCCTCTCTTACACACCAAGATTTAACCACTGGGTCAATCTACCAACATTTAATAAGGCTAGCCATTCCTGCGTCTATGGGAATGTTTTTTAACACCTTATATAACCTTACTGACAACTGGTTTGCTGGAAAAATTTCAGATGATGCCTTGGTTGGTTTATCCATTGCCAGTATTGTTTTTTACCTTTTTATCGGTTTACTCGCGGGCTTGCAAAACGGCACATCGGTGATGGTTGCGACAGCGCTTGGCGAGGGTAAAAACGGTACTTTAAAGGCTATTATTAAAAACTCGATGGGCGTAGGTGTTGCCTTTGCAGGCATCATTGTCGCGTTTGGTTTTTTACTCGCTGAAGATGCTATTGATTGGTTAAGCACACAACAAACAACCACCGAACTGGCTTGGGAATATATTCAAATTCTCATTGCTGGCAATATTGCATTCGCCATCAGTAGCGTCGCCGCAGGCGCGTTAATGGCGTTAGGTGATACGGTTTCTAACCGTAACGCCCTAGTTGTTGGTTTTTTTGCCAACTTGATTCTTAACCCCTTACTAACATTTGGTCTCGATATGGGCGTTGCGGGACTTGCTTGGGCGACACTGATTATCAAGTGCGCATCGGCACTTTATTTACTGAATGTTCTAAGTAAAAAACTGTCATTCAAACCGTTTCCAAGTGCGAATATATCGCTGTTTTTAAACATTCTAAGGCAAGTTCTACCAGCGAGTTTTAATTTTTTTATTATGATTATCGGTAGCCTAATGATTACCGGCTTTGTCAGCCGTTTTGGTGATTACGCCGTTGCAGGTTACTCGGTTGGTTTACGATTGGAACAAGTGTTATTACTCCCTGCATTAGGCCTTAATGCGGCTGTTTTAGCTATCTCAGGGCAAAACTACGGCGCTAAAAATTATCGGCGCATTTCGGAAACGTACCGAAAAGGCTTGCTACTAAGTTTTGCTATTTCACTTTTTTGCATCCCCGTGATGATTTTTTTATCTCCGCATTTAATGGGCTTTTTTAGTCCCCAAGCCGACATCATCAACACTGGCGTCACCTATTTAAGGATCGATGCCTTGGCGTTTTTTTGTTACGTGGCACTTTTTATTAGCGTGGCAACATTGCAAGCGATTAAACAACCTGACTTCCCCGTGATCATGGGGCTATGTAGGCAGCTATTGTTCCCATTAGCCATCAATTATTATCTGATTATCGTCCTTGGCTATAGTCTCGAATGGCTGTTCGGCTCGGTCGCCGTGATCGTTTTAATCAGTATGGTTATTACGCTGCTATACACCCGCACGCAATTAAAAAAGCTGGCTAAGTCAAACGCTTAAAACCCGATCTGGGTAGTTACTAAACACAGCGTCCACGCCTAATATTTTCATTCTGCGCAGTTCAGCTAGCTCATTAACGGTATAAACGTACAGTTTTAGCCCCGTACTGTGCGCTTGATTAACAAGCGCCTGCGTCACTTTTCTTTTGCTAAAATGAACCGAGGAAGCTTTTAGTTTTTGCGCCCAAGCAAACGCTTCATTAATACTATCGCCCGCTAACACGCCGATATTTATCGACTCATCAAGTTTCGACATGCTCTGTAACTCGCTCATTTTAAAAGATGAAATTAAGACCTGCTTTTTATGTTCATTACTTAAGTCACTTAACACCTCATAAACTGCCTTTGCGGTGTGCTCACCCTTTAATTCGATATTCAGTCCAACCTTCTCTTTCGTTGCTTGAATAATCTCTGACAAGATAGGTATACGCTCACCCTCTCCTGCATCAAATTCTCTCAACTGCTCAAAGGTAAAATCAAACAAACTGCCTTTCCCATTGGTTGTTCTATCAAGGGTATCGTCATGAATCACCATAAGCTGTCTATTTACTAAGTAAACGTCAATTTCCACCCAATCAGCGCCTAATTCAATCGCCTTTTGAACCGACAGCACCGTGTTTTCTGGCGCGTAGCCCATCGCCCCCCTATGCCCAAAACTTAACATTCACCCTCCTCACACCACTTATAAAACGATACCAGTAAGTCTATAAGGAATATATTAAAAAGGATAGAATGGGGTTTTAACAGCCCACGATGACTGATGACTAGCAACTTCGATAAAGAATTTAATTTGGACGATGAGGTAATGTACCTAAATCACGCTGCCGTTGCGCCATGGCCGGTACGAACAGAGCAAGCCGTTAATGAGTTTTGCCGTGAAAACGTCACCATTGGCTCAAAAAAATACGCTAATTGGCTAACCGTTGAAGCACGATTAAAAAAACAAATAGCAGAGCTTATAAACGCCAGTTCTGTCGATGAAATTGCATTGGTTAAAAACACCTCAGAGGCCCTATCCTTTGTTGCATATGGCCTAGATTGGAACAAAGGTGACAATATTGTTACCAGCGATGAGGAGTTCCCCTCAAATATGATTCCTTGGGAGTCATTGGCTAATCAAGGCGTTACGGTTAAAAAAACACTGCTTAAAAACGTTAGTGACCCTACTGCTGAGCTTATCAATCAAATTGATAGCAATACACGCTTATTAACGATAAGCTCTGTGCAATATGCATCGGGGTTGCGTGTTGACTTAGAGCGCTTAGGCAAAGCCTGCCGTCAAACGAATGTTTTATTTTGTATCGATGCAATTCAGTCGATTGGTGCCTTTGAATTTGACGTACAACGATACCAGGCCGATTTCGTGATGGCTGATGGGCATAAGTGGTTATTAGGCCCTGAAGGCTTAGGCTTGTTTTATTGCCGACAAGCATCACTCAACAAACTCAAACTCACTCAATTTGGCTGGCACATGGTTGAGGATATGGGCAACTATGACGCGACCACTTGGGAAGAAACCAAAACGGCCCGTCGATTTGAGTGCGGCAGCCCAAATATGCTAAGCATACACGCACTATCAGCCAGTATAGGCTTACTATTAGATATTGGCATGGAGGCTGTTGCAAAAAACGTTGTAGAACGCGGGCAATACGTGATTAATAAAGTGAATCAAAACAACTCACTAATCTTACTAACAAACCCCGATGAACACGGCAATAATATTGTGGTTTTTAAACCCTCTAACAACCAAACCGATCTGCTATTTAACTACTTAACGACAAACAATGTTGTTTGTGCAAAACGTGGTGGCGGCATCCGTTTTTCTCCACACTTTTACACACCAAACCCTATCATCGACCGAGCGTTTATTCTTATTGATAAATTCTTAGATGTCACTTAAATAACTCTAATCAAACATTCATTTAATTGCGCTTCATTCGTAACTAAAGACCTCATACAGTAGTCTTTACTTTCTTTTAACGCTGAGTTAAGCGGAGATCTTTACCTTTGGCTTCAACGAAACTTATGCCCTTTGGCTATAAACCAAAAATAACAGACGATAGACGATATAATGAGCGTCTTTAGTTAAGTTACACGATTCATTTATGCCAAACCCACTTATCGTTAACGTCGGATCCGTTCAAATAGGCCACGGCTTGCCGATTGTTATCCAATCGATGACGAACACCGACACTGCCGATATTAACAAAACGGTTAAACAAGTCATGGAATTAGCGAAGGCTGGCTCTGAACTGGTCCGCATTACAGTCAACACCGAAGAATCTGCCGCTGCTGTATCAATTATAAGGCAGCGTTTAGATGCTTTTGGCTGCGATGTTCCTCTTGTGGGAGATTTTCATTTTAATGGGCATAAGTTACTCGCTAAATACCCGTGTTGCGCTCAAGCATTGGCTAAGTACCGTATTAACCCCGGTAATGTTGGGCGCGGCAGCAAACGCGACCCACAATTCGCGCAAATGATTGAGTTTGCTATTCAGTATGACAAACCCGTGCGTATAGGCGTTAACTGGGGTAGCCTAGACCCCGCTGTTTTGGCTAGATTAATGGATGAAAACTCATCATCAAGCACGCCTAGAGCTTCTGTTGCTGTGATGCATGACGCGGTGATTACCTCTGCCATTGAAAGCGCTGAAAAAGCAGTGAAAATTGGTTTACCTAGAAACAAAATCATACTGTCTTGTAAAATGAGTGGGGTACAAGATCTTATCTCTGTTTATCAAGATTTAGCGTCACGTTGTGACTACCCGTTACATCTTGGCTTAACTGAAGCTGGCATGGGAAGTAAGGGCATCGTTTCCTCAACAGCGGCCTTAGCTGTTCTGCTCCACCAAGGAATCGGTAATACTATTCGTATATCACTTACACCTGAACCCGGTGGCGACCGTTGCCAAGAAGTGATTGTGGCACAGGAGATTTTGCAATCCATGGGCTTGCGTTCATTCACACCGACGGTTATTTCGTGCCCCGGCTGCGGTAGAACAACCAGTGATTATTTCCAGCAATTAGCGCAAGACATACAAACGTATTTACGCCATCAAATGCCTGAATGGAAAACCCAATACGTCGGTGTTGAAGATATGAAAGTAGCTGTGATGGGCTGTGTTGTAAATGGCCCAGGGGAAAGTAAAAATGCGAATATTGGCATTAGCTTGCCTGGCACCGGTGAAAAACCCGTTGCTCCCGTGTATATCGACGGCAAAAAAGACGTAACCCTAAAGGGCAACGATATAGCAGAACAATTCCAAAAAATTGTAGAACGATACGTAACAGAAACCTACCAGCAATAAATAGTATTGCCGATAGGTATTATTACGAACTGCTTAATTAATCGCTATTACATAGCGACTAGTATTACTCTTCTAGACCGGTAACTTCTTCTGCTTGAAGACCTTTATCGCCCTTAGTAATGGTGAACTCGACCGCTTGGTTTTCTTTTAGTGTGCGAAAACCATCGCCTTGTATCGCTCTAAAATGAACAAACACATCTTCACCACCTGCATCTGGTTGAATAAATCCAAAACCTTTTGAATTATTGAACCACTTAACAATACCTTTTACTCTATCAGACATCTTTTTATCTCTCCTAAAAATACATATAAATCAAATGGTTGACTTATTTTTATAATGTAAAATATAATCGTTATATTTACAGCCATTCACTCATCTGATGGTTGAGTATACTAAAACTAAAACAAATGTCCTATGTTTTTTGTATTAGCGCCTGCTCCTAAGTACGTTCACGCCTATCTTCTACCTTATTTTTTGCTTCTGTCCAAAGCTCATCCAATGTATCTAACGAGCAATCTTCCATTTTTACACCGCGAGCTGCGAGTTGTTTTTCGATATAAGCAAAACGCTCAAAAAAACGCTTATTGGCCCCACGAAGTGACCATTCAGGATTAATGTTCAGGTGTCTGGCTAAATTAACACAACTAAACAATACGTCTCCTAGCTCTTCTTCGATGCGTAGCTGATTGTTCTGTTGACCGATTTCCAGTTTAATTTCTGCGATTTCTTCGTCTAATTTTTCAATAACAGGTTCGATGCTTGGCCAATCAAAACCTACCGACGACGCTTTTTTCTGCAGTTTATACGCTTGATTTATAGCTGGCTGATGGGGGCTTACCGTCTCAAGGATACTCACCCCGTCCGCAGCCATTTTTTCTTCTCGTTTCTGGCCTTCCCAACGTTTTGCTAAATCGCTTTCATCAATAACTTCACCCGCAAACACATGAGGGTGTCTGCGCGTTAATTTATCGCATATGGCTGCAACTACATCGTCAAAACTAAACGCACCTTGTTCTTCCGCCAATCTTGAATGAAACACAACTTGGAACAGAAGGTCGCCCAACTCTTCTCGCAAAGCTGACATGTCAGACTGCTGAATAGCCTCAGCAACTTCATACGCTTCCTCAATTGTATAGGGCGCGATTGTTTCAAAGCGTTGCTGTAAATCCCATGCGCAACCGCCATCTGGGTCTCTTAACTGGCGCATGATGTGCAATAGGTCCGTGACATTACTGTTCGTGTTGATATTTTTTTCTGACATCGTCTGATATGGTAAAGTTTAAGAAAACTGTTAGTGACTCTAACCTCTTTCATTCTATGTTAAATATTATTTGGCTCAGCTTTTTTTTCATCGCCTTTTTAACGGGGTGTTACCGACTATTTATATTGGGTGATACACAAGTATTCAATGACATTACACTAGCCACCTTTACCTTATCCAAAACCGCTTTTGAAATTTCTTTAGGGCTAACCGGCGTTTTATGTTTTTGGATGGGCATTATGAAAATTGGTGAGAAAAGCGGCTTTATTGATCACTTAACACGTTTTCTAAATCCCTTGTTAAAACGCCTGATGCCCGATGTGCCCGATAATCACCCCGCTTTTGGCGCTATGGTGATGAACCTTTCCGCCAATATGCTCGGACTAGATAACGCTGCTACGCCGTTGGGTATCAAAGCCATGCAGCACCTACAGTCATTAAACCCACTTAAAGACACAGCCAGTAATGCGCAAATTCTTTTTTTAGTCATTAACACCTCTGCCGTCACGCTATTCCCGCTGACTATTTTTACTTATCGCGCACAAATGGGGGCAGCTGACCCTACCGATGTTTTTATTCCTATTTTGATTGCCACCTACGCGTCAACAATGGCTGGCTTAATTGCTGTCGCCACTGTGCAGCGAATTAAATTATACGACCCCGTTATACTGGCTTATTTAGGTGGATTTAGTGCCTTAATTGCCGGTATTTTGATGTACTTCTCAGGACTAGATCAAGTGGTTATGCAGCAGCAATCCGCCTTAGTCAGCAACTTTATAATATTTACATTGATTGTTCTTTTTATGGTGGGCGCAGTAAAAAAACGCATTGATGTGTACGACTCCTTTATTGAAGGCGCTAAAGAAGGCTTTCAAACCGCTGTGATGATTATTCCGTACCTCGTTGCCATGCTAGTCGCTATTGGCGTTTTTCGAGCCAGCGGCGCGTTAGACATGGCATTAAATGGGCTCCGGTCAGTCGTCGCATCCTTATCATTAGATGGCCGATTCGTGGATGCTCTACCCACCGCTTTTATGAAACCACTCAGTGGCAGTGGCGCACGCGCTATGATGATTGAAACTATGCAGCTGCACGGCGCCGACTCGTTTGCCGGCAGGTTGTCCTCTATTGTGCAAGGCAGTACAGAAACCACATTCTATGTGTTAGCCGTATACTTTGGTGCTGTTGGTATTAAAAAAGCCCGTCATGCCGTCGCTTGCGGCTTATTTGCCGATTTGATTGGTATTATTGTTGCGATTCTCATTGGCTACTTATTTTTTGCCTAAACGCGGTGTTTGCTTTGTTAGAATACGCGGCATACTTATAATCATCGTTGCTTAATCACCGTTATGGCTAAAAATCGTCAGTCCCCTATTTCAAAGTTTTACCCCTTATTGGGCAAATTGCCGCTTTGTGTTTTATACGTTATCGCCTACCCCATTTATCTTCTTGGTTATTATTTGGTTGAAAAAAAACGAAATGTTATTTTTTCAAATATGCAAAATTCCTTTCCAGATATGTCGCTGACCGAGCTTGAAAGTCTGGCGAAATTGAATTTTAAGCGTCTGGCTTATGTCGTAATAGAGGCCATAAAAACAGGCACTTTAACGGAAGAAGAAATACGTAAACGCGTAACACTAAGGAACCCTGAAGTCATTGAGAAATTCGCCAAAAACAATCAATCAGTCCTTATGCTAGCGGCTCACCATTGTAACTGGGAGTGGATGTTAGCCGGTTGCAGTCTTGGGCTTTCCTTCCCAATTGATGTTGTCTACAAACCCCTGCACGACCTCGCCGTTGATGAGCACATGAAAAAATCACGCTCTCGATTCGACGCGCGACCTATTCCTAACAAGAATGCGTTGATTGAAATTATGCAACGTCGTAAGGAAGTTCGCGGGTTTGCTATGGTGGCTGATCAATCACCGGTTAGAAAAGAAGAAAAATATTGGACTGATTTTTTAAACCAAGATAGTTCCTTTGCCGTTGGCGCACAAAAAATTGCAAAACTGACCAAATACCCGGTTGTTTTTGTCGGTATGAAACGCCTAAGCCTTGGCCACTACGAGGTATTTTTTGAAGAGCTGGGCCAAGCCCCCTATGAAAAAGAAGGTTACGGCATCACAGAAAAATATGCCCGCTCACTAGAAAAAATGATTCTAGACGCACCCGAAGATTGGATGTGGTCGAACCGCAAATGGAAACGAAAACGCGGTGTTTATGACTAAGCTCTATTCCTGAATTTTTGTTGCGATAAATCCAGCCAATTCTTCAATCGTTGGGTAATCAAAAAAGTCGGTTAGCTCCACAGCATCCGGATACATTTCATCAATTTTTTCATGAATTTGCGCCAGTTTTAATGAACTCGTGCCCATTTCAAAAATATTATCACTTAAGCTGATTTTTTGGTCAGCAACAACCGAGTGACAAATTTCTAACAAAATACGCTCAATTGGACTGCCTGCCGCACCGGTGTCCGTTACCTGTGTTTCAGATAACTCGATTAACGCCGCAATAATTTCGTTAAATTCACCCTCTTCAAACTGTTTAGCTAAGGTGAAACGTTGAACCTTACCACTGGTCGTTTTTGGCACAGTTTTTATCGGTAAGACATGCGCAACGTCTAAGCCTGATTTTTCACTCAGCTCACGTCGTACATCTATGGTCGTTTGGTAAAATGCATCCAATTCACCACGGTATAGAACAAACACAACCAGTTCATCAACCGCCTCTTCGGGATTACGAATACCGCAGACAATCACTTTACCTAAATCAATACCATCAACACTTTCACAAACGGATTCAAGGTCTGGCGCATAAAAGTTTTGACCGTGGACGATTATCAAATCTTTGGTGCGGCCTGTAATGACGAGTTCACCCTCATTAATCAAACCTTGATCACCAGTATCAAGCCAACCATCGGCCGAGATAAGTTTTTGATTCAAAGCAGGCTCATGGTAATAGCCGTGCGTCACATTATCGCCCTTTATTAACACGCGTCCGATAATGTTTTCTGCCACTTCTGTATCGCCAGTATCAACTATCAGCATATCTGTGCCTGTAATAGCAGGGCCTAAGCGAACCAGCTCAATGCTTTGCTCCTTGGCTGCATTCAATATAGTGGCAGGTTGACCGGCTACCAGAGAATTCCTTAAAACGTGAATCGTTGACAACGGTTGTAATAATTTAGGAAAACTCACTGCTAAGCAGGCTTCTGCAAGCCCGTAAACGGTAAACATAGCGGTCTTTGACCAGCCAAAAGGTTTCATTGTTTCGTTAAACTCTCGACATAAATCTGCCGAGATAGGTTCTGCGCCGTTAAAGCATAAGCGTACATTTGATAAGTCTAAACCCTCTTGGTTCTCAGGTTTAAAACGTTTTAAAACGTGCTTATAACCAAAATTAGGGGACGACAATATCGTTGCTTTTTTCTCACTGGATTTTTCCAGCCACAAATTGGGACGGCGAACAAACAATTCTGTCGGCATCATATACTGGTTAATATTGACGAACAATGGCGTTAAATGAAAGCCGATAATACCTAAATCGTGCGTTAACGGCATCCAGCTGAAAAAGCTGTCATTTCCATCAAAGGCACTGCATTCGATAATACCGAATAAGTTAGTCATTAAATTTTTATGCGTCAATACAACGCCTTTAGGGTCACCGGTTGAACCGGATGAGAATTGAATAAATGCCGTTTGTTCAGGCTTAATATCCGCGCAGATACCTAACGTGTCAAACTCTTCAATACGATCAAGCATTACAGCCTTTTGCTGAATTTGCTCATAAATAGACTCTTTACCTTGATCCTCTGCGTACACTTTCAATCGTTGAAGCGCTTTTCTTGATGTCGCGATATAGGGCGTTTCTAATTTTTCAAACACATTGAACACTTTTTGGCGATGCCCATCACTGGTACCAATCGCCAAGGGGACAGCCACAATGCCACCGTATTGACAGGCCCAAAATGCATCAATGAACTGTTCATTATCAGCTAAGTGAATAATCAGCTCATTGCCTTCGCTAGCGCCTTTTTTCTGGATATGGTGCAACAAACCTAACGCGCGCTGTTTTAACTCGGGATAACTGACGTCACGCTCAGCATCCTGTCCGCTAATGTACGTAATGCCCTTATTAGCATCCTGATTATTGTTCAGTGCATCAACGAGCGTTTTTGGAAATTCATTCATAATAATAAAAGCGTTTTTTTAAATAGCAAACTAAACAGCGTACTATTCTAATGGCATTAAGCTATTTCTGGGAAATTATCAGAATCAAATTCAAAGATAAGCGGCGCACATGCGTTAGCTCCTACCATCAATGTCGCACTTAATGGACCATCAAATTCTAACGGTACACACCGCCAATCCGTCGCCTCGCCATATTGTTCAGGACATTGCCTTAATTCATGCGGCGATTGAAGATTAAAAGTACAGCGCCTAACCCCCATCCCTAACCCCCTACCGGTTGCTTTTATAAACGCTTCTTTACAGGTCCAAATATTAAAGAACGTTTGTTGTTTATCTTCATCGTTAATGCTTAACCATTGCTCTTTTTCATCACTAGAAAAATTCCGCTGAACCAGTCCATCAAGGTTATCAAGCTCACGCCATTGTTCAATATCCACGCCGAGTTCACGACAAAGACCAATAGCGACTAAAGCAGTATCAGCAGAATGCGACACATTAAACGATAAGGCGGAATTTATTATTGAGGGTTTGCCAAATTCCGCGTGTTGAAAATGAATATCAATGGGCTTAAGGTCCAAATACAGGGACAATAACTGTCTGAGCTGAACTCGCATGGATAGCGCCCGCGCTCTTAGTTTGGAACTGCGTAAGCGGCTCACCTTTTCTACCTCTTCTTCGCTTAACACAGCCAAACTTAAGCCATCCAAACTATCTGATAGCTTTAATTTCCATACATGCACGTCTTCGCCTTCTAAACGAGGTATTTGCACTGATGTTTTCGAAGTAAAACTCGGCATAATGAACTACTATTAATTTAGATGGATAAGGTCTAATTAAAACACGAGCATGAGTAACGACTCAAAAGATAAAAACGATTCAACGCAACATCAGATAAATCCTGATACCTACCGGTGGACTTATCATGCGATGAAAACGTTATTCAAAGTCTTTAGCCTAACAATACGGACCACTGGAAATAAAGACGCTTGGCAGCAGGGTGATATTTTCCTGTTCAACCATTTTGCACGCTTTGAGGCGTTTATCCCGCAATACTTAATCTATCAAAAAACCGGGCATTATTCCCGCTCAATCGCTTCTAAAGAATTGTTTACCGACAACCGATTCGGACGTTATTTATCAGAGCTGGGTGGTATACCCAATAATGCAGATGCGTTGATGTACCACGTGTCTAAAGATATTTTGCAGCAACAAAAACTGGTCGCTTTTCCTGAAGGTGGCATTGTTAAAGACCGCAGAATATTTGACGAAAAAGGACGCTACCGCATCTATTCTCGCTCGCATGACGAACGTAGGAAACTGCATACTGGCCCTGCTGTTATTGCGCTGGCAATAGCCATTTTCAAACAAGCCGTCCTTGAAATAAATCAAAAAAAAGGTAAGAACTTACTTTCGCAGTGGGCCAGTGAACTCGGGTTCAATGATACACAGGCCTTATTAAGCGTCTGCGAGAAACCTACCGTTATTATCCCCTGCAATATCACCTTCTACCCCTTACGTATTAGCGATAATGCACTGAAAAATAGCGTTCAGTTTTTTGTAGACAATTTACATACCCGAGTTTCTGAAGAGTTGTTAATCGAAGGTAATCTTTTGCTAAAAAATACCGACATGGACATCCATTTAGGCGAACCTATTATTGCTGAAGATTACTGGACTAAAATTGAATCCAAAATAAGTACTGCGTTTGTTAACCATTCCGAATTATCGCTTAGTGATATATTTGATAACGTTCAAAAGGACGACTCATGGAATAGCTTTTTGTTTAGACTCAACTATCAACGTAATACCAACAGAATTCGCGACGATTATATGCGTGCTATTTATGACAATACAACCATCAACATTGCCCATATTGCCGCAACACTGATTATGCATTTTGTAGATGAGGGCAAAACCCACATCAACAAAAGAAAACTACACCATTTAATTTATTGCACAGTTAAAGTGTTACAAAAAGATGATTCTTTAAATTTTCATAGAACGCTTAAAAACCCATCCATTTATCGCAATTTAATAATGACCAAAAGTGACACCTTTAACCAATTTCTCAGAGGTGTTTATAAGGCAAACTTGCTCGAGTCGGCAGGTGTTTACTATAATTTTATGGCTAACATTGAGTCTGAAAATGACTTTGATTCTATTCGTTACAAAAACCCGCTAGCCGTATACGCTAACGAAGTCGCGTCTATCGCACCGCTGCAAAAAGCCATAAAACGTAGCCTTGCTTTTAAATTCAATAAAAAACTGGATGAAATCGCATCCATGTTGTTCGAAGATGAAATCCTTGAATATCATTGGGATTTGAGCCAATTTCGTGAAAGCAAACACCAAGAAATAAATCAAAAGCAAAGAATTTCTGAGCAATCCGCGCTCCCTTATCTCTTAAAACCTAAACATCACAAGGGTGAATGCGTCATTATCATCCATGGCCTATTGTCATCCCCAGCAGAGCTTAGAGAATTGGCCGAAAAGTTTTATAACTTAGGCTATATCGTCATCGGTAGTCGCCTTAAAGGCCATGGAACGTCTCCCTGGGATTTGCATGAACGAACATGGCAAGATTGGCAGCAATCTGTTCGCCAAAGCATAAAAATTGCGCGCTGTTACAGTCATTCCATTCATTTAATCGGATTTTCTAGCGGAAGCCTTTTAGCGTTAATGGCTGCTGCGAATAGAAACCTTCGAATTTCATCAATCACCGCTTGCTCTACACCCGTTATTTTGAAAGACCCTATGGTTCAACTGGTCAAAATAGCCGATTTTACAAATAAAATAGTAAAAAAAATAAGTGTCTCAGAGGGCATTATGCCTTTCCAAGATAATACGCCTGAACACCCACACATCAATTATCATCACACACCCATTGCCGCCATTAATCAGCTGTTAATGCTTATTAAAAAAACAACGGTACGATTAAAAAAATTGCGATGTCCCGTGTTGCTCATTCAAGGTGACAATGACCCCGTGGTTAACCCATCGAGTATGGCTGAATTATCCAAACATATTCCACAGGAACAATTAACTCAGCACTGGGTTAGCTCAAATCGACACGGCATCTTGTATGAAAACACTGATAACTGCCAACAAAAAGTCATTGACTTTATTTGCAAGCAAAGCAAATAGCGTAAAATAGCCCGTTTAAACTGTTAACACCTTACGATGCGCGTTCACCTTAAAACATTAGGCTGCCGACTAAACGAAGCTGAAATTGAAACATGGGCCAATGACTTTAGTGCACGCGGCCACACCCTTGTGAACGAAGAGGAATCGCCCGATATTCTCGTGCTTAACACCTGCGCGGTAACCCAAGGGGCGGTTCGAAAGTCTCGTCAACTGGTTCGCAAAACGCATAAGAAAAACCCCAAAGCAAAGCTGGTCGTTAGCGGCTGTTATGCCACCTTAAATGAACAAGAAACGGTGTCACTCGACGGCGTGGACTTACTCATCAACAATCAACAAAAAGAAAAACTCGTTGAACTAACACTAGACAACCTTAGCGAAGAAACCATGCCCAGCATGGCAACTGAGCCTAACGAAGTGGCGTTGTTTTCTCGCGGCCGACAACGGGCTTTTATTAAAGTACAAGACGGCTGCCGATACCGTTGCAGCTTTTGCATTGTGACCATTGCAAGAGGCGACGAAAAAAGCCGTGCTATTGATGAAATTATTGTGGAAATAAATACCATTCATCAGCACGGCATCTCAGAAATTGTCATTACAGGTGTACACCTTGGCGGTTACGGCAGTGACATTGATAGCGACCTCTTCACACTTGTTCAATCCATTGTTGAAGAAACCACCATTCCACGCATCCGCATGGGCTCGCTTGAACCTTGGGATTTACCCGATGGATTTTTAGAATTATTCAAAAACCCCAGGTTAATGCCGCACATGCACTTACCCATGCAAAGTGGCTCAGACACGGTATTAAAACGCATGTCTCGACGCTGCAAAACAGATGAGTTTCGTGCACTAGTAGCCGAGGCTAGACGATTAATTCCCACCATCAACATTACGTCAGATATCATCGTTGGTTTTCCCGGTGAAACCGATGAAGAATGGCAACAAACACTTAATTTTGTTGAGGAAATGCAATTCGGTGATTTGCATATTTTCACCTATTCCACGCGCGAGGGAACTAAAGCTGCTTCTATGCCCAATCAAGTCAGAAACGTCATCAAAAAACAGCGCAGCAAAGCATTACACCTATTAGCTGAATCGATAAAAGTATCGCGTATGAATGCGCTGCTTGGATCGACCTTAGATATTTTGTGGGAAGACGGCCAGCAAAAAAACGACGATGGCTCAACAACCGTGCTTGGTTATACCCCAAACTACTTACGGGTTAAAACCACCACCAAAGAACCAGAAAAGCTCAGCAACCATGTCCTAAGCTGCGAATTAAGCAGTATAGAAAATAATGTCTTCAATGGTCGACTAGTCTAACTCGCCTTGATCAAATAACATCTTTGTGGCTCCAGCAACGGCCATAGCTGGCGCAAAAAAGTTAACCACGGGAATGCTGGTTATTAACAAGTTCATGCCGCCAAACGTCATCGTACTTAGGCGTGATTTTTGTAACACTCGTTTTTGTTCATTAAATAGCACCTGATGGTTCTCAAACGTGTAGCCAGTGTATTCAAAGGTTAAAAACCACGCGCTGAATATCAACCAAAGTGGCAAACTAATCACATTCACACCCGGCACAATGGACAATAAAAGCAACGGCACGGCTCTGAGCAAATAATAGAGTAGCTTTCTAATTTCAGAACCTAACAACTTGGGCGCGTCTTGTAAAAAAGACCCGGTGTTTACCTCGCTCAATGGCGCGCCCCTTAAGTACGCTTCCACGCACTTGGCCAATTGCCCGTAAAAAGGCGCGGCAATAATGTTTGCAAGCAGCGTAAAGCCGTAATATACAATCGATAAAACAATCAGCATAAACATCGGCAAAATAAGCCAAGATAGCCACGCTAACCAACTGGGTAACATACCGTTTACTGTGCTGGTTAAATACTCCCACAAAAACCAACTGGCACCACTAAACAATACAATATTAATCAGCAGGGGGATAACGACAAAACGCCTCAACCCAGGCTGTCTGATTAAGTCAAAACCTGCCATAAAGCAGCCAGCGCCATGTAACGGTGATTTAGATTTATTATTCATTTTTTTGAGTATAATTAGTCAACTAATAAGACCTTTCTTTTGATAGAATCAAGATACTTTAATCGTAGTTCTTACAGTCATACTTTGGTGAAGAATTTAATGGAATTGGCCTACAGTAATACCAGCAATAGCGACACAAAAAAACCGAAAGCGAAGGTTATCACAATTACCAGCGGTAAAGGTGGTGTCGGAAAATCAAGCACTGCAACCAATCTCGCGCTTTCTTTATCCGCATTAAATAAAAAAGTATGTGTGTTTGATGCGGATGCCAGTTTAGCTAATATAAATATCCTGCTAGGCATTCAGCCAAAATATACCTTACAACATCTTTTGAAGGGCGAAAAACCTTAAAAGAGATTATGATTGATGGCCCTCGCGGCTTGAAAGTTGTGCCTGGCGCTACAGGCATCGCCGAATATGCGCACTTATCTGGCGAGCAAAAAACAATATTACTCCCCGCATTAGACAAACTTCAACAATCTTTTGATTACCTTATCATTGATACTGCTGCCGGTATTGGCGACGATGTTTTAGACTTTATTAAGGCCTCTCAATTCTCGATTATCATCATCACACCTGAACCCACTTCATTAGCAGATTCTTTTTCATTACTGAAAGTATTAAAACGCTCAAATTACGATCGCACGTCGTACGTCTTAGTTAATATGGCGATGAATTATGAAAATAGCCAATCAATTTATAAACGTTTTGAATCAGCCGTAAAGAAATACATCCATGTCGATATTGCTTATTTAGGTTATATCCAAGTTGACGAAACGATGATCTCTTCGGTCAGTCTCCAATGCCCCGCTGTCCTACTAAGCCCCGAGTCTATTGCCAGTGAATGCTTTAAAAAACTAGCACACGGCCTTGAAAAGCACATAGAGTCAACACCTGTTGATTCCTTTAGTGATTTTTGGCGACAACAAGACGACGTGCAAGAAAGTGTACCTTCAGAAACGCCAACCACCGCGTTTATTTCCGGCACTAAAACACCGATTAAAACTACGCCAGCTGTGCCAACCCCTTTGAACTTCAAGCAAGCAGCGGACTTTTGTTTAAATGCTCTATCTGA
The DNA here is from genome assembly GCA_012959695.1 of Cycloclasticus sp. Taxonomy (GTDB): domain Bacteria; phylum Pseudomonadota; class Gammaproteobacteria; order Methylococcales; family Cycloclasticaceae; genus Cycloclasticus. The sequence goes on from DUCS01000008.1 coordinate 17,286, forward strand.
AGACAATTTAGATGCTGAAGAAGTCAACGCTTTCTTCGACTCTGTTAACGAGCACCAACCAAAAAAAGAAAAAGCTGTGGAGCCTACGGATGAGATAAAACCTTCATCTGTAGGAGATTTTTATCATTATTTAGAGAAAAACGCCTTTCCTAAAGAAGAAATTCGGGAGGTTGTCTCAACACTAGAACACGTATATTTCGATAAGTACGGCGAAAGCCTAAGCAGTCTAGATGCGGTTTCCCTAAAACTCTTCGCCCAATTTAGCGGTTCGGAAGAGGAACTACGTCAGGTGTATAATCAGTTATCAGCTCGCTACCAACGTCAATTCGATAAGCCTTTGCATAATGTAATTGAACAAACTCAAGCATTGTCACAATCTGATGATTTTAGCGTAACGGTATTTGATGATGTATTGAAAACCTTATTATCTGTTTACAAACAACGCTTTAATGAACATTACAAAACCCAAGCAGATAAAGACCTTTTGTAATCCCCCCAATAAACAATCGGCATTTTAAGTAGAAAATTCTTATAATGAAATAAAGGAGTTTTTTATGAAGAAATCACGTTATACCGACAGTCAAATCCTGTCTATTTTGAAACAAAATGAAGCTGGCGCAACCGTTCCAGACTTATGTCGCGAACACGGCATGAGTACGGCGACGTTTTATAAATGGCGCTCTAAGTATGGCGGTATGGATGCATCGCTTATGAAGCGTATGAAGGAGCTAGAAGATGAAAATCGGCGTCTCAAAAAGATGTACGCTGAAGAAAAGCTAAAGGCTGAAATCGTAAAGGAAGCACTCGAAAAAAAGTGGTGAAGCCATCTCATCGACGTGAGATGGCGCAACGCGCCAACACCGAATTTGGTTCTTCAATACGTGTTAGCTGCTGCGCTTTTGGCATCAGCGAGACCTGTTATCGCTACCAAGCTAAATTATCGACTGAAAACGATGAAATAGCTGATTGGTTACTGAGATTGAGCGTTACTCATAAGCGCTGGGGCTTTGGGCTATGCTTTTTATATCTTCGTAACATCAAAGGCTACGGGTGGAATCATAAACGCGTATACCGCATCTACAGGGAGCTTGAATTGAACTTACGCATCAAACCGAAACGCCGTATTAAAAGAGATAAGCCAGAAGCACTGAGCGTTCCTGAGGCCATCAATCAAGTTTGGTCGATGGATTTCATGAGTGACACATTAAATGATGGCAGAAGTATTCGTACCTTCAATGTTATTGATGACTTTAACCGCGAAGGACTAGGTATAGATGTTGATCTTTCATTACCAAGCGCCAGGGTTATTCGGTCGTTGGAACAAATCATCGAGTGGCGAGGAAAACCATCAGCTATACGTTGTGACAATGGCCCGGAATATATCAGCCAATCATTGAAAGACTGGACGATAAAACAGCAAATAACTTTGCTCTATATTCAACCTGGCAAGCCTACTCAAAATGCATATATTGAGCGATTTAATCGAACGGCCAGGCATGAATGGTTAGATTTACATCTGTTTGAGTCTATTGAGCAAGCTCAATTATTGGCCACACAGTGGCTTTGGTCGTACAATAATGAACGTCCGCATACAGCAATTGGAGGCATACCGCCCAGGCAGCTACTGAATGCGGCTTAATCTCTGCTTTTAACTCCGGTTGTTAATGGGGGGATTACACTTTCGTTTGCACACGAAGCGATAAAAGAGCTTCAAGATCGGCATAAAGAAACAATGACTGAATTAAAAAACACCAATGACTCGCTGGCTGAACGCAGCACTCTATTGGAAAAAATTCAGCAGTTACTCCCTAAAAGTTAAAATTGTAGGGCCGCACGCCTCTTTTTTGAACGCTAACTAACGGTTGAATAATGTATCGTAATTGGCTGCGCTGATAGCGGCTATCTTTGATAGCGGCACTCCTCTCAATTCCGCCATTTTTTCAGCCACGTACTTAACGTAGTTCGGGTAATTCGGCTTTCCTCTCTTAGGAACTGGCGCAAGATACGGCGAGTCGGTCTCTATCAAAAACCTATCATCAGGGACTTTTTGTGCCACTTCTTGCACTTGCTTGGCGTTTTTAAATGTCACAATGCCAGAAAAGGAGATATAGAAACCTAAATCTAAGGCTTTTTTCGCCATGTCCCAATCTTCAGTAAAACAGTGCAGAACACCGCCTGCTTCACCTGCAGACTCTTCTTGCATTATTTTAATCGTGTCATTTTTTGCATCGCGGGTATGGATAATAATCGGTTTATTTGTTAGCTTTGCCGCTGTTATATGATTCCTAAAACGTTGTTGCTGACAATCAAGGTCTGCAACATCTCCAAGCCGAAAATAATCCAGCCCCGTTTCCCCAATCGCTATGGCGCTATCGCGTAAAGCCACGTCAACCAACTCATTAACACTTGGGTCATGCCCTTCTGTCTCATTAGGGTGTACGCCAATAGAAATGGAAATATTTTTATGCTCCGCGACCAAATCACGCATGGCAGGATACGCTTCCCAATCAATTGAAACACATAACATATGATCCAATAAGTCAGCTTTTGTTGCGTTTAAATACTCACCAACATCATTAGAGTATGGCGTTAGATCAACACGATCTAAATGGCAATGTGAATCAATAAACATGTTTTCTCCGTTCTAATAAAAAACGGCCCTTAAGGCCGCTTAATAACGACTGGCACAGCATGACTACATTGTGTGAGTCGGTCTACCTGTTTCTAAAGAACCCGCTAAATACATCTCAATTTTATTACGTGCCGCTCCGCCATCTTGGTCGTTAAACTGCACACCAACACCATTAGAACGCGAACCCTCAGCACCCATCGGTGTTATCCAAATAATAGTACCTGCAACGGGTATACGCTCTGCTTCGCCCATTAAACTCAGCAACATGAACACCTCGTCACCTAAGTTATATTTTTTATGTGTTGGAATAAATAAGCCGCCACCTTCAACATAATCCATATAGGCCGCGTATAGCGCATTTTAATCTTTTATCGTTAACGATAAAATTCCCTGCCGTGCTTCATTTCCCTTCGTACTCATATTTAAACCTTTCGTTTAATCGTTAGCGAATAGCACTCTATCGCAAAATCTTCTAACAATAATTGTTGATTCAATTGACTAGATTCTAAGTTAATTAACTGAGCCAGTTTATCTAATAAATCGTGAATGTTCTTTAAGTGTAGCTTTTCTACTAGAACTTTCAAGTCATCCTTTAAATCTGGGTTTATCAAATGTAAGTTTTTTACATTTGATTCAACTTTAACAGCATCTGTTAACCAAGACATTATCCATTTTAAGGCAGGAAGATTTTTTAACCCAATACATTTTTCAGCGAACAATAAAGGGTCAAGTTGGCCATTTAACATCGCCATGAAGTCTCTAAATATTCCCACCCTAACGGCTAAAGCTTCTTTCTTCCATAAATCATAAGCCAACAATGGTAGATGATTGGACAAATTCAAGTATTGCTCGGCTTGATTGCAACCTTCCGCTTCCAACCATAATTTAGCTTTCGACAAATCAATATCTTTTACCGTAATCAACTGACAACGGCTGCGAATAGTCGCTGAAATTTTCGATGCTTTCTCCGCAATCAAAACCAAACAGGTATTGTCGCTCGGCTCTTCCAACGTTTTCAATAAGCTATTAGATGCTTGATGCAGCATCGCGTCAGCAGGGTCAATAATCACCATACGAGGCTTTGCATATTGATTGCTGAGTGCTAATGATTCAATTAACTCGCGTATCACATCAATTTTTATGCTCTTTTTACCTTCTTCAGGCTCGATATGAAAAAAATCTGGATAGTTACCTGCATTGAATAATAAGCACGATTCACATACGCCACATGCCATACCGCTAGTTGTCACTGACAGACAAATAGTCCGTTGTGAAAAAGCCGTCGCAAAAGCCGATAAACCGAGCGCTTTATCGCCCACTAACATCAACGCGCTAGGTAGCCTATCTTGCTGTTGATAGCGTGACAACTTATCCCAATAAGCCTGTAACCACGGATAACCAATATTATCCATGCGTTAGCAACAACTCGTCTAAATGTGTCGCAATACTTTGCTGCACTTGTTCAATGGACTGCGAGGCATCAACCACACAAAACCGCTTGGGTTCCGCTGCCGCTCTATCCAAATAGACCCGTCTAACATCTTCGAAAAAGGCCTGCTTTTCCGATTCAAAACGATCCGGTTCACTTCGACTGGCCGCTCGCTGCAAACCAATCTCAACCGATAAATCAAGCAACACCGTTTTATCAGGCCTTAAGTCCTTTTGAACAAACTGTTCTACCCAAGCAATGTCTGTCATGTTGAAATGACGACCGCCGCCTTGATATGCGTATGTCGCATCAGTAAAGCGGTCACATACAACCCATTTACCCGCCGCTAATGCCGGTTTAATCACCTCTTTTAAGTGTTGCGCACGCGCGGCAAACATCAATAAGAGTTCAGACTCATCGCATAAAGACTCATCATGATGATTTAACAACAAGCCTCTGATTTCTTCTGATATCGCCGTTCCACCAGGCTCTCTAGTGGTAATAATCGCTTTACCGGCTTTCTCTAAGTAGTCGGCAATAAAGTTTAAGTTAGTTGTTTTACCAACGCCTTCAACGCCTTCTAACGTTAAAAATTGTCCTGTTTTCATTATTATTTATTCCGCTGGTATTTATCGACTGCTGCATTATGTTGCTTCAATGTTTCTGAAAACACGTGTGTACCACCACCGTTGGCGACAAAGTACAACTTCTTCGTTTCTTGAGGATGTAAAACGGCCTGTATAGATGCCTTCCCCGGCATAGCAATCGGTGTAGGTGGCAAGCCGTATCGTGTGTAAGTATTGTAAGGTGTATCTTGGCGTAAATCTCGGAACCTTATGTCGTCTTTATAGTTTTCACCCATACCATATATCACGGTAGGGTCAGTTTGCAGCTTCATACCGATTTCAAGCCGTTGTATAAACACGCCAGCTATCAGCTCTCGCTCAGACGCTGCACCTGTTTCTTTTTCAACAATTGATGCCAAAGTAAGCGCTTGGTATACGTTTTTTATCACCGCCTTATTCTCTCTTTTAAGCCAAGCTGAATTAACAAAAACCTGCATTGCACGATACGCACGTTTAATTAACGCTGCATCCGTTGTGTTTTTGATGAAAAAATACGTTTCAGGCAATAATAGGCCTTCTAAATGTTGTTCCGGAATATTCAATAACTCTAAATATGTCGCCATATCTGCATTCTCTGGAAGCGTTTTTTGAAGCGCTGGGTGTTGTTGAATGTCCGTTAGTAAGTCTTTGAAGGTCTGGCCTTCGATAATGGTGATCGCGTATTGATTAACTTTACCTTTAACCAAAAAACCTAAAATTTGCACCTGTGTTAAGCCAGGAGAAAATTCATATTCGCCCGCCTGTATCTTATTCGCAGCACCTTCAAAACGAACCAGCCATTTGAACCAACGCCCATCGACCACTGATTTTTCCTCAAGCATCGAAATAATTTGGTTTAGGTTTTTCCCTTTATCAATGCTCACAACAACCGAACCCATCTCATCCGTAATATACGAATCATTAATTGAGTCCTGATACAGCATCCAAAACCAGCCTATCGATAAGCTACTAACAATTATAGTTAAGGCAATTAAACGTCTCATATGTTTCGTTATGTTTGTTGTTGCATGGCCGTTAGAACGCTATCTAAAGCCCATTGCGCGCGTGACGTTTCATTTTCATACATCGTCGTTCCATCTATTGATAGTTCGGTTACTGAACGAATAGGCATGAGACTATTTGTCACGAATACTTCATCCGCATCCTTTATATCATTCAGCGTTAACGCCTCGACCTTACAGACGATCTTATCTGTTTGAGCTTGCTCAATTAACATCTTTCGAATGACCCCTGACACGCCACAATTATCGAGGTTAGGTGTTATTAAAATATCATCTTTCACCATAAATAGATTGCTCATAGTGCCTTCAATCACCGCCCCATCTGTATCTAACATCAAGCCTTCAACTTGCTCAATTCTTCTAAGCTCTGTTCGCGCCAACACCCGTTCCAATTGATTCAAGTGTTTAATGCCCGCCAATAAAGGTTGCTTACTCAAGCGAGTTTTACACAAGGTTAAGTTAATTGCTAGCAAGGACGTCGCGATACCTTTATCTGCAGCGCTAAACGAAATAACCCGTGTAACACTCGGCATATTGGGTGGCAAAAACCCTCTTTCTCCAACTCCTCTGGATAAGATTATTTTTATCACCCCGTATTCATGGTGTCCGATTAATTGAGCAATTTCACGTTCAATCAGCCTGATATCAGTGGCAGGAAAACCGAGAACAACGCAGCCTTTTTGCAAACGAGTTAAGTGGGCTGATAAAAAAACAGCATTGCCTGACTCAACCAAAATGGTCTCAAACAAGCCATCGCCGTATTGAAACCCCCTATCTAGTGGGCTTATCAAGCCATCAGCCTGCCCATTTATTAACATCTTAACTGTCATACGATTGTTAGAGCATCTAACAATGCCTTTGCTTTATGCCGAGTTTCTTCTAACTCATTGTCCGCGATTGAATCGGCGACAATACCAGCACCTGTTTGCAAACTGATCTTTTTACCCGTTATGGTAAACGTTCTAATTAAAATATTTAAATCTAGATCACCATTACGATTAATGTACCCCATTGACCCGGTATACGCACCTCTGGGTGTTTTTTCTAACTCTTGAATAATTTCCATACAACGCACTTTAGGGCAGCCTGTAATAGTGCCGCCCGGGAACACTGCTTTAATAACATCCGACGGCGTTGTATTCGTTAATAATTTGCCACGTACATTTGACACTATATGGTGAACTGCCGCATAAGACTCCAGCGTCATTTTCTCATCAACCACTACCGTGCCTGTTTGACATACACGACCAAGATCATTCCGAATAAGATCAATCAGCATAATATGTTCGGCATTTTCTTTGGCATTAACCAATAACGCAGCCGCTGACTTCTTATCGTCATTCGGATTTTTTTTCCTTGGACGTGTTCCAGCAATTGGCCGCATTTGTACAGCACCCGCATTGCAACTCACCAGACGCTCAGGAGATGATGAGCAAATAACGCTATCACCATAGCGCGCTAAGCCTGCGAATGGCGCTGGGTTATGCGCCCTTAGAGATCGATACACATCGAGATAATTAGCCTTATCTAGTAACTCGCCAACCCATTGTCTCGACAAGTTAACCTGCAAGGTATCGCCTTCTTTTAAATACGACTTAACCTTTTTAACACCCTCTAGGAAAAGCGTTGGCGTATCTTCTGTAAGGGACGCTCTCGGTGATGTAACTGCGGTTGGTGCTAGCTTTTGGATATCGGACCAAACTTCCTCTAACCGTTCCTCAGCATGAATTTCACAGACAACCCAGCACGTGTTGTCTTTGTGATTTTTAATGATTGCAACGGGAATACGAACGGCACTTGCCACAGGCAACGATGCATCAACGGCAAGGCTGGAAAGTTTTGGTTCAATGGCACCCGCCAATTCATAACTTAAAAAGACAAACCAACCACCCGTAAAAGGAAAACGTGAATCATGCGTTAGTTCATCTTCTACCAGCGCCTGATTAAAGGCAGAATCAAACTGTGTAAAGAAGTCTGTATCGCCACCCTTCGACGCTTGTATCACATCACCAGGGTACGCAAATAAAATATCAAAGCCCGTAGCCGGCTCACTTAGCTGATGGCTTTCAAGAAGAAAAGGGTAACGCTTTGGATTTAGCGCATGACAAGCCAATAAATCCACATCAAACGGAAGTTTTGCTTTTAAAAACGTTCCGCAATGTTGACGAGCCAATCCCATTGGCGATGACTAATCTAGAGTCGCTTAAATACGAGCGTGCCGTTGGTACCACCAAACCCAAACGAGTTTGACACCACAACATCAACACCCATTTGGCGCGCTTCATTCGGCACATAATCCAAATCACAATCAGGGTCAGGTGTGAACTGATTAATGGTTGGAGGCGCAACTTGGTCACGGATAGCCAATACAGAAAACACCGCTTCAGCACCACCAGCAGCACCTAACATATGCCCGGTCATGGACTTTGTAGAACTCATCGGTACTTTGTAGGCTAAATCACCTAACAAGGTTTTAGCCGCGTGTGTTTCAGCTAAATCACCCGCAGGCGTAGAGGTGCCATGAGCGTTGATGTAACTGATTTGTTCAGGGTTTAATGATGCGTCTTTTAATGCATTTCGCATACAACGATATGCACCATCACCATTTTTAGATGGCATGGTCATGTGGAAAGCATCTGAACTCATGCCATAACCAGCCAGTTCTGCATAAATTTTTGCGCCACGTTTTTTGGCGTGCTCATACTCTTCTAGCACTAAAACACCCGCACCATCACTTAACACAAAACCGTCACGATCTTTGTCCCAAGGTCGACTGGCTGTTTCCGGAGAATCGTTTCTACGTGATAAAGCACGTGCTGAAGAAAAACCACCGTATGATGTCACAGACGTCGCCATTTCAGCGCCACCCGCTACCATCACATCTGCATCACCGTATTGAATGATACGCATCGCATCACCAATGTTATGTGCACCCGTAGTACAAGCTGTAACAATGGCAAAATTAGGCCCCTTCAGTCCACGAAGGATAGAAAGATTACCTGAAATCATATTAATAATATTGGATGGCACAAAGAAAGGTGAGATTTTTCTTGGGCCGCCTTTTTGGAAGCCTTCGAAGCCTGCTTCAATACCAGAGATACCACCAATACCTGCACCAATAGCAACACCAATTCGTTCAGCATTTTCATCGGTTACTTCAAGACCAGAATCATCAAGCGCCTGCATACCAGCAGCCACGCCGTAATGAATAAACGGGTCCATTTTTTTAGCGTCTTTGCGCGACATGTAGTTTTCAACATCAAAATCTTTAACCGCGCCGGCAAACTTTGATGGAAAGTTACTTGTATCAAATCGAGTGATGGGCCCAATACCGCTTTGCCCATCTAAAATGTTTTTCCAAGAATCCACTACGTTTCCACCAACCGGTGACAACAAACCTAACCCTGTAACTACAACTCGACGTTTAGACACAATCTCAACCCCCTAAAATAAAACAAGCACGGCCTGCCAAAGCAAGCCGTGCTTGAAAAAAGCAACTTAATTATTCTGCGTTACTATTAACGTAGTCAATCGCTTGTTGTACTGATGTGATGCCTTCAGCCTGTTCATCAGGGATTTCACAATCAAACTCTTCTTCAAGTGCCATAACTAACTCAACAGTGTCTAATGAATCTGCACCTAAGTCATCGATGAATGAAGCTTCGTTTGTTACTTCTTCTTCTTTAACACCAAGCTGTTCTGCGACGATTTTTTTGACGCGTTCTTCAATATTACTCATTTTTAAATATCCTCTATTTTTGTACGGGCCACAAGCCGTGCTTATGGAACCCCTATTATATTGATAAATGACCAAAGATTAAACTTTTCTAGTCATTTAGCCTTACCACTTAACACTTAAATTAATTTAGTTACTATAAATCAACTAGTTAGACTTACTTATTTAATATCATTAATTAAATATTACCCCATGTACATGCCGCCATTAACGTGCAATGTTTCACCCGTAATATACGCTGCTTTGTCAGAACACAAAAATGAAACAGCGTGTGCAATTTCTTCCGCATCGCCTAAGCGACCAAGGGGCACGCCCTGTAATAACGCTGCACGCTGATCTTCTGCTAGTGCCTTAGTCATATCCGTATCAATAAACCCTGGCGCAACGGTGTTCACAGTGATATTCCTTGAGCCAACTTCTTTACCCAACGATTTACTAAAACCGATAATGCCCGCTTTTGCCGCTGCGTAATTGGCTTGACCAGCATTACCCGTCACGCCCACAACCGATGCAATACTCACAATACGACCTTTTTTGTTCTTCATCATGCCCCGTAAGCACGCTTTACTTACCCTAAACACTGAACTCAAATTAGTTGAAATAATATCATCCCACTCATCGTCCTTCATTCTAAGCATTAGGTTGTCGCGGGTAATACCGGCGTTATTAACCAAGACAGTGGGTGCGCCATGTGTTGCCGTAATCTCTTTTACAACGCTTTGAATTGAGTCCGCATCGGTCACATTCAGTTTCATGCCTTGCCCAAAATCAGCTAAGTAATCAGAAATAGCTGATGCACCATTATCCGATGTTGCCGTGCCCACCACAAAAAAACCATCTGCAGCTAATTGTTGCGCAATGGCTTTGCCGATACCTCTGCTTGCGCCAGTTACTAATGCAATTGTTTTATCACTCATGACAATGCCTCTTTTGTTTTGTTAAATGAGCGCTCATCGCCCACTGAATATAATGTTAATGATTTATCAATACGTTTATTAAGCCCCGTTAACACCTTAGCTGGACCGCATTCAATCAACGTGGTCACACCTGATTCAACCAATAATTCAATTGTTTCTACCCACCTAACCGGTGTATGTAATTGTTTTGTTAATGCGTTTTTTATACTGCCTGCATCGGCGTGCATGGCAACATCTGTGTTGTGCAAAACGTCGATAGCTGGTGCTGAAAAACTAATGGCTTCCAGCGTGTTTGATAAATTTTCAGCGGCCGGCATCATCAGTGCACAATGCGATGGAACACTCACCGGCAATGGAAGCGCACGTTTAGCCCCTTGCTCTTTAGCCAAATCAATCGCGCGATTAACCGCCGCCGTATTGCCCGCAATAACAACCTGCCCCGGTGCATTAAAATTAACGGCCGACACCACGTCGTCGCCCGCAGCTTGCGCGCAAATATCAATTAAGGTATCAACATCTAAGCCTAAGATAGCCGCCATTGCACCGTCGCCAGCGGGTACCGCTTGCTGCATAAAGTTGGCGCGTTGCTCAACGAGTTTAACCGCCTCAACAAAATCCAAACTACCCGCGCATACCAATGCGGTGTACTCGCCCAAACTGTGTCCCGCCATAAAATCAGCCGTCACAGCTAATTCACTTTGCAACACACGCCACATCGCAACACTGGCTGTTAACACTAGCGGTTGCGTATTTTGCGTTTTATTAAGCTCTTCAACGGGGCCATTTTTCGCCAACGCCCATAAATCCCGCCCTAATGCGGTAGACGCTTCATCAAATGTTTCTTTGATTTGAGGGTAAGAGCCTGACAAGTCGCCTAACATACCAACGGCTTGCGAGCCTTGACCAGGGAATACAATTGCAATTTTAGCTGACATAAGTGTTTGTTTTTTAGTTAATATTTACATTTTAACGAGTGCAGAGCCCCAAACAAAGCCGCCGCCAAACGCCTCCATCAAAACCGTCTCGCCTTTTTTAATGCGCCCGTCTCGAACGGCTAAATCAAGCGCCAAGGGAACAGAAGCCGCTGATGTATTGCCTTGCTCTTCGATGGTTAGCACTACCCTTTCCATTGGCATTTTGAGTTTTTTTGCAACCGAAGAGATAATCCGGATATTCGCTTGGTGCGGTATCAACCAATCAACATCCGATTTGGTCATATTATTCGCTTCAAGCGTTTCATCAACAATTCTGCTCAACGTTTTAACAGCCACTTTATACACGTCGTTGCCAAGCATCGTCATGTGCGCGTTTTCACCATCTTGCTGTTGATCTTTAATCGGGTTATTGATGTAGAGCAAGTCTTTATATTGACCGTCTGAATGCATATGTGTAGACAATATGCCTACCTCTTCTGATGCCTCTAGTACCACTGCCCCTGCACCATCACCAAAAATAACGCAGGTGCTGCGATCGCTGTAATCGAGAATTCGTGAGTTTGCTTCAGCACCGATCACTAAGGCTTTTTTAGCCCCGCCGGACTTAATAAATTGGTGCGCTATACCCAGCGCATAAATAAAACCGGAACACGCGGCTTGCACATCAAACGCTGCGCAATCGCCAACGCCTAATCTATTTTGTAAAATACACGCCGTGCTGGGGAAAATCCTATCAGGTGAGCTGGTGCCAATAATAATCAGGTCGATGTCTGACGCATCAACACCGGCCGCGTCTAATGCATTTTTCGCCGCAATCTCCGCCATGCTCGAAGTGGTTTCATGTTCAGCAATAACATGACGCTGACGTATACCGGTACGCGCATAAATCCATTCATCCGTTGTATCCAGAATGGATTCAAAATCTTTATTGGTAACAATTTTTTCAGGTAAATAACTGCCTGTACCTGTTATTTTTGCATTAAACATTCAGCTTTATTAGGCTCAAATAACGAGCCCATAAGACTATTAGTCTTTATCCGCTACAACTTGTTCGCCACGGTAAAAACCATCTGCGCTTACGTGATGACGTAAATGCACTTCGCCCGTTGTTGGCTCAGTTGATAATGTTTGTGCTGTTAACGAGTCGTGTGAACGACGCATGCCACGTCTTGAACGTGATTTTTTACTTTTTTGAACTGCCATCTCAAATTCTCCAGAGAATTAATGTTTTTTAAAATTTGCTAACGCCTCAAACGGATTTTTCTTAACCTCCGCTTCAGACATAAAATCTTTACTTGTACTGCTGTTTGGTAACTCTATTGGGCAAACGTCATGCCTTGCTATACTTGGAAGCACTAACACTACTTCGCTTTCAATCAGTTCACTCATCAACAACCTATCGCCTTCAAACAAATAAGGCTCGTAACCATCCGGCACCAAACTCAGCCGATCCTCGTTATTAATGAGAGCCAACTTAACGTCTATATCGACCGTAATATCAGTCAATTCAAGACAAGCGGCGCATTGTAACACGAGATTACTTGAAATCCGACCCGTTAAAACAACAAATTTACCAACTCTGGAAAACATTAAGTCCACGCTAATGGGCGAGCTTGAAACGTCGATATCCTGCTGTATTTGCTTTAACTCGCCGTAGGGTAATTGCCCTGTAATGATGCGCTCTTGACTCGCGCACAACAATGGATCCACTTCTATCTGCAATGTCTTACTCATATTGGGTAAAATACCGTTAATTCAATCGGCATATTATATGAAAAATCACCACAAATTAGTATTGGCTTCTAGCTCTCCTTTTCGAAAAGAGTTACTTCGCAAAATTCACAGCCATTTTGACACCGCTTCGCCCGACATTGACGAGTCACAAAAAGAAGGCGAATCACCACTTGAATTATCAACCCGGCTTGCGTTTGAAAAAGCCACTGCCCTATCAACCGATTACCCAAACCAGCTTATTATTGGTTCAGATCAAGTCGCTATGCTCAGCGATACACAGCTAACCAAACCCGGCTCACATGAAAAGGCCGTCGAGCAATTGACCTTATCTTCAGGTCAAATCATCACTTTCTACACCAGCGTATGCGTACTAAACTCACGCACAGGTGAATCAATAACCGACGTTGATACATGCAAGGTCCACATGAAAGTGTTATCTCAAGGTGAGATAGAACGTTATGTTAAGCGCGATAAACCCTACGGTTGCGCAGCGGCTTTTAAATCTGAAGGCTTAGGCATTGCATTGTTCGAGAAAATTGAAGGCGATGACCCCAATGCTTTGGTCGGCTTACCTTTAATCAAACTCACCCAAATACTGAATAAAATGGGTCACAAATCACTTTAATCTCGACTGAGTAGTTCAATTGAATAGCCATCAGGGTCTTTAACAAACGCCAAAATACTGCTACTGCCCTTCATAGGCCCCGCTTCACGTGTGATATCACCGCCTTTTTTGCGAATTAATTCGCAGGCTTCATAGACGTCATCAACCTGTATCGCAATATGGCCAAAGGCATTACCCTGCTCATATTCTCGCGTATCCCAATTATGCGTCAACTCAATCACCGTTGAGTCTTGCTCAGACCCAAATCCCACAAACGCCAGAGTGAACCGCCCTTCTTCATAGTCTTTTTGACGTAACAGTGTCATTCCAAGCACCTCGGTATAAAACCGTATGGATGCCTCTAAGTCACCCACTCGAAGCATCGTATGTAATAACCGCATGATAAATCCTTAAGTGAAATTAAGACTGGCCCTTGCCGCCCAAATAGTCTTGGTAATAAGAAATAACCGTTTTAACGTATTTTTTTGTTTCAGGGTACGGTGGAATATTATTGCCGTATTTAGCCACCGCCGACTCACCTGCGTTATAGGCCGCCAGTGTTAACTTGATATCAAATTCAAATAGCTCCAGCAAATGGCGTAAGTAGCGCACCCCGCCCTGTATGTTTTGCGAGGCATCATTACGGTTATGGACACCAAAACGCTTAGCTGTCGCTGGCATTAGCTGCATTAAGCCCACTGCCCCTGCTCTTGAAATCGCATGCTGATCGTAAGCCGACTCTGCATGAATAACCGCCATAACCAAAGCAGGGTCCACCTTATATTGACGAGCTTGCTTGCGAATTAAAGGTGTTAGCTTACGCCGGTTTTGCTGAAACTTCTTATACGCCACTGTGCCTTTTTTTGGCGTGCGCATAATCAAGCGATAGCCCTTACCATCCGGTTTGTCAGTATAAAAAACCCGCCCTTTTACATCTATTTTTTTATATAAATCAGCCTGCGCCGCAACGGCAACAAACATCAAACAAAACATAAGAAAGAAGTTGAAATTTAGTGACATTTATAAAGCTCTTTATAATCGTAAAAACACACCTCTTTATACCATAATTGAGAAAGCATCTAGGTTGCAAAGCATCAAACCACAATGGTCATTGTGGTTTTTGAAACTTTGAACTGCGTCACAAAAATGCCCATACATTGTAAAAAAACCAACCTTTGGAAGAAATACAAACTTACTTGAGTCTTATTAGATAAATCTGTACTGTGTTATGTAACCATAAGGGAATATGGTTATATTCCTAATTCTAACCGCCCACTAAACGCAACAAGGAATTAAATGCTTCGACAGGACGAACCTAAGCAAGCCGCAGAATATTTGAGGCAGGTTATACCGCTGCTATCTCAGCATAGCCTGGCACCCACCCCTGTTAACTACTCTACTTTTTATAGCTATCTGTCTGGCGCATCTATGGCGCTTAACGAAGTTATTGATGGTGTTATCAGTGAGAAGAAAACATTCCGTGTCGCCATCATGCTTGAGCTGTATGAAAAATACGTTAATGGCGCGGCATCCATCCAGCAACAAGAAAAAATCCAAAAAGCATTAGAAAAAGTTATGTCGGAAGCGTCCGACGAAATTCAACACGTTAATAACGGCGCCACAGGGTTTGACCAAAGTCTCAACAAGCACGCTGAAACTCTATCAGGAACCTCCGACCCGCAAGCAGCCGCCCTGATTTTAAAACAGGTGATGCAAGATACGCGCGACATGGTTAGTCAGAACAAAGACATTCAAACGCGCATGCAAGAAACGAATGCGAAATTTTAAAAATGAAAGCTGAGCTTGAAGCTGTGAAAGCAACGGCTGAAAAAGACGCCTTAACCGGCCTTAAAAACAGAGGTTCTTTCGATAAAGAAATCGACCATGTTGTATACAACCAAAACAAAGTTGATGCCGTCCTTATTATGCTAAATATTGACCACTTCAAACGCGTCAACGACAGCTTTGGCCATTTAGTCGGTGACCGAGTTATTCGCTATGTTTCAGCCTTGTTAACCCAAGTAATGGGACCTGAGCATCATGTATCTCGATATGGCGGCGAAGAATTCGCCATCTTATTAACGAATCAATCCATTGACACCGCGTCGCAATTGGCAAATAAAGTTCGTATTGCCATGAGCAACAGCAAACTTCAACGTAAAGACAGTGGAGAAACCATTGGTAAAGTAACGGTTTCAGCCGGCATTACCGTACTTAAAACGGATGACAACATTGATTCGTTTATTGATCGTGCAGATAAGGCTTTATATGAAGCGAAAGAAACAGGCCGAAATAAAGTAGTCTTATCTGAATAGCGAACGCGTTAACAATTTACACAACATAAAGGCTCATTTAATGAGCCTTTTCTTTATCCGCTCAGTTGCTAGCACCCCTGCAACACCGCCAAACATAATCAACACCGATAAATGCAAAAAGATTGACGATACCTCGCCACCTGTCATTAACGGCCGAACCAATGAAATAGCGTGATACAGAGGCATTGCTTTTGCTAATACCTGTACGCCATCAGGCAGGGTATCAATCGGGAAAAAGACACCGCTCAACAACACCATCGGTGTAATAAACAGGGTGGTGTAATAGAGAAAGAAATCATAGCTTTTAGCGTATGAAGTCACTAACAAGGCCAGCGATGAAAAACACAGCCCAGTAATAAAAGCGATAGGTAGGATGAGAATTGCCCAGGCATTTTCAACCAGCCCCAGAGCTGTCGCGACGATTAAAATGGCGCACACACTGATGAGACTTTTCGTCGCAGCCCACAAGATTTCACCAAAAACCACTTCAGCCACACCAATCGGTGTTGCCAGCATGCCCATCCATGTTTGTTGAACATCCATGCGCGTATAAGCTGAGTACATGCCTTCAAAACTAGCCGAATTAACAGCGCTAGTGCAAATAACACCCGATGCTAAAAACGCCATGTAGCTTAAGCCTTCAACTTCACCTACGAACTTACCCAGCCCATAACCTAGCACCAGCAGGTATAACAACGGTTCACCAAAATTTCCCATTAACGAAGGACCCGCAAGTTTCCCCCACACGCGAATATTACGAGACCATATAGAACAGCTTCGCGATAAAAATAGTACTAAATTAAACGCTTTATTCACGAAGATCACGTCCCGTTAATTTAATAAAAACATCTTCTAAATTGGCAGGTCTGAACAAATAGTCATCGTGCGAGCTATTCTCTAACTCATCCAAAGCAATCTTTAATTTATCACCATAAAAAAAATGAATGTCGCCCGATTGCTCAAACCGCGCAATAGATGGATCTTGTTTGAGCGATTCGACTAAACTCTCGTTTGCCGTGTGAACTTCAAGCACGTGCGACTCAATTTCATCCCTGATTAACTTTTTAGGTGGTGAGTCCGCCATCACTTTGCCATGATCCATCACAATCACACGATCACAAAGCCGTTCCGCTTCTTCCATATAATGGGTCGTTAATATAAGCGTTAAACCTTGTTTTTTTAATTCGCGAAGTTTCTGCCAAATTGCTTGTCGGGCTTGTGGGTCTAAACCTGTTGTCGGCTCATCTAAAATCAACAGTTTAGGATTATTTATCAGCGCTCTAGCCAACGTTAAACGTCGCCTCATGCCACCTGATAATTCAGAAATTTTATTGTCCGCTTTATCTTGCAAAGATGAAAAATCAAGCAATTCAACAATTCTTTTTTCTAAAACCTTGGCTGATATACCAAAAAAGCGCCCGTAAACCTGTAAGTTTTCTCTAACCGTAAAGTCGGGGTCCAAGTTATCCATTTGCGGCACAACACCCACAGATTCACGTACTAACGAAGCATTCCTTGGCATCGGTTGACCGAGTATTGAAAGCTCACCGCCATCTATTGGGCAGTGACCAATAAACATGCGCAGCGTTGTTGTTTTACCCGCGCCATTCGGCCCCAAAATTCCACAAAAACTACCCGATTCAATAGTTAAATTAAGCTTATCAACAACCGCCGTATTGTCATAAATTTTGCTAAGATTCGACGCTTCAACAACGACTGATGGTGAATTAACAGAGTTCATTAGATGATAGGGGTTAAAGCGATGACTTATAATTGAACAGCATTATAACCTGCCTGTATAAAAACTTTTACGTATTTAATTAAATGATTATATTCAATTAGTTATGATTCTTTCTTAACCTATATTATTATAGATTATATATGAACTTTAATTCTTAAAAGCTGCCTAATAAAGCATCTACATCGATGCAGGAGGCTAGGCGGTGAGTATTCATCAAGAGTTGATTATAGAAGCTTCTCAATACCTTGATACCAATGGTGCGTTGCTCAAACCATTGCCTGATGTATTCAGTGACAACAAGCTTATTACGGACCTTTATCAAGCCCTGGTGCTAACTCGGCTTTTTGACGAAACGGCCATCAACCTTCAACGAACCGGCATCATCGGCACCTATGCTTCGTGCAGGGGCCAAGAGGCGATTGGAGTAGCCATCGGCCATGCCATGCTAGCTGACGACGTATTCATCCCTTATTACCGCGATATAGCCGCACAATTTCAACGCGGCGTTTTGCTTGAGGAGGTGCTCCAATATTGGGGTGGCGACGAACGTGGCAGCAATTTTTCACAGCAAGTAAATGATTTTCCCTTATGCGTACCCATCGCAACCCAGTTGTGTCACGCAGTTGGCATCGCCTTTGCCCTTAAATACCAATCTAAACCAAATGTTGCTGTGGTCACCTGTGGCGATGGCGCCACCTCAAAAGGGGACTTCTATGAAGCTTTAAACATGGCTGGCGCTATGTCTTTGCCTACCCTATTTGTCATCAACAATAACCAATGGGCGATATCCGTTCCTCTAGAACGCCAAACCGCATCACCAAGTCTTGCTCATAAAGCACTGGCTGCTGGCATTTCAGCCGTCCAAGTAGACGGTAATGACCTACTCGCCATGTATATAAACGTCAGCGATGCGCTTGAACAAATACGTCAAACTGGCAACCCCTTCCTTATCGAAGCAGTAACGTATCGACTTTCTGACCACACAACCGCCGATGATGCCACTCGATATATGAGTCAAAAAGCGCTAACCAGCGCCAAACAAAAAGAGCCTCTTATTCGTTTCAAACGTTTTTTAGCTGAGCAACACAGCTGGACGGACAAAGAAGACCAAACTCTATACCAACAATGCCAACAGCAGGTCGACACGGCCGTTGAGGCATATAAGAACCTGCCCACTCAACCGCCAGGTGAGTTTTTTGACTTTATGTATGAACAGTTGCCGGGCAACCTTGTAGAGCAGAAACAAGAATTTATTGATGGGTTAAAACGCCATGAATGAATGGACCATGATTGAAGCGGTAACCCACGCGCTTGCCTCTCAACTGCGTGAAAATCCTAACACGGTCATTTTGGGTGAAGATGTCGGTGTTAACGGAGGTGTGTTTCGCGCTACTGAAGGTTTGCAACAAGAATTTGGTGAACAGCGTGTTATTGATACGCCACTGGCAGAATCCGCCATTATCGGCATGTCTATTGGTATGGCCAGTCAAGGCTTAATACCCATCCCAGAAATTCAATTTATGGGCTTTATTTATCCCGCCGTAGATCAAATTTTAAGCCACGCCGCAAGATTGCGTAACAGAACCCGAGGGCGTTTAAGTTGCCCGATGGTGATACGCGCACCCTTTGGCGGCGGCATTCACGCGCCAGAACACCATTCCGAAAGCACCGAGGCCATCTTTGCCCACATACCCGGTTTGCGGGTAGTGATTCCCTCCTCACCCGCTCGTGCATACGGTTTATTAATAGCCGCCATACAAGACCCAGACCCCGTAATCTTTCTTGAGCCCAAACGCATTTATCGAGACGGAAAACAAGCCATTGAAGACAACGGCGAAGCCTTACCATTGGACATGTGCTTTACCTTACGCGAAGGCATCGATTTAACCCTCGTCTCTTGGGGTGCGATGCTAAAAGAAACACTGCAAGCCGCCGATTTATTAGCCGCTAAAGGTATCGACGCAGAAGTCATCGATGTAGCGACAATAAAACCATTAGATATCGATACGATTATCGATTCAGTGAACAAAACAGGACGTTGCATCATCATCCACGAAGCCGCAAAAACCTGTGGTGTAGGCGCAGAAATCGCCGCGCTATTGGTCGAAAAAATCATCACGTCACTGCTCGCACCCATACTACGGGTTACCGGTTATGACACCGTGATGCCGATGTTTCAAAACGAACATTTTTATATGCCCAGCACTGAGCGTATTATAAAAGCAGCCACCAAAAGCATGGAGTATCGATGAACATATTTCATTTACCGGATTTAGGAGAAGGCTTGCCCGATGCCGACATCGTCGAATGGCACGTCAAGGTGGGTGACATAATATCAGCCAACGACCCATTAGTCTCGGTTGAAACAGCCAAGGCAATTATCGACATCCCCTCCCCTGTGTCTGGCACCGTAACCCACCTATATGGTGCGGTTAATGACGTGATTAAAACCGGTGATCCGTTAGTGGAATTTGAAGGCGAGGCTCAGCAAGACTCAACAACCGTGGTGGGTGAAGTTGAAACCAGTGACAGCCTTATCCAAGAAGGTTCAGATAAGCAAAAAAGTGCCACGTTTAATGCCAAGGCCACCCCCGCCATTAGGGCTCTCGCCCACAGAATGAACGTTGACCTATCCATGGTGACCCCCAGTGGGCACGATGGACTCATTCAATCCGATGACATTCGACGCGTGGCAAAAATTCTTGCCGA
Organism: Cycloclasticus sp.; assembly: GCA_012959695.1. Classification (GTDB taxonomy): domain Bacteria; phylum Pseudomonadota; class Gammaproteobacteria; order Methylococcales; family Cycloclasticaceae; genus Cycloclasticus. The sequence continues at coordinate 37,665 of DUCS01000008.1, forward strand.
CGTTGGCCCCATGGAACCACTTAGAGGTGTTCGACGCGCCATGGCCCGTAATATGACCCAGTCTCACGCAGAAGTAGTGCCAGCCACCGTCGTTGACGACGCCGACATCAGCCTAATTGAAAGCACCGCAGACATCACACCGCGCTTAGTTCGAGCACTCATTGTTGCCTGTACTGCAGAACCCGCTCTCAACGCTTGGTTCGACTCGCACGCCCTCGGCAGGCGCGTATTAAAGCCCATTCACCTTGGCTTAGCGATTGATGCACCGCAAGGGCTATTTGTTGCCGTACTTCGAGATATCGAAAAGCAAGATTTGAACGGCATTAAAACCAAGTTAAGCGAATTAAAAGACAAAATCGAGCACCGGCGTTTTTCAGCTGATGAGCTGCGCGGTTACACTATTACCTTATCCAACTACGGCAGCATCGCTGGCCAATATGCCATACCCGTCGTCTTACCTCCAACAGTGGCTATTATTGGTGCAGGCAAAGCGCGCCAGCAGCCCGTTGTTATTGATGACGACATCGTCGTCAGAAATATATTACCGCTATCCATTACGGTAGACCACCGTGTGGTTACTGGTGGTGAAGCCACACGCTTCTTAAAAGCGCTTATAATAGACCTTCAACAAGCAACTTAACTAAACTCTATGAATTACTCTGCTGTATTTGCCCTAGGCGTTGGTGTCTTTGTCATTATCTTTTTTGGACGTATTTATTTATCACGCTTCAAGATGATTGGTGAACCTAACCCTGCACGACACGTCGGTGATGAAAAGCCCCTTTGGCAAGTTTTCTATTTTTATAGCCCCCGTTGCAGCGCCTGTAAAACAATAACGCCTGTCGTTGAAGAGCACTCCAAACAATATAAGCAAATTAGCGCCGTGGATATTTCTACTGACTTAGAGTTGGCACAACAATTTCATATTCGCGCAACACCCACTGCGGTATTTATAGAAAATGATATCGTTAGCGATGTTCAATTAGGATCTGGCATTGGCCAAACAATGAAAGACTTTATAGAAAAGCATGGCTCAGCAAACTAAGTATTTAGCAGTAAAGATTATTGCTGTTTGCGCCCTTTGTTTAAGCGTTATTGTTGGTCTAGGCTTATTGATAGAGAATTATTTTGGGGGCTGACACCAAATAATTTTTTTTAGTAGTTTTTTTAAATCCACTAAAAGCTCTTTTGGCGTCCCTGTGTTAAAGCGCCATTCACATTCTTTTAGGAACAAATGAAAGTGTTCTCGTGGGATACCATTAAATTTCTCATGTGTCTTTAAAATACTTTAAACGTCAGCGATATTCAGCCAAGTATCATGCTTATTGCACACACTCAACACATGAATTCGACCGCTGTAATCACCTAGGTCATATTGTGAGATTGGCGATTTATCCTTAGTAGGATCGAACATCGTTTCAGCTACAAATTCAAATTTCTCATTCAATATCATATGCTTAACGATATAGTGCTCATACCCCGTCATGCCATGTGGCGTAACAACTTCAATAGCGGTACTGGAGCCATTCTTTGACGTTGATATAAGCGGCAAGTGGCCACCTACTTTTTTACTCCAACGGCCTGGCGCATCTTTTGTGTAATAAAGCCCACCTGCCATGCTAGAACTTGCCGCTAAAACAGCCGTTGGTGCGATAATCCCTGTTGCTGCACCCAGTGCAGATAAACGAATAAATCCTCTACGATTCATATACATTCTCCCGGTAATTTCAATGATTTTTTGTATAAACCCGAGCCTAACTTCTTCCCTCATCTCGATATTTACACAATTTAATATACGCCTATAGCACTCAAAAACAAGTGAAGGCTTTCAAGGCATTAACAACCGCCCGACTGGCTTCTTTTACCGCAACTGTTGCCAACGTTTTAAATCATCAGCCCCGTCTAAATCCCATAATTTAGGCAATAAGCCATAACTTAAATTGCAGTGCTCGATTGCTTTTATGTTCTGTTCCAATGTGTCAGCAACGCTCCATTCCACATCACTAAACATGTTTTGATTGATTTCACGAACCCCAACAAGAATATAGCCGCCGTCTTCAACTGGGCCAAATACTATGTCGTTTGTGTTTAGGGCTTCGAATGCCTGTTCAATATACTCAAGCGATATAACAGGACAATCGGTACCGATTAACACAACTTTATCAGCAGCCTTTTTACCCTCACCAAGCGTATACAGCATACGCTCACCTAACGCCTCTCCATGTTGCGCTTTAAGCATTAAACCAAATTGTTTAGCCAACGATCTAAACACAGAGTGGTTAATATCTGGCGCGCACCACAACTCCACGTCCCAATCCTCAGAGCAGCTATTCTCAATAGTATTATTTAAAAGCCTGTTGTAGACCTCGCACGCTTGCTGCTCACCAATGTCCGCCGCCAACCGAGTTTTAACTTCACCCCGCACGGGTGCTTTGGCAAATATTTGTAATAACCTTGATGTCATCGTTTAAATTTAATTCGCCATCCTTATTTGGCTTTACACCTAATGGGCACTTATGCTCCCTAATAGGTAAGGTATAA
>DUCS01000009.1:0-15987 GCA_012959695.1 Cycloclasticus sp.
CCGCACCTGTTAACAGCTTGTACGCACTTCACGAGTCTCTATTAATGCTTCAAGAAGAAGGCTTAGAAAATGCATGGGCGCGTCATACGCACCTTCACAACGCGCTTAAAGCTGGCCTAGAAGCAATGGGGCTTAGCTTTATCGTTCCTGAAGACTCACGCCTTCCTCAATTAAACGCCGTTACCATTCCAGACAGTGTTGATGAAGCCGTTGTACGCAAACGCTTGCTTCATGAATATAATTTAGAAATTGGCGCAGGCCTTGGTTCTCTTGCGGGCAAAGTATGGCGCATTGGCTTGATGGGGCACTCAGCAAGCGCAAGCAATGTTATGTTCTGCTTGGCTTCGTTAGAATCCGTCTTAAGTGATATGGGCGCAAACATTCAAACCGGCGTTGCTCTACCCGCCGGTCAAAAAGCTAGTTTCATCAAATAGGTTAACAGCATGGCTAAACTCTTTATTCTTCTGCAACACATCTTGCCGCAACACGGCTTGTCCGCCTTAATGCACAAACTGGCTCGCTGTAAAACGCCTTGGGTAAAGAACGCCATTATTAAGACCATCATTAAGCAATTTGGCGTCAATATGTCGGAAGCGGTTGAGCCTAACCCAGAAGCATACGAAACATTTAATGCCTTTTTTACGCGTGAACTACGTGACGACGTACGCCCATTAGAACGTGGTCGTAAAACAATCGCTTGTCCGGTAGATGGTGCTATTAGCCAAATCGGCAACATTGAGAACGGTGAGATATTTCAAGCCAAAGGTAAGTCATTTAACCTCTCTGCCCTACTCGGTAATGATGAGTTAACGAGCGAATTTGAAGATGGCCAGTTCACCACCATTTACCTATCGCCTAAAGATTACCATCGCATTCATTTTCCAATTGGCGGCACGCTTAAAAAAATGGTACATGTGCCGGGTGAGTTATTCAGCGTTAACCAAACAACCGTAGAAGCCATTGATGAATTGTTCGCTCGTAACGAACGTGTTATTGCCTTTTTCGACACCCCTGCCGGCCCGATGGCCATGGTGATGGTCGGCGCAATTTTTGTTTCCAGCATAGAAACGGTTTGGTATGGCGAAGTAACGCCACCGCGTCACAATCAAATTCGTAGCTGGGTGTATAACGACAAAAAGCTTAAATATAAAAAGAACGATGAAATGGCACGTTTCAACATGGGTTCAACGGTTGTTCTGCTCTATGGCAAAGACAATGTTGCATGGGCTGAAGACCTCACTGCTGGCGATACTGTTCGCTTAGGGCAAGTGATTGGTAATATCACAAAATAACACCGCCCTCTTGAAATCTAAGCGCGAGCAATAGGAAACGTTAATACATCGTCAATAGAAGCAGCATCCGTCATCAGCATTAACAACCGGTCCAAACCCATGGCTACGCCTGAACAAGTCGGCAAGCCAAACTCCAGCGCTGCTAATAAGTTCATATCCATCGGCACTGGCTCTAAACCTTCGCTTTTGCGTTCTTCTAGTTCCTGTTGAAAGCGTTCTTGCTGTTCTTTTACGTCCGTTAGCTCTTGATACCCGTTTGCCAATTCAACGCCTTTAAAATACACCTCAAAGCGTTTAGCTACTTTAGGTTCAGTTTCGCTGATGTTAGCCAGCATCGCCATACAAACAGGATAATCTGTGACGAAATAAACCAAGTTCTTTTTTAACGTTGGCTGAATATATTGGCTAAACACGTAGTCCAATCCATTCGCACGGCTATCGCCACAAATATTCACCGCTTCTGGGTTCTCTTGTTCGGATGCATACGATATCAATTCATCTAGGCTCGCCGAATGTGGGTCTATGCCCGTTAATTGTTGAAACAACTGGCCATACGATACGGTTGTAAACGCTAAATTTTCGCTAAAGCAAAGCATTAACAATTCGATCATTTCTTCAATTAACTCAGTCATACTGAAGTCAACGCGATACCACTCTAGTAAGGTAAATTCAGGGTTATGGAATCGCCCACTTTCACTGCGCCTAAATGATTTGGCTATTTGATAAATTGAACCCGAGCCTGAAGCCAGTAAACGCTTCATCGCGAATTCAGGTGAGGTTTGTAAATACAACCTTTGACTCTGCGCGGCATTACTTAAGTTAGCAGTAAAACTGTCTAAATTAACATCGCAACTAGCGGCTCTGGATAACACCGGCGTATCCACTTCCAATACGCTCTTTTCAGCAAAAAACGAACGAATGGTTTGGTACAGTTCAGCTCGCTGATGCAACAAAGCCGCCGAACAAGTCGGCGGCCATTGTTTATTTTTTAAATCGTTCAATTAAATAAATTAGCTTTTAACTCGTGCAGAATATTCACCCGTGCGCGTGTCCACTTTAATCACTTCGCCAATTTGCACGAACAAAGGCACACGAACCACCGCACCCGTTTCAAGTGTTGCAGGCTTGCCACCACCGCCAGATGTATCACCTTTTAAACCCGGGTCTGTATCAGTAATTTCAAGCTCAACAAAATTAGGGGCGGCTACGGTTAATGGCGAACCATTCCACAACGTCACCGTGCATTTATCTTGTTCTTTAATCCACTTAGCAGCATCGCCAACGGCTGTTTTATCTCCAGACACTTGGTCAAAGGTTTCATCGTCCATAAAATGCCAGAACTCACCATCGTTATACAGGTATGACATTTCTGTTTCCATCACGTCAGCCGCTTCAACGGTTTCGCCAGACTTAAAGGTTCTATCAATCACACGCCCTGTTTTTAAATTACGGTATTTAACGCGGCTAAATGCTGGCCCTTTGCCTGGTCTAACAAATTCATTCTCTACGATTGTGCAAGGAGAATTATCCATCATGATTTTTAATCCACTTTTAAATTCGCTGGTACTGTAAGTTGCCATGTGATGTCTCGTTAATATGTAAAATTAGTTAATTAATCAGCATTATAATAGCTAACATGATTCACATAGAAAAAACTTCTTTAATTCCAAACTGGCAACAGGAATTACAATCAGCATTTACAGACATTGACACATTATTACGCTTTCTTAAACTAGACACACAAGAGTTAGCCGAACACTATCGCGCTGCAAGTGACTTCCCATTACTGGTCACACGTAGTTACGCTGAACGCATTAAAAAGGCAGATTGGAATGACCCGTTGCTGCTGCAAGTTCTACCCTGCCTCGACGAATTAGAAACCCATGAAGGCTATTTAAGTGATCCGGTAGGCGACGCTCAAGCCAGCAAATCACCTGGCATTATCCATAAATACCACGGGCGTATTCTAGTCATTACCACCGGCGCATGCGCCATACATTGCCGTTATTGTTTTCGGCGAGAATTCCCTTATAGCGATAACAGCGCAAACCGTTCGCAAATAGCCAACATTCAACAATACCTCGCTGAGAACCCTGACGTAACCGAGGTCATACTAAGCGGCGGTGACCCATTGATGCTCAGCGACTCTAAGTTCCAATACTTATTTGAATCATTATCAAATAATAAACAAATCCAGCGTATACGGATTCACACACGGCTACCCATCGTCTTACCTAACCGTATAACAAAACACTTACTTGCCACGCTGAAGTCATCCAGAAAAAAAGTTGTGGTGGTGATACATGCCAATCACTCAAACGAATTAAATGATGAGGTTGAAAGCGCGCTACTGGCACTTAAAAACATCGGTGTAACCCTGCTCAACCAGACCGTTGTATTGAAAAATATCAACAACAACACGCCCACATTAACAAGCTTAAGCACGCGTTTATTTGAATGCCATACCTTGCCCTACTATTTACACGTACTCGATAAAGTTAATGGTGCTGCGCATTTCGACACCGACATCCAACACGTACACAGCATTTACGCAGAAATGCAAAAACAATTACCCGGTTATCTTGTGCCAAAACTCGTTCGAGAAGAGCAAGGGAAATCACACAAATCAATGCTGCAAACAAACTATTGGGGCATTAACATTTGACTAAATAAAGCCCATAATCAAACAAACGGATTTAGGATTACAACTTTATGGGCCGATACCCATAGAATTAAAAGGATAGGTATTATGGATATACAAAAGCGATTCACGGACAGGGGTAGCCCTTCAATTATAAAATCTCAAATAACCTTACCATTTGAGCCCAATGTTCACGCATACAAAACCTGGGAAGACGAGCTCCACGTATTAAACTCCAAAGTAGCTGATAAACAATTCTCAGATGCCAATGAAGCGCTCTTAGCTGCAGATTTAGATGCCTCTGATAAATTCGACATCGCTGAAGAAACTCAAGACTGTTTAGCCCGCTTACTAACCGTTTGTAAAACCGTTATTGAAGGTGCCAAACTGCCCTTATCAAAAAAACAGGCTTGATTAGTGCGCTTGATGAATGGGTTTTAAGAAGCACAATCACCCAAATTAGAGAATCAGCGCGGCAAGGGCTTAAGCGGAAATTCTTCATTTCTCTGTCCAAAGTAACGTACAGAAATACAAGTTTCTTAGAAACTCTAGTCAGTGACATCAAGTTTTACAATATAGATGCCAGCTTATTGGTCTTCCAAATTAATTTTTCTGACATAAAAACTGATCCTGATCGCTTAAAGAAATTCATTGCTGTCATAAAAAAGAGTGTGGCTGCCAATTAGCATTTGACCACATTGGTTTTGATCAAATAACCGACACAATGCTGAAGGAATATAGCGTAGGTTACTTAAAAATTGATGGCTCATTCAGTCAGAACTTGCTTAATAATAATGAATCCCAAGCCATTATGAAAAACATCATTGAAGTCACGCGTAGGAACGATGTTAAAACCATTGCAAAATCAGTCGAAAATGCAAATACACTCGCTCTATTATGGAACCTGGGTATTGATGCTGTTCAAGGTTATTTCTTACAAAAGCCAGCGGATACGATGCAGTTTGACTTCGACCTTAATAATTAATCTTCATTAGCCACACCGTGCGGCACATGGCCAGTAGCAACATGCTCATTAGCTGATTCACAATGCATTGCCTGATCATCAAAGAAAATATCAGCTCCAAAAGATTTTAAAAACTCACCCTTTGGCAGACCACCCAAGAACAGCGCTTCATCAATTCGAATACCCCAGGAACGCAATGTCCGTACAACCCGTTCATGCGCCGGCGCAGAACGCGCTGTAACCAACGCAGTGCGCACAGGTGACTCTGCTTCACTGAATTGGCTTTGCAAGCCGTGAAGGGCCGCCAGGAAAGATTTAAACGGCCCGCCAGTCATGGGTTGCTTAGCAGATTGCAGCTCATTCTCAGTGAACGCATCCAAACCTTTTTCTTTAAATATTCGTTCCGATTCATCAGAAAATATAACCGCATCACCATCAAAGGCAATACGTAATTGCTCGTTATCGGTATCACTACCCTTGCCTGACAAGATAGTTGCCGCAGCGTGCCCTGACTCAAGCGCCTTACGAACATCGTCCGATGACGTCGATAGAAATAAATCAATTTCAAATGCAGGTATATACCCAAAAGGCGTTTCCCCACTGGTGAATGCCGCACGTTTAATATCTAACCCGTGTTCACGGATAGAGTTAAACACTCTCAACCCCGTATCTGCACTATTTCTTGATAGTAAAATAACTTCAACAAGCTCATTCGGCAATCGCGTATTTAGGCCTAACAGTTTTTTAACAAGGGGATAAGCGACACCTGGGGTTAAACTCTCGTCCTCTCTCTCAATTTGATATGCGCAATAAGCTTCCTTACCTTCTGTCTCAAACACCTGATTTGACTCAACTAGATCAAACAATGCCATCGAGGAAATTCCAATTGTAAGTTTTCTTGTTTCAGATTGATTCATATAATCTTTTTGATTTTAACAATGTGATGTTAATCCATTAAAACAAAAAAAATGCCCCAAAAGGGGCATTTTCTCAACTTACTTTATAACGACTTACTGACAAGCAATAACAAAACCTGCGCGATTGAAACATGTACCCGCTTTCATATCTTTAAGTTTCATTTTACCTTCTGTAGAAAGAAATCCTTCGCTCTTTTCAGCCGTACTTTTTGATACTGAAGAGGTGCTTTTAGCAGACCTTGCCATTGTCTTCCTTTCAACTTTCTTTTCTTCACAAGTATTAAATCCTGCTCTATTAATACAACCTGGGGCAGGTTCATTAGAAGCAGAGCTTGATGAAGGAGAGCCAGTAGGCATGCCGCCTTGCATCGCAGCCGCTTTATAATCAGGACCCTCTGATGATGGAATAGTCGCAACGATATCACCATTTTTAGCCATCGTTAACGTACCCGCAGCAACTTGCTTTCTGTAATCATAAAGATTAAAACGCAGTGGCTTACTCGTATCTTCTGCTATTACTTGAACACCGCCATTGGTAACGACGATATCAAACAATCTCGCATCGCCTGACTGTGCCCAAATGTAGCTGCCTGATTCAACAGAAGGTGCTGTGAATTCAGCAGCATTATTATCAGCAAATACCAAGCGCAAGCCATCAGAATCTAAACTAGCTGAAGCAAGACGGCCCGAAAGCGCTGGAGGCGGAAATACAGTTGTATGATCTAGTACTAATACACTATCAACCAATTCAGCGCCTGCTCTATCGATAGATAACAACAAGTCAAGATCAATGAAGATAGCGCTTAATAAACCATACAATGGAATACCAAGAACGCGTACATCATCAATTTCATACACTAATTTATTATCTTCACTAAGAACGATATTGCCACCTAGGTCTGCTGGCAAATAAATACCAGGGAACCAACTCCAAAGCTTAAGACCACCTTCGACTTCTAGATAGTTTTCTGACGTCGTAATGGTTAGGTCATCTAACGGGCGAGGCCAGTAATCTAAAATATGGTCATTAAATAAGTCAGCGATAACTTGAGGGCTTAAAACAACCGTTCCGCTATGAACATTAATAGTAAAGCTTTCTACATCGTCAAAAACAACAGGGTTCCCTGCTACTTTAGGCTCTAGCGTTACTTTTAATTTTTCGATGTAAAAACCGATGTTATCAACCACATCGAAGTTTACATTGTGAAGATACATAGACACGTTGTCTGCACCTGAATCACGCTCTGTACTAGCGCGTACCTCACCAGACTGCATACCAGATGGAATGTTTTTTTCTGTCCACGTTGCTCTTGCTGATTGAAGATCTTTTTGTTGTTTGTCACTAAATGAATCAGCCATCAAACTGCTAGAAACACCAACAGTTAACAACAAGCTCATCGCCATTTTTGTAATTTTTTTATAATGCATTTTATTTGCTCCTAATAGGGTCACTTTAATTTTTAAGGTAGGCCAAAATTGCGCCATCTTCTTTTAATTTTAAATGCCCAGCTGATAGTTGGTCTCTGTAGTCATAAAGACAAAAATCAAGATCTTCCCCAGTTGATGAACTCATGACTTGTACCCTTGCGTTCGTTGGCACAGCTTTCATAAACTTAACGTCACCACCTTTTATCAAAATGTAGCTATTGCTGTCTGTCAACGTGGCTGAATCTGTTTCAGCTCCTGGGTTATCAAAGCTAAGCACCAACCCACGATCTTCCATCGCTGCTTTTGAAATATTAAGGTTCAATACTGGTGGTGGAAATAACTTCAACGTGTCTAACACGACTGTACTACCAATCAATTTCGCTCCTGGTGTGTCGACTGTTAGCAATTCATCAATAGCAACGTTAGCCACTTTTAGAACCTTAGTTGCATCTTCACCATCGGTAATTACTTGCCAAGGCGTAAAGTTAAGAATATGCCCGTCTTGAAGTTTTATGTCGCCTTTAAGAACAAAAGGAACCCACAAGCCTTTACGTATCATTTGGCCAGATAACGTTAAAACGTTGGTTGCTGTTTTAACCTTAATGTTTCTTAACGTCGCACCTTTAAATGCAAACACTTTCTTATTAAGAAGCGTTTCTAACTTACCACTGTCTAAAACAACACTGCCTTGTAATGGTGTTAGCGAAAATGACGTAGGGTCATCAAATACTAATGGTTTACTACTGTCGTTAGGCGTTGCTCTAACTACTAGATCCGGGATATAAAAGCCAATATTATCAACCACTCTAAAATTGGTATTCTTTATATATAGTGTACTTCCGTCTTTCTCTGAACTACGGTAGTTAGAAACTTTATACTGCTCAGCTGCTTCGAGTTTTGCTTCCACGATATCGGTCTCAGTTTCGTACGCTAGCGCACTAACAGAGAAACCAAGAAACAAAAATCCCGTTATTAATTTCAGGCTTGATGATGACATGCCTTCCTCCTATTAAATTATTATGATTTTATAAACGATATTAAATCGCTTTAGTGACTACAACACCTTTAAATAAATAAATCAACTAATTAATTACGTAGGTTAGATAGAGCTAACCCCTTCTCCCGATACACACAATGCACCCCCCTTATCTTTTTCAACCCACTTCCAGGTAATCCAAAGCGCCATCGCACTCAATATAGAGGCTATAGTGAAAACCCAAGCTGACCCAAAGTCATCCCATAATAAACCGGCCATTAAACCGCCAACCATTCCACCAGCACCATAACCAATACTGCTGTATAACGCCTGTCCTTTGTCATGAGCCGACCCTTGAAAATAACGGTGCGTTAATTGGATGCATACCACGTGAAAAGCGCCAAATGATGCCGCGTGTAGCAATTGCGCCAGTAACAACACGAGTAGACTGTCAGAAAGCCAGGCAATCATTAACCACCTAATGACGGTTAAAAACACACTGAGCATTAAAACGGAATGTAACGATACGTGTTTGAATACACGCTGAATAAAAATAAAGAGGGCGATTTCTGCCAACACACCCAACGACCATAACTGACCAATCTGGGTTTCGTCGTAATCTAATTTATTCAATAAAATTGAAAAAAAAGCGTAGTAAGCACCGTGCGATGCCTGAATTAGAAACACGACTAGAAAAAATGCAATCACCTTCTTTTGTTTTAAAATATGTTTAAGCGATGACCCAGACTCTATTGTTTGATACGATCTTTTTTCACTTAGCAACGCGCTTGATAAAAAAATAGCACCTAAACATAGGCAAACTAAAACAGGCCAATTGGCCAAGCCTGTTTCATTTAAAACAAAACCAACACCCGCAACCGTTAAAATAAAACCAACTGAACCCCATAAACGTATTCCACTGTATGCATTTGTATCGCGCCCTAGCTTTGTTAAGGTAATTGACTCAAACTGCGGCAACATCGCATTCCAAAAAAAACTAAACACGAATGCAATCAGAACAATGCTTAAAAAGTCTTGCTGAAATAATAAGAAACTAAAGGCAAGCGTTGAAATTAAAGACGCGATTTGAATTAAGCGCATGCGCTCATTGAAACCATTCGAGAGCCATGCAAGGATACTCGGCGACACCAGTTTTGTTCCTTGTATAACAGCAAAAACCACACCCACTTGGGCAGCAACAAGGCCAAGCGACTTAAGGTACAAACCCAAATACGGCATTAACGCACCGAGCGATGCGAAGTAAAAAAAATAAAACCCGGATAAGCGCCAGTAAGGCAATACTTGATTACTCAACGGCTTAAATTACCGGTATACCCAGCGTGCTAATCAGCCTTCACCCGCAGGAATAATAGGTACGCTAGAGTTAACGTGCATATTTTGCGCCCTGTTTCTTAACACATGGTCCATTAACACAATCGCCATCATCGCTTCTGCTATCGGTGTCGCTCTTATTCCAACGCAGGGGTCATGACGGCCTTTAGTGACTACCTCAACAGGCTCCCCATCCGTATTAATGCTTTTTCCAGGAATACTCAGACTTGATGTAGCCTTCAGCGCCATACTAACCAGAATATTTTGGCCACTAGAAATACCACCCAAAATACCACCAGCATTATTACTTAAGAAACCATTAGGCGTTATTTCGTCACGGTGCTCTGTTCCTTTTTGCGTGACTGACTCAAAACCCGCACCAATTTCCACGCCTTTAACGGCATTGATACTCATCATTGCGTGTGCAATATCTGCATCAAGTCGGTCGAAAACAGGTTCACCTATACCAGGGAACATATTACTGACCACCACATTAATACGTGCGCCAATAGAATTACCTTTCAAGGCTTTCATGTACGTTTCAATTTCCAGCTCTTTATCTGGATCTGGGCAGAAAAAAGCACTCTTTTCAATATGCTGCCAATCCAGCTTTTCGATAATAACTGGACCTAATTGAGCAAGATAACCTCTAATTTCAATCCCGTACGTTTCTTTTAAATACTTCTTTGCAATGCCTCCAGCGGCAACTCGCATCGCTGTTTCGCGCGCTGAAGAACGCCCCCCACCACGGTAATCACGGAAACCATATTTTTGATGGTAGGTGTAATCAGCATGGGCCGGTCTAAACTGATGCATGATATTGCCATAATCTTTGGAGCGCTGATCAGTATTCTCAATCAACATACCAATCGGCGTACCGGTGGTTTTTCCTTCAAAAACACCGGATAAAATTTTCACCCTGTCTAGCTCTTTTCTTTGTGTTTCAAAGCGAGTTTTACCCGGACGTCTACGATCAAGATCACCCTGTAAATCAGCTTCACTCAACATCAAGCCGGGGGGGCAACCATCTACAACGCAGCCAATAGAAGGCCCGTGACTTTCACCAAAGCTTGTTACCGTAAATAATTTTCCGATTGAGTTTCCTGACATGTCTTTATTCTACTCGTTGTTTAACCACGTTAGTTTAGCCTGAAACAAGGGCTTATATTCCAATAATTGCTCTTTAGTTAACATGAAAATACCGTACCCACCGTATTCAAAATCTTGCCATAAAAATGGAATCTCTGGGTAACATTGCTGCAGCGCTAGGTCGGTGTTGCCCACTTCAACATATAAAACCCCACCATCGTTCAGATAACCGGGTGATTCATCGAGAATTTTATGCACCAAATCCAAGCCGGAAACGCCACCATCCAAACCAAGTTGTGGCTCTTTATAAAACTCATCGGGCAAAGTTGAAAGTTCATCATGTCCAACATAAGGCGGATTACTTAGAATCAAATCGTATTTTTTATCGGGCAAATTATCGAACAAATTAGATTGAATTGCTACGACTCTATTGGCCAACGCGTGCCGCTGTATATTACTTTCGGCGACACTAATCGCAGGCTCTGAAATATCAGACAAAACCACTGCCGTTTGAGGAAAGTTCAGTGCGCAAGCAATGCCTATACAACCACTGCCTGTACATAAGTCAAGAACCTGAGTAGTTCTTTCAACATCTACCCATGGCGTAAATTTATCATCAATAAGTTCTGCAAAAGGAGAGCGAGGCACTAAAACATGCTCATTGACATAAAATGGCAACCCGGCAAACCATGCCTCACCCACCAAATAGGCCGCAGGGAGCTTTTCAATGATGCGGCGTTTAAACACAGCGACAATGGCCTTTTTATCAGACTCCGTAATGTGTTCATCTAATATGCTGTCGTCAACTAACGGTAAACGATGGATTAATGACAAAACAATATACGCAGCTTCATCCATCGAATTATCGGTGCCGTGCCCATAAAATAGCGACGCTGAATCAAACAATTGCGCTCCGTAGCAGACTAGCTCATTAATTGTGTTTATTTTATACAATTTGATTGTCATAACGGTACATAAAGCACTACATTTAAAAGATTAGATTACTTAATTATTATTAACGATAATTTTAACTCAAATATAAATTTATAAACGACTTAAACGATGTCTATTAGAAACTTATCAACCGAAGAGCTTAAGACCTTATTTCCTATCAGAAATTTTCCTGATAGCAGTAAAACTAAACTGCAAAACACCGTACAAACTGAAGATATTTCGGCGAATAAATTATTTTTTCAACCGGCGAAAGCGATGATCGCCAAATGTATCTTTTGGAAGGAAAAATAAAACTATCCTTGGCGGGTGATAAAGAACGAACCGTTGAAGGTGGACAAATGGAAGCCCGCTTTCCAATAGACAACCATAATCCGCATCAAGCAATAGGCATTGCACTGACCCCTGCGACCATTTTTACCGTTAAGCGCTCTAAACTTGATGACTTAATGAACGAGCAGGCGCCAAAAAGCCATAACGCCAATGTTGATATTTTTGAAGAAAATGAAGATTCGTTACTTTACAACCAGTTATATTTTGAAGTGACCCAAGAAATGCAAGCCGACAAACTTGAGCTCCCTTCGATTCCAGAAACTGCCGTCAAAGTGCGTAAAGCAATCTCTGACCCCGACATTACTTCAGACAAGATATCGAAAATAGCACTGCAAGATCCTGCTCACCTTTAAGGCGATCAACATTCTCATCAAAGTGTTGAGAAAAACCTCGGTCAGTCTGTTTATTCACGCCTCCAATAGAAACGTCTGCCGTAGAACTAGCAGAATAACTGGGGGGACTATTTAATATCGCAGGTACATCCATAACCGACTCTCCATATTGCTTAATAACTTCACAATGGTTACAAAGCAATAGGTGTGCCATATGGTTTTTTTATAACCGACAGGTTGTTCATTTGGTTTTACCCCCCCCTTTAATCGCGCTAAAAGTAAGGCGATTTTCGGATAAGCATGGGCTTTGTTTGAGCGTAGCGAGTTTAGCGCATGCCCGATAATTGTCTTACTTTTGCGATTTGAGCGACATTTTCTTTGGTTGTTTTTAGTCGAATTGCGGATTGTTTGTTATCCGCATATATGAGGCTTATGCCTTGGGTGCTTTTTGTCGTAAAAAGAAATGAACGCCCTTGCGGCAGCAAAATAAAATACACACATTCAATTCAGTTAATTAAGTCTTTCCAAACAAAGTTAAACATTAAATAGAACCCAGATTATTCAAGTAAAAAACAAACAATCCAGCCTATTCATTTTTACGCAACAAAACGCACAGATAACGGCATCATAAACGATATTCTTAAAATAAAATAAAGCAATGTATTTCAAATAGTTACACAATAACGCTTAGCATATAAATAAAGTGTTGCTTTTTTGCTACTACCTAACTAATATACTCAGCACTAATTATAAAATTAGTAACTTTAATTAAAGCTATCTAAATAAAACAAAAGGGGAACTCAATAATGAGAATATTTAATAAAACACCATTAGCACTTGGAGTAGCAGCAGGCATGGCCATGCTGGTTGCATCAACAGGCGCTCAAGCTATCAGTAGCGGTACTGATTTAAACTTATCCGCTCATTCACGCGCAGGCGGCATGGCCGGTGCTGCGTATACACGTCCACAAGAGGTTTCAGCAGCGGTTGCAGGTAACCCAGCGACACTAACGCAATTTTCAGGCGTAAACTTTAACTTTGGTGCTGCTTTAATTAGTATTACAGACTTACAAGTTGACACTGATACTACATTACCAGCAGCACTTAGTAGCCTTGCTTTTCACGCAGAGCACGAATCAGATGCTGATAATTACATCGTCCCAACACTGGGTTTATCACTTCAAGTATCGCCAAACTTGTTCATAGGCTTAGGTCTAGAAGCAGACGCCGGACTTGGCGCTGATTATCGTGATAGTCCTTTACAATTATTTGCTGGCGCATTTGCAACTGCTAACGCAGCATATGACCCCGTAGCAAACACATTGTTAGGAGTTCCAATTACCGGCCAATGTAGCGACCCTCAATATACTGCTATTAACGAACCATTACTATGTGGTCTTACTGGACCTGTTGCAGCTCCACTAGATGTAGAAGTGATTTCCTTTAACGCAAACATTGCAGCCGGTTACAAAGTGTCTGAAGACCTCTCTTTAGGTGCAACTGTAACGATTGGATTTGGTTTGGCACAATTAGGTACCGTTGGTACAACAACTGGATTTGACGCCATTAGTGATTTAGTCATCGATCCTCTAGCAGGAGCAGCTTCTAATAACGGAACTCTTGAAACTGGCGGCATACTTAGCGACTGGGGCGGCACAACTGCTTCGGTACACGACATAGGCTTCGGTTGGACATTAGGTGCCACTTATATGGTTACGGATGGAATTACAACTAGCTTAACCGTCAAGAGCCCATTAGAATACAAATTCCAAAATATTCTTTATGCTGATAACAACACAACAACTGGACAGAACTTTGGTTCATCAACACCTGTAAAATCAGATGGTTGGCAAGACTTAGATGTAGAACAACCACTAGAAATTATTGTTGGTGTTGCATTTGAAGACGTCTTAATGAATAATTTACTTGTTGAACTTGACGTTGTTTATAAAAACTGGGGTGATGCAGATGCATACAGAGATGCTTGGAAAGATCAATATTTGGTTGCTTTAGGTGCTCAATATGCGGCAGGGAACTGGAACTTTAGAGCAGGTTACAACTACGCAAGTCCAATTCTTAGAGATAATCCTGAAAGCACTTTAGGTGAAATATACGGTTTAGGTAACTTGCCATTAGGTAAAGGCGCTGCATCAATTGATGGCGTTCCAGTTGCTGCACCTATAGTCGAAGCATTGGCAACAGACTTTATCGATATTGTTCAAATGAGCCTATTGCCAGTTATATGGGAACATACAGTAACTGCAGGTGTCGGCTATAACTTCACAGATGCTGTTAGTGTAGATGCATTTGTAGCCTACGCATTTGAGGAAGAAGAATCACGTAGCTTAGATATTGCTGCTCTTGCTGCTGATGTCGGTATTAGTTTACTGGCTGGTGCGACGGCAATTCCTCCTGGTGTTACTGGCACTCAATCAAGTATTTCAGTAAATTCTGGTTCTGAAATTATGGTTGGTCTAGGTATTAATGTTGCATTACCTTAATCGGTTAGTTACATAGTAATAATTAAAACCCCGCTTTAGCGGGGTTTTTTTATGCCCTAAATAATTTTTAAAACTCACGAACAAGAAGAAATCACGGGGTCCTTTTCATAAACACTTTTCGGTGACCTACTCCACCACCAACACAATCAACTCATTTTCATTGATGTCACATATTAAGCGATAGTCACCGACCCGATAGCGCCAAAGGTTTGATAGATCTCCCTTTAGGGGTTTACCTAACAGCCTGGGGTCATCAAGAGTTTCGATTCGTTTTCTTAAATAATGGGTGATTCGCTTTGCTTCGTTATGGCCCATTTTCTTAAGTTGCTTTAATACCAGTTCTGTTAACTCAATCTTCCAAGCCAAGTTCACGCTCCACTTCGCTTAATGAGAAGGTTCGCTGTTTTCCACGCTTTACTTGGTCAAACACTTGTTCTGCCAAGTAAATATCTTCCAGGTCTTCTAGGTGAGTCTCAATAGCTTCTCGCATATAAAACGTGGCTGTTCTGCCTGTTTTTGAGGCAAGCTCTTGCAATCTGGTATATATGTCATCTTCTAGCCTTATCGCTGCTTGTCTGCTCATGGTAATAGCCTCATTCATGTTTGTTGGTATACAAGTATATCACAATGAACAAAAATCACTTTTAGAACCATCATAACCTCAGTCTTTCACCGATTACTGCCTAGTTAAAAGCCCCAAAAAAAGCCCGCATATAGCGGGCTTTTTTTGCATTGAATTTAAGCGTGCTTAGAATTCAAACACTTCTTCTTCTGCCACCATAAACAACGGTGCGCCACCTGAAGAAATTTCAACCGCGTGAGCAATTGTTTCTTGGCCGCCTTCAGATTCAGCACAAGCACCTAATGCTTCCATTGAAGGGAAATATACTTCTGCAATTCTATAATACGGTGCTGCTGAGCCATCAGCCATAGATAGTATTTTAGTAGCGACCAACTTGGTTTTGCCGCCTAGCTTTTCTACAGCCATTGGTACGTGCTCTTCGGTATACACTTTTTCAAATGCATCTATATCTGTTGGTGTTGGGTACGCAACGATTAGTTTTACTCCAGCCATGTTCATTCCTCTTGTTAGATTATTTTAATGTCGATTTAATGGTTTAACCGAACTGGTTATCGTAGTTTGATGAGTGGGAATGTCAAGTGAAGAAATCTATTGCAAGACTTGTAATTGCTACGGTGCAAGCTTTTTTGTCTGGCCCCTTCCCCTTAA
>DUCS01000009.1:15997-154622 GCA_012959695.1 Cycloclasticus sp.
GAGAATAAGACATGTACAAACCGGACACACTGTTTACAAAACGAACTGGAGAGATTGTTTACATATTACGTCGATATTGTCCGCCAACTTCAAAGAAGGTATCAGTAATTTGGCCTAGGGAACAATAACGCCCTGCTTCCATTAATACATCAAAAACATTTTCGTTGTTTTGCACGGCTTCTTGAAGCGCTTTTAGTGATTGAGCGGCCTTATCTTTATTATTTTTATGACAGGTGTTTAATCGGCTTAATTGGCTTTGTTTCTCTTCTTCTGTAGAACGTGCCAACTCAATGGTCGTTTCCAACTCATCCGCATGTGGGTTTTTAAATGTATTGACACCAATGATTGGTAGTTCACCGGTATGCTTCAACATTTCGTAATTCATAGATTCGTCTTGAATTTTCCCACGCTGATAACCCGTTTCCATTGCACCCAATACACCACCACGTTCCGAGATTCTTTCAAATTCACGCAGTACCGCTTCTTCTACTAAGTCAGTCAGTTCATCCACGATGAAAGAGCCTTGCAATGAGTTTTCATTCTTTGCTAAACCGTATTCTTTGTTGATGATCAGTTGAATGGCCATCGCACGACGCACAGATTCTTCTGTTGGCGTTGTAATGGCTTCGTCGTAGGCATTTGTGTGCAGGCTGTTACAGTTATCATTAATCGCAATTAAAGCCTGTAGCGTGGTTCTAATGTCGTTAAAGTCCATCTCCTGCGCGTGCAGTGAGCGCCCCGATGTTTGAATATGATATTTGAGCTTTTGTGAACGTTCATTCGCGCCGTATTTAAAGCGCATGGCGACTGACCAAATGCGACGCGCCACACGGCCCATCACGGTATATTCTGGGTCCATACCGTTTGAGAAAAAGAATGATAAGCTCCCTGCAAAATCATCAATTTTCATGCCGCGAGACAAATAGGTTTCTACGTAGGTAAAGCCATTCGACAAGGTGAAGGCTAATTGTGAAATCGGGTTCGCACCCGCTTCGGCTATGTGATAACCCGAAATTGATACCGAGTAGAAATTTCTAACCTTCTTTTGGATAAAGTATTGTTGAATATCGCCCATCATTTTAAGGCTGAATTCCGTTGAGAAGATGCAGGTGTTTTGGCCTTGGTCTTCTTTCAATATATCCGCTTGAACAGTCCCACGTACATTGGCTAACGCCCAATTTTTAATCTCGTTACGTTCTGCTTCACTGGGGTAATGACCTTTTTCGGCTTCAAACTTTACACATTGTTGATCAATCGCTGTGTTTAGGAAGAATGACAACAAGGTTGGTGCAGGACCATTAATGGTTAATGAAACCGACGTGGTTGGGGCACATAAATCAAAGCCATCAAACAATACTTTCATATCATCCAAGGTAGCAATAGAGACGCCTGAGTTACCGACTTTACCGTAAATATCAGGGCGCACGCCCGGGTCATTTCCATACAACGTCACTGAGTCAAACGCGGTTGATAAACGAGTCGCTTCGGAATTTTCAGACAGTAATTTGAAACGGCGATTGGTTCTGAATGGGTCGCCTTCGCCAGCAAACATCCGCGCAGGGTCTTCACCTTCACGTTTAAAGCCAAATACACCAGCCGTAAACGGGAAGTTACCCGGTACGTTTTCTTTTAATAAGAAGCGTAATTGTTCGCCGTCATCTTCATAAACGGGCGTAGACACTTTAGGTATGCGTGTACCCGACAATGAATACGTTGCGATATTCGTAGTAAATTCTTTACCGCGACTATTCGTCACATAAGTATCTTTCTTATACGCTTCTTTAATGTCTTCCCACACTTCTAGCAGACGTTTGCAACGTGGGTCTAGTGCATCTTCACGTTTAGCTATTTGCTTACTGAATGCGCCTTCAACGACAATATCATCACCCAACATACGTTGCGCTTCTTTTAGTTGCTGACGCTCTCTTGCAATCGTTACCTGTTCTTTAATTGTTTTGTGATACGCGCGCACTGCTTCAGCAATTTCTGCCAAATAACGTTGGCGTTCTGCAGCGATAATAGAACTGCTAGTTGTTGAGCGCTTAAGCTCGACAGGTGCGAAGAAATCACCTTCCCAAGTATTTAGGTCTTTGCTTTCGAATGCTTTTAATAAACCTTGGTATAAAGCGGTGACACCGTCGTCGTTAAACTTTGAAGCAATGGTGCCGTATACCGGCATGTCTTCCATTGGTGTCATAAATAACTCGAAGTTACGTTGGTACTGTTTTCTAACGTCGCGGTACGCGTCTTCACTGCCTTTACGGTCGAATTTGTTAATCACCACCAAATCAGCAAAATCCAACATATCAATTTTTTCTAATTGACTGGCCGCACCAAACTCTGGTGTCATCACGTACATAGAGGTATTCACGTACGGCACAATGCCCGCATCGCCCTGGCCAATGCCCGGTGTTTCAACAATAATTAAATCAAAACCCGACACTTTGCAGGCGTTAATAATATTCGGTAACGCTTCTGGTACTTCGCCCTGCGTATTACGTGTGGCGATAGAACGGAAATAAATATTCGGGTGGTTAATCGCGTTCATGCGAATACGGTCGCCGAGTAATGCACCACCGGTTTTACGTTTGGTGGGGTCAATCGCTATGACAGCGATTTTTAGATCGGGTAGCTCCAATGTAAAACGTCGTATCAATTCATCCGTTAATGACGATTTACCTGCGCCACCTGTGCCGGTAATACCTAACACCGGCGTTTTCGCAAATGAAGCAGCCGCTTCAGACAAGCTGCTTAGTTGTTTATCCGAAACAGTTTTCTCGTCTAGGCCGGTGATTAAACGCGCTAGCTTTCTGTATTCATTACCCGTTAAATCATCAAAATTTTGAGGGATGTCGACCGTTGCCAGATCATAATCTGACGTTTCGATCATCTCGTTGATGATGCCTTGCAATTGCATCTTCTGACCGTCATGCGGCGAGAAAATATGCGATACGCCATAGGCATGTAACTCGGCAATTTCTTCCGGCACAATCACGCCACCGCCGCCGCCAAATATTTTAATGTGCGACGCGCCCTTCTCTTTCAATAGGTCAATCATGTATTTAAAGTATTCAACGTGCCCGCCTTGGTACGAGCTGATGGCAATACCGTGCACATCTTCTTGAATCGCGGCATTCACCACTTCTTGCACAGAGCGGTTATGCCCCAGGTGAATAACTTCAGTACCGGTAGACTGCAAGATTCGACGCATGATATTAATCGCTGCATCGTGGCCGTCAAACAAGCTGGCGGCGGTAACGAAGCGTACGTGATTTGTAGCCTTATATTTAACTATTTTATGCGGATCTATGACCCCTTCTGGTGCTGCTGACATGCTCTACTCCTAACAGTTTTGTCTTAATTCAATACGTCTGATTTTTCCCGAAATAGTTTTCGGCAACGATTCGACGTATTCAATTTCGCGCGGGTATTTATATGGCGCGGTGTGTTGTTTCATGAAGGTTTGAATTTCTTTGGTTAGTTCAGGGCTGCCTTCATAGCCTTCGGCCAAAATAATGAACGCTTTTACGATTTCCCCACGCGCCTCATCAGGCTTACCAATGGCGGCTGATTCAAGCACTGCGGGGTGTTCTAATAAGGAACTTTCCACTTCAAACGGGCTGATTCTATAACCCGACGAGGTAATGATGTCATCTGAGCGGCCAACAAACCAAAAGTACCCATCTTCATCTACTGTGCCGTTATCACCGGTGTGGTACCAACCATTCAAAAAGCATTTAGCCGTTGCTACATCATCTTCCCAATAGCCGGGAAACATACCAGGTTGTAATGGATCGGTGATTTCAATGGCGATGCTACCGACGCTATCCACGGCACAAATATGGCCATCTTCATCAACAATTTGCACATTAACACCGGGAACAGGTTTCCCCATTGAGCCTGGTTTTACCGGCAAACAGGGGTAATTTGCCACAATATTAATCGTCTCTGTTTGCCCATAGCCATCGTAAATATCAGAGCCCGTGGCCTCTTTCCAAATTTTAATTACTTCGGGATTAAGTGGCTCGCCTGCACCAATCGCATGGCGAATAGAGCTTAAATTATATTGAGCTAAATCCATTTGCGCGAACACACGGTAAACGGTTGGTGGTGCACAAAACGTCGTCACATCTAGCTTTTCAATTAAATTCAAATGTAATTCAGCGTCAAAGCCTGTGCCGTTAAACAACACCATCGCTGCACCCATTTGCCAAGGTGAATACAACATACCCCAAGCGGCTTTCGCCCAACCCGTGTCCGATAGCGTCCAATGAATGTCATTCTCTTGCAAGTCCATCCAGTATTCACCGGTAATGGTGTGTGCATGGGCATAGGCATTATCTCTAGCCACCATTTTTGGCATGCCCGTCGTGCCTGAGGTGAAGTAAATCATCATTAAATCTGACGCTTTACTGGGTGCTAGTTGAGTCTTGTCTAATGTAGTATCAAAATTTTCAGTCAGTTGCTTAAATGTATGCCATCCCTCACGTTCATCACCAATAACGATTAATGTTTCAAGCGTTGGGCATTTGCTTTTTATCGCATCCACTTTATCGGCATTCTCCGACGTCACAATCGCCATCGTCGCTTTAGAGCGATTGATGCGATATTCAATGTCTTTAGGGGTTAATAAATTGGTACCCGGCATAGTGACGACGCCCAATTTACAGCAGCCAATCATGATGGAATACCATTCACCGATACGTGGAATCATCACGAAGGCTAAATCACCCTTTTTAGCATCTAAACCTAATAAGCCATTGGCAAATTGATTTGAAATATCGCGTAAATCGCTGAATTGGTAGTGTGTGATCTTTTCACCAGAACCGTCTACTTCAATGTAGGCCAGTTTATCGGACTCGTCCGCGCGTTTATCGATGACATCAAAGCCAAAGTTATATAACTCAGGGGTTTCTAATGAGAAATTAGCTTTAACGTCATCGTAGTTATCCATATTCGGCATTTTGTTGTTCCAAGTACATTTTATTATCACCTAATCATACACTTTTCTAATGCACATTAGAATATACGAACGATATCTAATATTATTAAAACCAATGGCTTAAAACAAAAAAAAGCCCTATAAAAAAACGTATAGGGCTTTTGAAATATTAAGGTTATTTATGCAAATGGATGATTCAGCACAATCGTTTCGGTTCTTTCCGGCCCGGTTGATATGATATCAATCGGCACTTCAATCAGTTCTTCCAATCGTTTGATATAAGCTAACGCACCTTCAGGGAAGCCATCTAATGATTTACGCCCTTCCGTTTGCCCTATCCAACCCGGCATCGTTTCAAACACGGGTTCACATTGTTCGTAATTCTCTGCACCGATAGGTGGCACGTCAATAATTTCACCGTTCAATTTATAAGCCGTACAAATTTTCACTTCTTTTAAGCCGTCCATTACATCCAGCTTGGTCAAGCAAATGCCCGTTAGGCTGTTTAAACGAGCTGAGCGACGAAGCGACACAGCATCAAACCAACCGCAACGTCTTTCACGGCCTGTTGTTGCGCCAAATTCATGACCTTTTTTACCTAAGTATTCGCCCACTTCATCATCAAGCTCTGTTGGAAATGGCCCGCTGCCAACGCGTGTTGTATAGGCTTTAGTAATGCCCAGCACATAATCCATATCACAGGGACCCATGCCGCTACCACTGGCCGCACTACCGGCTGTTGTATTGGATGAGGTTACGTACGGATAGGTACCATGATCAATGTCTAGCAGTGCGCCTTGTGCACCTTCAAACAGTACATTTTTATCATCGCGACTGTAGTTATGCAGTGTATCTGCAACGTCAATCAGCATCGGTTTAATCACCTCTGCCTGCGCCATTACTTCGTCGTACATGGTTTGGAAATCATAGGTATCCGCTTGGAAATAGTTTTCCAACACAAAATTATGGTATTTAAGCAGTTCTTTTAGCTTTTCTGCAAAAATGTCTGGCGTTAACAAGTCACCTGCTCGTAAACCACGCCTTGCCACTTTGTCTTCGTACGCCGGACCGATGCCACGGCCGGTTGTGCCAATCGCTTTATTCCCACGCGCACGTTCACGCGCCAAATCTAAACCTATATGTACCGGCAGAATTAACGGACAGGCTTCACTTATTTTTAAACGATTAGAAAAGTTAATGCCCGCCTTCTCTAAACCAGCCATTTCTTTCAGTAATGCTTCGGGTGATAACACCACCCCATTACCGATTAGGCACTGTACGTTGTCTCTTAAAATGCCGGACGGGATCAAATGCAAGACTGTTTTTTTATCGCCAATAACCAACGTATGCCCAGCATTATGCCCGCCTTGAAAGCGCACCACGGCTGCTACATCATCGGTTAATAAATCCACCAATTTACCTTTGCCTTCGTCACCCCATTGAGTGCCAATTACGACAACATTTTTTCCCATCTTTATATCTCTTTAATTTCTTGAAATGTGGTTTAGCGTTATTCGCTAACTTTCCATAAACCATCAACTTTGGCAATGGTTTGTGTATGTTGAGGCGGCTGCAGATCATTTGGAAGCGCCTGCACAACAATATTACCGGATGCTCTCAGTTGGCGAACAACGCCGTGTAAATCAGCATCTTCACTTGCTGGCGCAAGGATAATGTCTTTAGTTGTTTCCTTTGACAAGGCACTTAATTTTGCAAGCACTTTGATATCCGCACTAAAACCAGTGGCTGG
Source organism: Cycloclasticus sp. (assembly GCA_012959695.1). Taxonomy (GTDB): domain Bacteria; phylum Pseudomonadota; class Gammaproteobacteria; order Methylococcales; family Cycloclasticaceae; genus Cycloclasticus. The sequence goes on from DUCS01000009.1 coordinate 22,690, forward strand.
TAACGGCGTATCTAATTTGCCCGTTAAATTGTCATATCGACCACCACGCGCCACTTCTGAACCAAAACCTGGCACAAAGGCAGCAAACACGACCCCCGTTTGATATTGATAACAACGAAGCTCTGCCAAATCAAAATATAACGGCAATGCTGGATAAATACTTTTTAATAAAGCGGCCACCTGCTTTAGCTCATCGATAGCGGACAACACATCATCGCCACCGATAGCTAAACTGACCTTTGCTTCATCAAGCACGGCAATATCGCCGTTCAAACTGAGCAATGTATAAAAGGCTTTGTGCCAACCCGCATCAAGTTGATAGGACGTTAACAGCTCATCGACCTCATCTGTGGCCTTACGTTGTAACACTTCAAACAGCTCTGCTTCTTGCTCTGCTGATAAGTTTGCTTGTTGACTCAACCCTCTGAAAATACTCACGTGGCCGAGATCTAAATGAACGTCTTGAATACCTGAAATTGCCAAGGTTTCTAACATCAAACGAATGATTTCAACATCACTTTTAATGTGTTGGCTACCGTATAACTCCGCACCCACTTGAATAGGGCTGCGCGATTTCTCAATCTTAGCGCCACGCGCTTGTAACACAGAACCTAAATAACACAGCCTTACGGGTGCGCTTTTATAAATATTATGCGATGCCATACGCGCCACCTGCGGCGTCATATCGGCACGAATACCGAGTGTTTTTCCGCTGATTTGGTCAGTAACGTTAAATGTTTGCAGTGCTAACTCACTGCCTGTGCCTGTTAGCAAGGTATCTAAAAATTCCACCATCGGCGGAATAACATATTCGTAACCCCACGATTGAAACAGGTTCAATAACTCACGGCGCATGGTTTCTAGCCGCGAAGCATCCGCTGGAAGTAGGCCTTCCATGCCTTCTGGCAATATCCAATTATTTTTGTTTAACATCGATTTATTTACCGTTACCTGTTAAAAGGCGAAGTTACTGTTGGCTTTTGTTTTATTTAACGTACCAGCGTTAATAAAACCACACCCGCAATCATACTCACTAGCCCTGACATTCGAACCGTTCGATCATCCATTTCTGTCAAGCGCTGGTACGTTTTACGTAAGGCATCAGGGCTCATGAACGGGATAATGCCTTCTAAGATGAGTACCAACGCAATAGCTGCAAATAATTCACTCCACGCCATCGCGTTAGAACCCTAACATTAAGCTACTTACTCTTTTTAAAGTACTTGAAAAAGTCGGATGTTGGTTCCAACACAATCAAGTCATTTCCAGAGCCCATACTTTTACGGTAAGCATCTAAACTGCGGTAAAAAGCAAAGAACTCTTTGTTTTTGTTATACGCATCTGCGTATGTTTTAGCCGCTTCCGCATCACCCGTACCGCGTAATATTTGAGATTCTTTATATGCTGTAGCAAGAATAATTTCGCCTTGCTTATCTGCATTCGCTTTAATTCTTTCCGCCGCTTCTTTACCACGCGACCTGAAATCACGCGCAACACGCTCACGCTCTGATTCCATCCGTTTATAAACAGACGCACTCACTTCATCTGGCAAGTCGATTCGCTTGATTCGAACATCAACAATATCGATACCCAAGCCTTTACCTAGCAAGTTAATATCTTTAACTAAACCAATACGAATTTTATCCCGACCGACTGAAATCAACTCTTTAATCGTTTGCTTACTGAAAGCCGCTCTCATGCCTTCTTTAACGAACTGATTCAAACGCGTATCAACCTGACGAGGGTCACCACCCACCGCACGGTAGAAAACATTAACATTCGAAATTTTCCATTTAACAAACGTATCAACAATCACGTTTTTCTTTTCCGAGGTTAAAAAACGTTCAGGGTTAGAATCCAACGTCTGAATGCGCCCGTCGTATTTTCTTACATTATTAATAAAGGGGAATTTAAAATGCAATCCAGGCTCAAGATCCGTACGAACAATTTCACCTAAACGGAACACAATTACCTTTTCCCGTTCGTCTACAACAAACACACTCATTGATCCTACAAAAAGGATAGCGACTAAAACAATCAATATCATTGGGTTAAGTTTCATTATCTTGCCCTCCCTCTGTCTCTATAACTGGTATCTCGCCCGGTATTGCCTGACGTTGTTTTTTCTGGTGGCGTAATAAAACGATTAGGTGCTGCCTTTGTCGATGATGACTCCATCAACTTATCAATCGGCAAATACATTAAATTATTGCCGCCTTTTACATCCATAATCACTTTTCTAGAATTACCCAATACACCTTCCATCGTTTCTAGATACAGACGTTTACGTGTCACTTCAGGTGCCAATTCATACTGCACAAGCAATTGAGTAAAACGTGACGCGTCACCGTCTGCTTCAGCTTTAACACGTTCTTGATACGCTTCAGCTTCTTGCACAACTCGAGACGCTGTACCACGTGCTTTCGGTATTATTTCATTTGAATACGCTTGCGATTCATTGATGTAACGTTGTTCATCCTCACGGGCTCTAATGGCATCCGAGAATGCACCTTGCACTTCTTCTGGCGGCTGCGCTTCAACCAAGTTTACTGACGATACAATCAAGCCAGTACCATAATCATCGAGCATGGCTTGCAACGCGACTTCTACCTTGGCGACCACTTCACTACGACCTTCGGTTAACACGAAGTCCATTTTTCTTTTACCAATCACTGCTCTAAGAGCGCTTTCAGTCGCTTGCTTTAGGGTTACCTCAGGGCTACGAACATTAAAGATGTAATCTTGCGCATCTTTAATTCTGTATTGCACCGCTAAACGCACGTCGATGATGTTTTCATCTTCGGTTAGCATCAAAGCTTCTTTCCTAACGCCGCTAACTGATTGTTGGTTAGCACCTGAACGGTAGCCTACTTCAATAAAGCGTTCTTGGGCAACGTTGACGACAACCGCACTGTCAACTGGGCGTGGGAAACGCCAATGTGGCCCTGGGAGTGTGGTTTCATGATAGGCGCCAAAGCGTAAGATAACGCCTCTATTACCTTCGTCGATGATATAGATACCCGATGCTAACCAAATTATGGCTGCTATAACAAGTAACGTCGTTACACTCTTACCTGACGGTGCTGGTGCACCAGGGGTTTTATTGTTTCCTGTTGGTGGGTTCTTTGGCCCACCACCGAATAGAACACTCAATTTATCTTGCATTGAACGCACTAATTCATCAAGATCTGGCGGTGATTGCTGATCTTTTTTACGACCGCTCCATGGATCTTTCTTCTTATTTTTATCGTTATCTGAGTCATCCCAAGACATAGTAAAACCTCACGTTATCTATCAATTAATTCCAACAGCTAATTTTAGGGCTGTATGCATTCGTTAGCAAGGTGTTAAACAAATAAATGCAACTAAATGCCGTTGATTAAATGTTTATATTTATTAGGCATGTTCACATCCATCACCCAACAGCCATCTTCTCTATTTTCTTCATGTAAAATTTGTGCCACATCAAACAATTGTGCACGTAACTTAGCCTGCGATGGTTTTAGCACCAACGTCAGCCTTGTGTTTTCTTCATGACAAAGCGTAGACAAGCTTTCCAACAAAAGATTCACTCCATCTTTCATCATGGCTGACAACCAAACGGCCGTCACCTCGCTGTTTTCGTTTTTATCGACATGCGACGCAACCGACCCCATCAGATCAACCTTGTTGTATACCATGAGTTGCGGAATTTTATCCGCGCCAATCTCTTTTAAAACAGAATTGACTTCGTGTATTTGATGCTGCCGGTTAGGGCTACTCGCATCCACCACGTGCAGCAATAAATCGGCTTCAATGGTTTCTTGTAAGGTTGAGCGAAAAGCCGCGACCAGCTCGTGTGGCAAATCCTGAATAAAGCCCACCGTGTCGGCCAATACAATTTCGCCGTAGTCAGGTAATTTCACTTCTCGAAGCGTTGGATCCAAGGTTGCAAACAACTGATCCGCCGCATAGATAGACGAGTCGGTTAATGCATTGAACAACGTTGATTTACCGGCATTGGTATAACCAACGAGTGAAACCGTCGGCACATCGGCGCGCTGTCGACTGCGGCGACCTTGGTCACGTTGTTTGTTGACCTTCGTCAAGCGAGATTTAATTTGGCGGATACGCTTACCAATTAGTCGGCGATCGGTTTCCAACTGGGTTTCACCTGGGCCACGCAAACCAATACCGCCTTTTTGCCTTTCAAGGTGAGTCCAACCTCGAACCAAACGGGTAGATAAATACTGTAGTTGAGCCAGTTCGACCTGTAGCTTGCCTTCAAATGATTGCGCGCGTTGGGCAAAAATATCTAAAATTAAATTGGTTCTGTCCAGCACACGAACCTCTAATTCTTTTTCCAGATTTCGTTGCTGACTCGGGCTGAGGCTGTGATTGAATAACACCACGTCGGCACACGTTTCATGCAATAAGTGTCGAACTTCTTCTAGCTTACCCTTGCCTATAAAATGTCTCGAATCAGGCGTTCTGCGTGAACCCTTCACCGTAACAACCGGTTCCACGTTGGCAGAAATAACCAGTTGAATAAATTCGTCTAAATCGTCTTCCGAAAAGCTACCATTAATAGAGAGATGAACAACGAGCGCTTTTTCACCTGCATCTGGGCGATCAAATAACTCCATTAAACAGCAACGCCCAGAACAAGAATTTTATCCAAAATAGCTATTTAGTCTTCCTCATTATCGCGAGGCATATTAACCGCACGCGCAGGGACAACAGTAGATATGGCGTGTTTATACACCATTTGATTCACTGCGTTTTTTAATATCACAACGTATTGGTCAAATGAGTCAATTTGGCCTTGTAATTTAATACCATTGACTAGAAAAATGGCCACTGGTATGTGCTCTTTTCTCAGTGTATTTAAGAACGTATCTTGTAAATTATGACTTTTAGACATGTGTTAATCCTTATTGTTGTTTTTAATAAAATCCCTTTACATCCAAACCGCATCCAATTTTGCAGCGCAGCAATTATAGCTTAAACCCGCTATTAACAACTATCTATAAGCTACTATCGATATAGATGGTGGCAATATCGATACATTTCAAGACCCGATGACTAAAATCTAGCCTAACTGACACAACGCTTTCGTCAATACTGCGTCATCTCCTGTCTCGAGCCACGTTGCTTCGGCTTGTTGGCGCAACCAAGTAAATTGCCTTTTAGCTAGTTGGCGCGTCGCAATGATGGCCTTCTCGCGAAACGTGGCTGCGTCACAGTCACCTTGCAAATAAGCCCATGCTTGCCGATAACCAACCGCCCTAACGGCTGGCATTGAAGCATCTAAATCACCTCTATTAAAGAGCACGTTCACTTCTTCAATAAACCCGTTATTAAGCATTTGGTCGAAACGCAAGGCGATTTTTTCATGCAACACCGCCCTATCGCTAGGCGCTATAACGAGCTTAATGGGGTTAAAAGACAACACCACATTCGCTTGATCTTTTATCCAATCCGTTTGACTACGGCCGGAGATTAAATACACCTCTAACGCTCGCTGTATGCGCTGTGAGTCATTGAGGTGAATACGCGCAGCCGCTACTGGGTCAACTTCCTGCAACCGTTTATGCACCGCATCCCAACCTTGTTGCTGCGCCTGCTGATCAATGTCTCGACGTATTGCTTCGTCCGCATCCGGCAAACTAGCCATGCCATTTAAGAGCACATGGAAATACAACATAGTGCCACCGACGAGTATGGGCATTTTTCCTCTTGAGAGGATATCGTCGATTAACAACAACGCTTGTTGACGGAACTGTCCGGCCGAAAAAGCCTGCGTTGGTTCTAAAATATCAATTAAATGGTGTACAACGCCATCGCGTTCACCCATATCTGGTTTAGCCGTACCGATATCCATACCGCGATAAACCAAGGCAGAATCCACACTGATGATTTCACCGTCCAGCGTTTTGGCGAGTTCAATACCCAACGCCGTTTTACCCGAGGCAGTCGGCCCCATCAGTAAAATAGCTTGCGGCAAAACCTGCACCTTTTATTGACCTCTTAAAAACAACGCGTCTAATTGTTGCACCGTTAGTAGCACCCAGGTTGGACGCCCGTGGTTACACTGGCCACTGTTTTGCGTTTTCTCGATATCGCGCAATAACACATTCATTTCCACCTCGGTCAAACGGCGGTTTGCACGAATAGAACCGTGACATGCCATATTTCCTAACACGGTGTAACACGCATCTTTAACACTGCGGCTTTCACCTGTTTTTGCTAAATCAATCAACACGTCGCGAACCAGTTTTTCTGCATCGTCTTGTGCCAATAAAACCGGAATAGAGCGCACTAGCAACGTCGTTGGCCCCGACGCACTCAGTTCAATGCCCAACCCATCGAGCAGGGCCTCGTTTTGTTCAAACAACAACATCTCTTCATCAGATAATTCAATTTTTTGTGGAATCAATAACGGTTGAGATGGCATATCGCCCGCGTCATATTGCGTTTTTAATGTCTCATACACAATCCGTTCGTGCGCCGCGTGCGTATCAACCAAAATTAAGCCTTTATCGGATTCTGCAAGGATATACGTGTTATGCAAATGGGCAATCGCAAAGCCCATCGGTGGAATAGCCCCCCCATCATTATTGGCCTGCTGAAATGAAGCAGCCATCGTGTGTGCAGAATGAGAACCACCGAATGATGGCTGACTAGCATAGCGACCTGACGATTCTGCAACCGACATGGGCAAATGACTTTGCTGCATATCATCTTGCGGTGGTTGATAGTGCGTTAATGCCGGCTCAACGGTTTTAATCGCATAGTGATCTGATGGTCGCGTATCCGTAAGTACTTGCTTAACACGACGATAGACAAAATCGTGCACCGCTTTACTTTCACGAAAACGTACTTCTAATTTAGCTGGGTGCGCATTCACATCAACCAAGGTCGGGTCGATGGTAAAATACAATACGTACACGGGATGACGACCATGAAACAACACATCTTGGTATGCCAATCTAACCGCGTGGTTAATCAATTTATCCCGAATCAATCGGCCATTCACATAAAAAAACTGCATGTCTGCTTGGGAGCGTGAATACGTCGGCAAACCAACCCAACCCTGCAGTCCGAACTCTCCATTCATCACGTCAATTTCTAATGATTGTTGAATAAAGCCTTTACCGCATAGCATGCCTACGCGCTGATCTTTTTGTTCATTGCTTAAGGCGGGTTTTAAATCAACCACCTGTTTCTGATTATGTTTAAGGCTAAAGCCGACATCAAAACGACTCAACGCCATGCGTTTAACAACCGTCTCAATGTGGCCAAACTCTGTTTTATCGGTTTTTAAAAACTTCCGACGCGCCGGTGTGTTGTAGAAAAGGTCACGTAATTCAACGGTTGTTCCAATAGAATGCGATGTTGGCACCGGATCCAGTTCTTCTTCTGTGCCATCGGCTTTAACCGTCCAGCCAGCACTGTCCATTTCTTGGCGTGACGAAAGCGTTAAACGTGATACTGAACTCATACTCGGCAAGGCCTCACCCCTGAAACCAAAACTCAACACCGATTCAAGATCCAATAAAGAACCAATTTTACTGGTTGCGTGACGAGACATCGCCAAACTTAAATCGGCTTTTTCAATGCCGCAACCATCATCACGCACACGGATCAACCGCGAACCACCCTCTTCAATTTCTATGACGATTTGCTTCGCGCCTGCATCTAGAGAGTTTTCAACCAATTCTTTAACCGCTGACGCTGGACGTTCTATCACTTCGCCAGCGGCGATTTGGTTAATTAATTGTGGGGGGAGTTGTTTTATAGGCATGATTATGTCGATACACGGGGCTAGTTTACCCAGCCATTGTATCGAAAAAAACTAACTCGGTATTCGAATAACTTGCCCTATTCTAATCCGGCTCGTTTGCATCTTATTTAGCTTCTTTAACGACGATAAGGAAACGCGGTGGCGCACAGCGATGGCAGATAAAGTATCGCCTCTCTTGATTTTATACGTCGATTTAGCTATCCGTGATGTCGATGTAGAAGGCACCTGCTGATTGGCGAAATACGCTTTAACACCTTTCATAATCGCTTTCGCCACCTTGCCTTGATGCCGTGAACTACGAAGATTAGCCTCTTCTTTTTTATTAGAAATAAACGCTGTTTCTATTAAAATTGAGGGGATATCTGGTGACTTCAACACCATAAAGCCGGCGCGTTGCACACGCTTTTTATGTACATGACCAACGCCTTTTAAGTTCTTTAACACTTCGCTGGCCACAGTAGCACTGGCATCTTCGGTAGCATTTTGCGATAAGTCCAACAACACAGAAGCCAACATATCGTCCTTATCATCCAAACTCACGCCACCGACTAAATCAGCCGCGTTTGCGCTGTCTGCCAACCATCGTGCAGCCTCACTACTCGCCCCGCGATTAGATAAAACATAAACCGACGAACCACGCGCCCGCTGGTCCCTAAATGCATCCGCGTGGATTGAAATAAACAAATCAGCCCTCGCCCGACGTGCTTTTTCCATGCGTTTACGAAGCCCAATATAGTAATCACCTGAACGCACCAAATAGGCTTTCATATTGGGTTGCTGATTAACCAACGCAGCTAACTTTTTAGCTATCGCCAACACCACCACCTTTTCACGCGTTCCTCGATAACCTTTTGCGCCCGGGTCTTCGCCACCATGGCCCGCATCAATCGCCACCACCCATTTGCTGTTTTGAGCAATATTGGAAGCCTTTTTAACGACCGCTGGTTTTTTGCTTGTCTGCTTCGATTCGGGGTATAAATCGATCACTAAACGGTGTCCATAATCAGCATTAGGTTTTAATAAAAAACTTTTTGCATGGACGTTGGTTTTCAAATCAATCACCACGCGTAAGTCTTTTTTATTGCGCGGCGCTTGTCGCATTAAGCTAACCACTTTGTGATTTGAAGAAAATGCAGGCATCGACGTCTTAAAAACGACGTCCTTCAAGTCGATGACGAGTCGCGGAGGGTTGTTTAACGAAAAAACCTTGTGTTCAACCGGTGACGTAATACCTAATACTAAACGTGTGTGATCGGGCGCCGTCCAAAATCGTAAGGATTCGATTTGTTTTGCCGCAGCAAACGAGGGAAAGCTCAGCAATAGAATCAAAAAAGCTGAAATGGTCGCTAAGTAATATCGATATTGTTTAGAGAATACCCTCATAAGCAATTGCTTCTCATGCCTTTTCTATAGTCTTAGGGTGAGATATTAACAATTTTCGCTGATCACCGTTAATTATTATTTCGATCAATACATCAGGGTTTGGTAACAAGCCTTTTCCGTTATCTGGCCATTCTACAAAGCAAATGGATTGCTCATTAAAATAATCACGTATCCCCATGTATTCCAATTCTTCAGCGTCCATCAGCCGATACAAATCAAAATGAAAAACGACTTGACCCTCAATCGTATAAGGCTCCACTAAATTATACGTGGGGCTTTTAACCGACCCCGTGTGCCCCATGGCATTTAATACACCACGAACCAAGGTTGTTTTACCTGCCCCCAAGTCGCCTTGAAAAAAAATCAACATACCCGGCGATAATTGCGCAACGAGTTCTTTGCCCGCCGCTAACATCGCCTGCTCGTCTTTAATGATCATTCATTAACTCGCGAATCGGCTGCATTAAATCGCTGGCTATCAGGCCTTTTTCGCCCTTCTTAGCTGCACAATCGCCCGCCATGGCATGAATCATCACGCCTAATTTTGCCGCATCGATAAGGGTCAAACCCTGCGCTATTAATCCAGCAATAACGCCTGTCAACACATCCCCCACGCCACCTGAAGCCATCCCTGGATTACCAGCATCACAAATAAATATATTGTCGCCTCCGTCAAACACCAAACTACCCGCACCTTTTAGAACAATCACACCATCATACTGTTGCTGTAATTGTGTTATCGCCGCAGCGCGATCTTGTTGAATCTCCGACGTTGAGCAATTTAACAAACGAGCAGCTTCACCAACGTGCGGCGTTAATAGCCACTGCTCATTCTTACGGGGTTCTTTTGCCAGCACATTAAGCGCATCGGCGTCCAACACCATCAGCTTGTTGGATTCTAATGTCGCTTCAAATAAATGTATTGCCCAAGCGTCTTGTCCTAACCCCGGCCCTAGCGCAATCGCGCTACTTTGCTTGGTTAATTTTTTTATTTGCAGCTGCTTATCAACACCATGACACATCAATTCTGGACGAGACATCGCCATGGCCGCCACATGCTCTTGTCGAGTTGCCACACTAACAAGGCCACTACCAACGCGCAACGCTGCTTCTGCTGACAACCGAATGGCGCCGCTAAAGCCCGTATTACCGCCAATTAATAGCGTGTGGCCAAAGTCACCTTTATGCGCGCCTTTATTACGTCGGCTGACATTTTTTATCATTTTTTTGAATGACATGGGAACAACATTGGGGCGTATCAAGTCAGGCATATTGCATCAACAATTTATTGATAATTGAATTCAATGTATCCTACCGCAGATGAGCGAGAACAACATCGACTTCCAACAACTAGCCAACGATATTAAAGCGCTTGGCCTGTCACTCGGCTTTCAGCAAGTGGGGATTACCGATACCCAACTGTCTGATGCCGAAAAACAGCTCAATAATTGGCTAGATGCGGGATTGCACGGTGAGATGCACTACATGCAAAAACACGGCAGTAAACGGACTCGCCCCGCTGAGTTACACGAGGGAACGGTTCGTGTTATTTCCTGCCGCATGGATTACCTGCCCGAACCGATGCAGCGCACGGATGAATTGATGGACGACCCTGTTCGTGCGTATATTTCGCGCTATGCCTTGGGCCGCGATTACCACAAAGTGATTCGCAAAAAATTACAAAAACTGGCTGACTTAATCGAACAAAAAAGTGGTGTTTTTGGATACCGTGCCTTTGTTGATAGTGCGCCGGTTATGGAGAAAGCGCTGGCTGAAAAAGCCGGCTTGGGCTGGATTGGCAAACACAGCAATGTGTTAAACAAAGAAGCGGGGTCTTGGTTCTTTCTTGGTGAATTGTATGTTGATCTACCGCTACCTATTGATACCCCCGCCGAAGAACACTGCGGTCGTTGCACCGACTGCATTGATATTTGCCCAACGCAAGCGATTATTGCGCCTTATACCGTTGATGCGAGACGTTGCATTTCTTATCTCACCATCGAATTACACGGCTCAATCCCCGAGGAGTTCCGTCCCCTGATGGAGAATCGCATTTACGGGTGTGATGACTGCCAACAAGTGTGCCCGTGGAACCGGTTTGCCAGCCTCACTGATGAAGGAGATTTCATGCCGCGCAACAATTTAGATTCGATAGACTTAATTGATATTTTTGAATGGAGCGAAGATACCTTTTTAAAGAGAACAGAGGGCTCCGCCATTCGTCGAATTGGTTACGAGAGCTGGGTTAGAAACATCGCCGTCGCCTTGGGAAACGCACCAAAATCCGACGCCATTTTAGATGCCTTATTCAAAAAGAAAAGCCATGCGAACCCTATCATCCGTGAACACGTGCGCTGGGCTATTCAGCAGCAAAATAACCAAATTTAACGATAAAGTGCTAAAGTTTGCTCTACAGTGACCGTTAAAAAGAACACAGCAACCATTAGACTGCATTACACCCAGAGGAAAGCATGAAGAAAAAAAGCGATTATTCCATTAAAAGTTTGCTGCCACTGTTTATTATTAGCTTAGGTATTGGTGTCGGAACAGGCCTAATCATTGGTTATTTTGCACCCGATAATATGACGCATATTATTTCATCTGTATCCACTGCCGTTGTCTCTGTGTCTGCAACATTATTCGTGATGTTCATCCTATTTTTACGCCCTACGTTTCGCTCTCTCGGCTTTATTACTTATGCGTTAAGTAACAATAAAAGAATCCCTAAAGACGAAGCTGAGGCGATCAAAAAAAACGGTCTCATCAAGGCCTTAGACGCCGCCATTAACAACTATGTTGGTGACTTTTATGAACGCGCTAAACGCTTAGGTAGCAGCGGCAACACAATCGCTATTGGCTAGGCGGAAGTATCGGGTTTTGTCGATAAATTAAACCTCACCATTCAAGAGAAGTTTCTTCAAAATACTACAGGACTTGCATACGCAATTTGTACAGACCCGAACGGTTATGTACCAACTCACAATAATGTGTTTGCCAAGCCGCCCATTGGTGACTACCAAACAGATTTAGTGAACAGTCGAAGCAAACGATTATTCCAAGACCCAGCGGGTATTCGCTGTGGCTCACATACACAAGATTTCTTATTGCAAACCTATAAACGTGATACAGGCGAGATATTTCACGATTTATCTGTGCCTATTTACGTTAACGGCCAGCACTGGGGTGGTATTCGTATGGGCTATAAAGCCGAATCATTCAGCTAATACTTTAAGAAAGTTTGGCGGTAATATTTAAGTTCTTCTATTGACTCTATAACATCGTCCAAGGCTTGGTGCGTGGCCTTCTTTTTAAAGCCTTTCATAATCTCGGGCGCCCAGCGACTAGCCAGTTCTTTTAGGGTACTTACATCTAAGTTCCTGTAATGAAAATACGTTTCAAGTGTCGGCATATAATTCACCATAAAACGTCTGTCTTGGCAGATGCTATTACCGCACATAGGCGATGCACCTTTTGGCACCCACTGCTCTAGAAAATTAATGGTCTGTGACGCCACATCACTTTCACTTAATGTACTGCTCAACACACGTTCAATTAAACCCGATTGCCCGTGATGGTGTTGATTCCAATCGTCCATCGCATCCATTGTTTGTTTAGATTGCCGCACCGCCAACACAGGCCCTTCAGCCAACACATTCAGTTCCTTATCGGTCACAATCGTGGCTATTTCAATGATAGAATCTGTTGCAGGTTCTAGCCCTGTCATTTCAAGGTCTATCCATATTAAATTTTGCTTATCTTGAGACATCTAAATACCTTTTGTGGCTTAATGATTATTAACAACGGTTATATCTTAAAGAAATTATGAACGAATTTAGCATTATATTTTTATTTTTTTTAGCCAGCTCCATGCTATTAAAGCTTTGGCTCAACCGACGCCAAATGATTCACATCATCTTGCACCGAGATAGCGTACCGAAAGACTTTGAAGGAAAAATAGACCTCGCCTCGCATCAAAAAGCGGCTGATTACACCTTAGCCAAAACCCGAATGGCGACCTTAAGCACCATTATTGGTAGCGGCGTTTTAGTCATACTAACACTCGGTGGCATTATCAATATCTTGTCATCCATCACACAGGCATACATCGCACACGATATATGGTCTGGCGTTGCGTTAATTATGTCAGTATTTATTCTGTCGCACTTTATAGAACTTCCCGTCAGCGTTTATCAAACGTTTAAAATAGAACAAAAATTCGGCTTCAACCGCACCACTGCTAGGCAATTCATCAAAGATCAGTTCTTGCAAATTGCACTGATGCTTATTATTGGCACACCGTTGTTGTATGCGCTACTTACCGTCATGGGTCAAATGGGCGAATATTGGTGGGTTTACGCGTGGCTACTGACGATTAGCTTTACTTTTTTTATGACATGGCTGGTACCCACCTTTATCGCACCGTTGTTTAATAAATTCACGCCGCTTGAAGATGATGCCTTGAAGTCTCGCATTCAACAATTGTTTGAGCGCTGCGGTTTTAACAGCAAGGGCATTTATGTAATGGACGGTTCAAAACGCTCTGGTCATGGTAACGCGTACTTCACCGGCATTGGCAATAACAAACGCATCGTGTTTTACGATACCTTGATTGAATCGCTCAACACCGATGAAATTGAGGCCGTGCTAGCGCACGAGCTTGGCCATTTCAAGTGTAAGCACATTACCAAACACATGGTTGTTTCAACCTTTGTAACGCTTGCTGGCTTTGCGCTACTGGGTTGGCTGAAACAAGAAAACTGGTTTTTTGATGGCCTTGGCATGGTTCAAATTAATGACGCCATTGCCCTCCTCCTGTTTATATTGGTGTTGCCTATTTTTACTACCTTCATACAGCCTATTAGCAGCCGTTTTCAACGTAAATTTGAATTTGAAGCCGATGAATTTGCCAGCACCATGGCTAAACCAGAGCACTTGATTCAAGCACTGGTTAAGTTGTACCGAGAAAATGCCAGCACCTTAACGCCGGACCCTCTTTATTCAAGCTTTCACCACAGCCACCCACCGGCTGGCGTGAGAATTGATCACTTGAAAAGCCTAATTTCTCCATAAGCATAAAGGTCGATTATGAAAACGTTTCTTATTTTTACTGTTAGCCTAATCATTATCACGTTTAACAGCCAAGCTGCTGATTTGGATAATGGTCGAACGCTACATACCAATAATTGTTTGACCTGCCACACCAGTAATATGTACACATCAAAAACGCGCAAGGTTCACGATCTTGCGGCCTTAAATGCTCGCGTTAAACGTTGTGACTTTTCGTTAGGTACGCAATGGTTTGATGATGATATTGCCGATGTTGCGGCCTATTTAAACCACGGTTACTATAAATTTAAATAGATTTGAGCGCCTCTAAACAAGATCCCCCCCCGCTTTTAAAAGGGCGCATTGTTGCCCATTTAGGTAAAGCACTTATTGTTGAAGACAGCGAGGGCAACACCGCCCGCTGTAAGAAACGTACTCAATTAGAACAACCTGCTGTCGGCGACTACGTTGAGTGGATTAGAACCGAGCCTGATGCAGGCCGTGTTGAGAAGATACTCGAACGCGACTCTATCCTTTCTAGACCATCAAAAAATGGCAAAACGCGACCTGTCGCCGCCAACCTGCACCAAATTGTCGTTATTCTTGCGGTTAAACCTAACATTGACCCCTTGCTGCTCGACCAATATCTGATTGTTTGCGAATTTCAAAAGATTGCGCCGCTAATCGTCTTAAACAAAATTGACTTACTGGATGATGAATCCAGAAAAAGCATCGATGAACTCGTATTGGTATATAGGAACTTAGACTACGAGGTGGTTGAAGTGAGCGCGTCAGATAAAACGGGCTTAGACGATTTACGCAAACACCTGCAAGATAAAACAAGCCTATTAGTCGGGCAATCTGGCGTCGGTAAATCAACGATTACCAATGCCTTATTACCCGATTTGGAATTGCAGACTAAAACGCTATCCACAGCATCAGGCTTAGGCAAACACACCACAACCGCATCCACTTTATAT
This sequence comes from Cycloclasticus sp., assembly GCA_012959695.1. Taxonomy (GTDB): domain Bacteria; phylum Pseudomonadota; class Gammaproteobacteria; order Methylococcales; family Cycloclasticaceae; genus Cycloclasticus. The sequence continues at coordinate 37,885 of DUCS01000009.1, forward strand.
AAACTGCCTGAAGGCGGTGAAATTATAGACAGTCCCGGGGTAAATATTTTCGGATTGGCTCACGTCACAGAGCAAAACTTAGCGTTTGGGTTTCGGGAAATAAATAGCGCTGCCGATTATTGTAAATACAATAATTGTCTGCACGTAAGAGAACCTAAGTGCGCGGTAAAAGATGGCGCGGACAGTGGCAGTATCTCAAAACAGCGTTACTTACGCTACTTGAAACTAAGAGATAAACTATCTGACTAGCCGGGTGGCCACTGCATTGGGCGACCGCCCAATACATGCAAATGGATGTGATACACCTCTTGCCCTGCATCTTGTTTACAATTAAATACCGTTCTATAGCCCGAGTCGGCAATGCCTTCTTGCTCAGCTATTTTTTTAGCGGCTTGCATAATTTCACCCATTAACTGGGTATCGTCATCAGCCAAATCAGCCAAGGTGGGGATGTGCTTTTTAGGAATAACCAGCACATGTGTTGGTGCGCGTGGGTTGATGTCTCTAAACGCTAGAACGGCTTCGTTTTCGTACACTATATCCGGCGTAATATCACCGTTCACTATTTTACAAAACAAACAATCACTCATTTATTCGCTCCTATACTTCGCTACGGCCACTGAACGCGTGTGATAAGGTGCCGCTATCAATGTACTCCAACTCACCACCAAACGGCACCCCGTGTGCAATACGCGTGGCGACAACTTGATGTTTTTTTGCCATTTCGCTGATGTAATGCGCCGTGGCCTCGCCTTCAACGGTTGGGTTGGTGGCTAAAATAATTTCCTTAACCGTTCCTTTTTTTATTCTATCCGCTAGTTTATCCAAACCAATTTCTGCAGGCCCGAGCCCGTCTAATGGCGATAAGCGCCCGTTCAGCACAAAGTACACACCCTTAAATGAAGTCGCACTTTCAATGGCCATTACATCAGTCGGCGTTTCGACGACACAGAGCAGCTGTTGGTCACGGCGTTGATCTGAGCACAAGCCGCACACGTCCGAAGAGCTTAACGTTTGACACGTTTGGCAATGGCCAATTTTATCCACCGCTTCGGCTAAGCTTTGCGCTAATTTAAAGGCACCTTGGCGATCCCGCTCCAACAAGTGAAATGTCATGCGCTGAGCCGATTTTTGACCCACGCCCGGTAAACAGCGTAACGCTTGTATTAAGTCTTGAAGAACCGGTTCTGATTGCATCTTAAAATGGTAACTTAAAGCCTGGAGGCAATGGAATACCAGCGGTCATATTAGCCATACTGTCTTTGCTTTCAGTTTCTACTTTACGTACTGCATCGTTAATGGCCGATACGATAAGGTCTTCCAGCATTTCTTGGTCATTGTCTGCGATTAAGCTTGGGTCAATCGATAAGCGCCGCGCTTCGTGTTTACCGGTTAATACAATTTTAACCAAACCCGCACCCGACTCGCCTGTCACTTCAAGCTCTGCCAGTTTCGATTGTGCTTCTTGCATTTTCTCTTGCATCTTTTGCGCTTGCTGCATTAAATCGCCTAATTGGTTCTTCATTCTTTCTCCGTACTGTGTTCGTTATTAATCTATTGGTTTAATCGAGCCGTCTATAATTTTAGCGTCAAACACCTCAATTATCTGCTTTACCATTGGGTTATTCATCACTTCTTGTTCCGCCAATCGTTGCCTGTCCGCTACTTTATCACTGGCGATACTATTGGGCGTTACAATGTCTTTAGCACCTTCAATCAGCTTCAACTCCAAACGTCGGCCAAAATAATCAGATAACGCATTTTTTAGGTGCTGTTCTGATTTTTTGTTTAACGAAACATGGCCGCTTATTAGCATCAGTTCACACTCATGTTCCGTTAACGTTACTAAGGTTGCGTTATTGGCGAGTTGAAGTGTCATCGGATCCAGGCCTAATGTCGGCACCAGCTCGTGCCAAACAACCTTATTATCAGGGCGACTTACCGTTTCGCTAACAACCGCGGCTGGCTTAGGTAATGGTTGTGCTATTTCCTCTTTTACTGCAACAACAGGCTTGGGCTTCACCTGCTCTGTATTTTCAAGTGTTTTTTTTTCAGGAATCGTCAGTTTCGGCGCTTTTCGCGGTGCAGCAGCTACTGCTGTTGGCGCGGGTGTTGCTTCTGGCTGTGATGCCATCACCGCTGGTTTTTGAACGGGCTGACTCACCTGCGTTGGAACTTGAACTGGATTTTCTTCACTCATGTCTACGGGCGCAAAGGCCAACATGCGTAACAGTACCATTTCAAATCCTACCTTGGGTGTTGGCGCAAGCGGCAAGTCCTTTTGTCCAATCAAGGCGATTTGATAATACAGTTGAACATCTTCTTTGCTTAACTGTTCGGCCAGTGTTGTCAGCGATGCTTCGTCACTACTCATTCCCGCTATTTGGCAGACGGCAATTTGATGCAAATACGACAATAACGACTGCAAAACTTCGGCGTAGTCAGGTGCGAACTCATCGAGTTTTTCAATGCTTTCAAGTACATCTGCGCCTTGTTTTGTTAACAATGCGTTCAATAAATCCAGCACCGGTTCTCTGGCAACGCTGCCCAACATATCGATAACGTCGGTTTCGTTCAACACACCATTACCGTGCACAATTCCTTGATCTAACAAGCTCAAACCGTCGCGCATGCTGCCATCTGCTGCACGCGCTAACAGTTCAGTAGCCTGAGGTTGGTACTCAATGCCTTCGCTTTCTAAAATCAGTTTTAACTGGCCTTCTATTTGATTCGGCAACAAGCGTTTTAAATTAAATTGTAAGCAACGCGACAGAACGGTCACCGGCATTTTTTGCGGGTCGGTTGTTGCGAGTAGGAATTTGACGTGCTCTGGTGGTTCTTCCAATGTTTTTAACAGCGCATTAAAGCTGCTTTTTGAAAACATATGAACTTCGTCAATTAAGTAGACTTTGTATTTCCCGCGACTGGGTGCGTATTGAACATTTTCCAATAAATCACGCGTGTCATCAACGCCAGTTCGAGACGCAGCATCCACTTCAATTAAATCGGGGTAACAGCCTTGGTCAACGTCTAAGCACGTATCACACTTGCCACACGGTTCGGCGGCCACCACATTAGGGCAGTTAAGCGCTTTGGCCAATACCCGTGCGATGGTCGTTTTACCCACGCCCCGTGTACCAGTAAACAAGTAGGCATGATGGAGTCGGTCACTCTCAAGACCATTCACTAAGGCGCGCACAACATGCTCTTGCCCGACGACTTGAGCAAAATTTAACGGACGCCATTTTCTTGCAAAAACTTTATAACTCATAGACTCAATAGGGTAACAAAGCGTTGCTTATTTGTACGATTTTTAGAGGAGAAGATAAAGAACAGGGTGGGTGGTAACTCATGCCAGCCACACCCCGGCACACGATTCCGTCGCTGCCGTTGCTCCCTTCCGGGCCTGGCGGAGTTCACGACTTCACGTTGCGAGGGGACCGACATGAGTCACCATTGTTCGTTGTGTAAATTAGGATGAGGATTGTCCATCATTGCGTTCCATCAATCAAGCAGGGACAATGAAGTTTTACACAATTAAGTTAATGTAGTCGCACCCATATGAATTACAGCTACCCTTTGTATCGCCCTCCTTCTGAAGCCAATAGCCTAATTTTTCAAATCACTGAGGGCTGCAGCTTCAATCGGTGCAGCTTTTGCTCGATGTACCGTGAAAAATCATTCAGTGAAAAACCATTAGATGTCGTACTCAATGATATTCGCTCAACAGCCGTTTCACACCTTGGCACACGGCGCGTGTTTCTAGCTGACGGCGATGCCTTGTACCGCAACACAGACACCCTAATTGAAATACTTGATGCGCTATACAGTCATTTGCCGATGCTTGAACGCGTTAGCAGTTACGCCCTACCGAACAATTTGATGACTAAAACATCCGATGGATTAGCGCGGTTAAAAAATGCCGGCTTAACGCTGCTGTATTACGGCATTGAAACAGGCAGCGCCAGCTTGCTGAAATGCATCACCAAAGGCGCCACGCCCGGCAAAATGAAGACCGGTTTACAAAAGGCATTGGATGTTGGCATGCAGGTGTCAGCCACTGTTATTTTAGGTTTAGGTGGGCAGCAGCATTGGCAAGAACACATTGAGCAAACAGCAGACCTTGTTAACGCATTAAATCTCACCTATTTATCGACGCTGCAATTAACCTTAGGCGACGATATACGGGATGAGTTTATGGAAAAGTTCAACCGACAAGGGAGGCAATACACGCCGCAAAGTGATGTGGAGCTTCTACAAGAACAAACGCTGCTCGTCTCTCTAGTCGACCCGAAGCAACCCCTTACCTTTCGCTCTAATCACGCGTCTAACGCCTTGCCCTTAAAAGGCATGCTGCCTACAGACCGAAAGCTTTTATTAACTCAGCTTGACGCCGCTAACCAGGGAGAAACACCGCTTATTCCACCGTGGCAACGCGGCTTATAACGCTTATTGCCTTACGGGGCGTTTGGCCAATTTTCTTTGTAACGTTCGGCGGTGCATATTTAAGCGCCTCGCCGCTTCTGAAATATTACCCTCGCATTCGAGCAAGATTTTCTGCATGTGCTCCCACTCCAAACGTTTAACCGATAACGGTTGTTGAGAGGGTTCTACATCCACGTCCGCATTGCTTTGCCCCAACGCGGCTAAAATTTCATCCGCATTAGCTGGTTTTGTAAGGTACTGAATGGCGCCAAGTTTGACCGCTTGAACCGCTGTAGCAATGCTGGCATAGCCCGTCAACATGATGATTTTAGTGTTTTCATCATTATCTTTTAGGCGCTTAATTAAATGCAAGCCTGAGCTTTGTTCTAAGCGTAAATCCACCACCGCCAATTCAGGTTCAAAACGCTCTATTTGCTCAATCGCCTGTTGCTCATCACATGCAAACGCCACGTCGAAGCCTCGACGCGTAAAGGCATCACACAAGACGGAGCAATATATCTCGTCGTCGTCAATAATCAGTATGCGTTGTTGATTATCTTCCATCGCTTAAATGCCCTTTAGCGCTAACGGCAGCTTAATCGACACTTCAACACCGTTGAGTTGCCTGTTTTGCCACTCAATGCTCCCACCCAATTTTTCTATTGTTGCCTTGGTTAAATAAAGGCCAATACCCAGGCCTTCTTCTTTCGAGGTCATGGGGTGTTTACCTAGTTTGTCCAACTGTTCAGCCGCCATGCCGTCACCTTCATCGCTTATTACGATGCTCAGGTTATCTGCGTTCCAATCAAGCTCTAGGCACACAAAATGCGGTGATGCTTGCGCAGCATTGTCCAACACGTTAACCAAGGCACGCGTTAAGCCGGTGTCTGATATAACATTCGGCAATGGCGACTTGCCTTTTATTCTAAAATTAAAGCCGACATCTAAATTTGAAATTTTCCATTGCATGATCACTGTGTCTAAATATTCTTCTGCTGTCATTAGCTGGCCTGAGTCATATTTATAATCCACCGCTGTTTTCGTAATGCTTAACAACACGGCCTTACAACGTTTAATTTGCCCTTGAATCATGATCAGCTTCTTTCCAACCGATGTGTCGCTGGCTTGTTCTAGCTCTAACGCCAACTCATGGGTCAATACATCCATTGTACCCAATGGCGTACCCAGCTCGTGTGCTGCACTGGTTGCCAGCGTCCCCAACGCAACGAGTCGTTCATCACGAAACATTTGCTCTCGTAACCGCAAAACTTGCGCGTTTCTTTTACGTAAAGACTCCGCCATGCCCCCAACAAAATGTGCCATCAACACCGTCGACAGAACAAAGCCAATCCACATACCGATGACGTGATCTTGGAAATGGTCATTCATGCCCATTTCCATCTGGTGACCCAAATGAACCAGCGGCGTATAAAAAAACACAATTAACGTATATGACAATGACGTTAGCAAGGCCATTAGCCACACGTAACGACGAGATAATAAGGTGGATGCAATGCTATGCGGAACCAACAAAAACCATGCAAAAGGGTTAGTCGCACCCCCTGTAAAATAAAGCATCGCCGTTAACGCCAACACGTCAACCGACAATTGCAAAAAGAAAAGGTTATCGGTGATGTTGTTTCGCTGCTTGAATAAAAATAACGTCAGCACACTCCACGCGATTAAACTGGCCAAAATAATCACTAATGGCTCTATCGGCAAAGACATCTCCAGATAATAAACAGCGGCCAATATTGCAATCACTTGACCGCCGATATTGCAGGCTCGCAACGAAAGCAACCGCCTTAAGGCTGAAGCCAGTAAATGTGATGGGTTCTCTATATCCGTCATGCTGATGATTGTTTGTAAATAAAAAAGCTGAAAACGCACCGTCTTATCAGCTTGACTTACTTTAACAGCATCACCTAAATACAACGACCCCCTGCGACAATTTGCCACACGTAAATAAAATGTACTTTTCAAACTATTTTTAACGTTTTACCTAGTAAATTTGCAATCTTCTGCCATTCTTAGGGTATAAACCTAATTTATTAAAACGAGCCTTATGCAAACAGACAACCAAGAAAGCGGTTCAATACTGCCGAATCAGATTGAATTTGAAGAGCAAACCAAAGAGTTACTTGAATTCAGCACCCGAACCGATGCCAAAGCAACGATGTTATTTATCGCCTTTGACTCGCAAGTCAGTGACATCAACAATCAGCAAAACAACCTAGCGCTCGCTGCCATCAGCGAACGGTTGCTGTCTAAAGCACGGGAGTCAGACATTTATGCACACCTAGATGGCATGAATTTCGCTAATCTTTCAATTGAGACTAGCGGACAGCACGCCGAAGTTCTTGTTGAAAAATTAAAAAATGAATTGGCTGAAGCCATTCAATTATCAGATGGCTCGTCGATAAAACTCAACGCTAAAATTGGCATTGCACACTTTCCTGCCCACGGAGACAGCTATCAAGCATTGCTAGATCACGCACATAAATCCATCTTGTATGGCCTCAACAATACCTCGTATAAAACGTCATAGTTGACTGTATGAAATACCTATTTAGTGCCTTATTAATTATTTTCTCAACGTTTAGTACTTATGCTCAGCAAGCGCCTTCACCCGGCACATTAATCAACGACAGCAATGTAAGCCAGTACAGTGACTTTATTGATGCCTCAGTTATCGATTTAATACGAAAAAAAGACCTCGTCATTAACGTTAGTGAATATTTTGACATTCAACAAAACACTGTTTTTTTAAAACAAACAAAACTGTTCGAGGGCGCTGCCCAAGTTGAAGCTGGCACTGGCCGTTTGTTAAATTACCAAGGCGGGTTACCTTTCACAGAAGAGCCTAGCTTAAATGACCCATTGGCTGGTTTAAAGATAGCCTGGAACATGCGTTATGCCTATGGGGGTGACACCTCAATCGTCGACCCTTTTATTTGGGAATATCGCGACATGAACAACGACAAAATTGAACGAACCATTTCATTCATCGGTATGACCCTACGCTATAAATACCGTACCACCATTTCCCCCACGCCTAACTTACCTAAAAACCCTGCGGGTATTTTTAATGGAATTTATCTACTCGCCAAACAACCCTTCGACATAAAAAATACACAGCTGCTTGTCCACCGCCTTGAGGATGACAGTGCTCGAGAAAGGTCGTGGTTATACCTGTCTGTTCAACGTCGTGTTAGACGTTTACCAGCAGGGCAAACGACCGATGCTTTTTTAGGCAGTGACATCATGATTGAAGATTTTTTGGGTTACAACGGCCGGATAAAAGATATGCGCTGGCGTTACCTTGGCACTAAAGAGGTATTAACGCCTTTTTATAAGCACGACAAGCTGCTACGGCCGAGTAATCTTGACGAATCCACGTATTATTTTGGCGACTTCCATGGCAAAGGGCATTGCTTTCCTAACGTTTCATGGCAGCTCCGTAAGACTTACTTACTTGAGGCTGTGCCGAATATTGACAACCACCCTTTATCCAAACGCGTGTTTTATATTGATGCGCAAACGCACATTGCTATTGCTGGCAGTAATTACGACCGAAATGGTCAGATATGGCGCGTTGCTATTGCTGGTTTTTCTCACCCCGATTATCACTTAGAGCAAAACAAAGGCTCTGGAGTCGCTATTCCTTCTTTAATTTCAATGGTCGATGTTCAAGCCAACCACTGCACCACCTTAAAAATGAAAACAGTTATTAACTCAAACAAAGTAAAGTCAAAATATTTTACGGTGCAATCGTTACGAACTAAGGGTAAATAAAAATCTGAAGCCAACCAAATGACTCCAGGTTCTTTTCATTCGCTTACTGTTAAACTAGCGACGTTAACGCATCATTAAATATTTTTGATGGACGCATAATAGCCACCGTTTTAGCCTTATCTGCCAAATAATAACCACCAATATCAACAGAGTGCCATTGGTCCGTTGTTAAATCATTGACTATCGCTTCTTCATTATCTGACAGCAGTTTTGCCAATGGTTTGAAGTGTGCTTGTAGTTCAGCGTCTTCCGTTTGATCAGCCAACGCTGTTGCCCAATACAGCGCCAAGTAGAAATGACTGCCACGATTATCAAGCTCACCCGTTTTACGTGAAGGCGACTTACCATTGTCTAGTAACTCAGACGTAGCCTGATCCAGCGTTTTAGCTAAGATGAGGGCTTTAGTATTCTCTTGCTTAATGCCTAGGTCTTCGAGAGAAGCACCCAACGCAAGAAATTCACCCAGTGAATCCCAACGCAAGTGGTTTTCTTCAACAAGCTGTTTAACGTGCTTAGGCGCAGAGCCACCAGCGCCCGTTTCAAACAAACCGCCGCCTTTCATTAATGGCACAACCGATAACATTTTTGCACTGGTTCCCAGTTCTAGAATAGGAAACAAATCTGTTAAGTAATCTCGTAAAATATTACCCGTAACAGAAATCGTGTCATCACCACGCAATATCCTTTCTAAGGTATACCGCATAGCCCTTGTTTGAGATTTTATTTTAATATCCAACCCCGATAAATCGTGATCTTGTAAGTACAGTTCAACCTTTTTTATCAATTCTTTTTCATGTGGGCGGTACTCGTCCAACCAAAACACAGCCGGTGTTTTGGATAAACGTGAACGCGTCACCGCCAATTTCACCCAATCTTGAATCGGCGCATCTTTTACTTGGCACATTCGCCAAATATCACCTTCTTCAACATCCATATCCAATAACGTAACGCCCTCATCGTCAACGATGCGAATATTGCCATCACCCTGCACTTCAAAGGTTTTATCGTGCGAACCGTATTCCTCTGCTTTTTGAGCCATTAGACCCACGTTTGGAACACTGCCCATTGTTGCTGGGTCAAAGGCCCCGTGCGTTTTACAGAAGTTAATAATTTCTTGATAAATTCTTGCGAAGGTACTTTCCGGCATCACCGCCTTCGTGTCTTGTAACTTACCGTTCGGGCCCCACATTTTACCGCCCGCTCGAATCATGGCCGGCATAGACGCATCAACAATCACTTCATTCGGCGTATGTAAGTTTGAAATACCTTTGGCTGAATCAACCATCGCCAATTCTGGACGGTTTTCATAGCAGGCATGCATATCCGCCAATATTTCTTCTTTGATTGACGCCGGCAAATTTTCAATATGGTCATAGACACTGCTTAAACCATCGTTCGCATTGACGCCCAATTTATCAAATAACTCACTGTGTTTTTCGAACATGTCTTTGTAATAAATCTTCACCGCATGACCAAACACAATTGGATGAGATACCTTCATCATGGTGGCTTTTACATGGAACGAAAACATCACACCGGTTTCTTTTGAGTCATTCATTTCTTCTTCAAGAAACTTACACAACTCTTTCTTACTCATAAACATGCTGTCTATAATTTCACCTTTAAGTAAGGATACTTGTTCTTTCAACACCGTCACCGCACCATCTTTAGCAACAAATTCAATTTTTACGTCACAGGCTTTATCAAGCGTTAAACTTTTCTCTCCCGCATAAAAATCACCAAAGTGCATGTGCGAAACGTGCGTACGAGATGCTTGGCTCCACCTGCCCATAGAATGAGGGTTTTTACGCGCATAAGCCTTTACCGCAGGTGGTGCACGACGATCAGAATTACCTTCACGCAACACTGGATTAACCGCACTACCTAATGTTTTCGCATAGCGTGCTAGATCATCTTTTTCTTCATCAGTTTGTGGATCTTCAGGGTAATTAGGTATCGCGTAACCCTTCTCTTGCAGTTCACTAATCGCGTCTTTTAGCTGTGGAATAGATGCACTAATGTTAGGCAACTTAATAATATTGGTATTGGGGTCTTGAGTTAAACAGCCCAACTCAGCCAACGCATCCTCAACTTGTTGATCTGCGGGCAATTTATCTGAAAATGCAGACAACATCCGTGTAGCCAGCGAAATATTTTTTAACTCAACATCAATGTCCGCTGCAGCTGCGAATCTTTTAATAATGGGCAATAACGAGCACGTCGCCAGTAGCGGAGCTTCATCTGTCAGTGTGTAAATAATTTTTGAACTCATTCTTCCCTTCCTTATAAATCGTTAATTAATAAAAAGCTAACGCGCGTAATAAGTTTGGAATTATTACATTCTACGCACAACTTTTTGATATAAGAAATTGTAACGCAAAACGTAATTAACCGTTCAAGAAAGAATAAGAAATGGAGGCTGAGAGCGGAATCGAACCGCTGTACACGGCTTTGCAGGCCGCTGCATAACCACTCTGCCACTCAGCCAGAGAGGGCTTATACAAAAAAAGCCGCGGTGGAATCACGGCTTAAAAATATGGAGCGGGAAACGAGATTCGAACTCGCGACCCCAACCTTGGCAAGGTTGTGCTCTACCACTGAGCTATTCCCGCTTTGAGGCCGTGTATTCTATCTTTAACAGCACAACTGTCAAGTTAGAATGCCGACTATTTCTTAAACTGGGGTAGTGCTAATTGTATATATTGCCACATTGACCAAAGTGTGAGTATTGCGGCGATATAAATCGACACTAAGCCAATAGCACGCACTGAAACCCCCATTAAGTCTGCATTAAATAATAAACACACGAGGGCTAACATTTGAAACCCTGTTTTACACTTCCCAACCCACGATACTTTTATCACCGAGCGCTGACCTAGTTCAGCCATCCATTCACGCAAGGCTGCTACCGACACTTCGCGTCCAATGATAATGGCCGCAGGAATTGCAATGTAAACCGCCGGATCTGCTTGCACGATGAGCACTAAAATAATGACAACCATCAGCTTATCTGCGACAGGATCAAGGAATTCACCAAACGCTGTTTGCAAATTCAATTTTCTTGCCAAATACCCATCAAACCAGTCGGTTAATGATGCAACAATAAAAATCGACGAGCACCAAAGTCGTGCATCCTCAATCGGCAAATAAAACACGACCATAATGACCGGTATTGATGCAATACGCAGTAAGGTGAGTATGGTGGGAATATTAAGAATCATACGGCTTTAAAACTAATGACAATTGAGACTAATAGTAACATTTTATACATTCGCACCGTCATGAAAAAAATCATAAACGCGTTGTGCTAAGGCTTTATTGATACCTTTTACTGTACACAAATCATCCAGCCCTGCCGCCTTGATTTCACGCAGGCCTCCAAACTGTTTTAACAACAACTGTCTGCGTTTTGGCCCTAAGCCCTCAACTTGCTCGAGTGTGGACTTCTTCTTAACCTTGCCACGCTGCTGACGATGGCCACTGATAGCAAAGCGATGCGCCTCGTCTCTTATTTGTTGAATGACGAGCAGTACCGGATCATCGGCCGAAAGAATCAGTAACTTGCCATCGCTACCCCGATAAATTTTCTCCATACCGACCTTTCTATCACTGCCTTTTGAAATTCCAATAACCACAACATCGGTATAATCAATCTCATCTAAAGCCTGTTGTACTGCTGTCACTTGCCCTTGTCCACCATCAATTACCAGTAAATCAGGCGGCGTATGCTCTTGATTCTTTGCGCGCACAAAGCGCCGAGACACGGCCTGTGCTAGCGCTGCGTAATCATCGCCTGCTTGGACATCTTTTATATTAAACCGCCGGTAATCAGATTTTAGCGGGCCATCTTCATTTAACACCACGCATGATGCAACCGTTTGATCGCCCTGTAAATGGCTGATATCAAAACACTCCATTCGTTTAATTTCGTCCTTCATTGCCAGCAAGTCTTTCAGTTTTGCTAAACGATCACGGGTATTCTCCCGACTTTGTAACTTTTGGTTAAGCGCAACGACGGCGTTACTTTTTGCCATTTTCAACCAACGTGCTCTTTCTGAACGTGGCTTGTTAATAATGCCAACCTTCCGCTCTGCCTTTTCATTAAACAGCTGTTGCGTTAATTCTAGTTCAACAAGCGGGTGGCTTAAAATAATGGCTTTCGGTAAATTCTTATCTAAATAAAACTGCAATAAAAAGGCACTTAATACATCTTCAGCTGTTTTATCACTGGGTGTTTTAGGAAAAAAAGAACGGTTACCCAGGTGCTGTCCATTGCGAATAAAAAACACTTGTACACAGGCCACGCCGCCTTGCATTTCGCAGGCCACAACATCAATATCACCTTCTGTGCCACTGACGTATTGACGTTCCATGGTTTTTCTTAATTGAGAAATTTGGTCACGAAACACACTCGCCTTCTCAAACTCCAGCGCCTCAGCAGCACGTTCCATTTTCTTAACCAAGCCGTTAATCAACTGGGTGTTTTTACCCTCTAAGAACAACACGGTGTGATTAACGTCATCTGCGTACTCGTCTTTGCTGATTAAATCAACACAAGGCGCCGTACACCGCTTTATTTGGTGCTGAAGGCATGGACGCGACCTGTTTTTGTAATAACTGTCATCACATTGTCTGACCGGAAAAAGCTTTTGCAACACGCTCAAACTGTCACGAACAGCACCCGCACTTGGGTAAGGCCCAAAATACCGCCCCTGTTGTTTCTTAGCACCACGATGAAACGTTAAGCGAGGAAACTCATGTTGTGATGATAAATGGATGTGTGGGTAGGTCTTATCATCCCTTAAACAAATATTGTATCGAGGCTTAAAACGTTTAATGAGCTGATTTTCCAGCAATAAAGCTTCACCCTCTGTATGCGTAACAACCACATCAATCTGCCGGACATGTGACAGCATCACCTTCTTCTTAGCGTCGTTATCCGCTTTGTTAAAATAGCTCGACACACGCTTCTTAAGGTTTTTAGCCTTCCCCACGTAGATACATACATCACGGCCATCGAGCATTTGATACACACCCGGCTTTTGCGTTAATGTTTTTAAAAACGCTGCACTATCAAATGCCGCTTGTGTGTCTTGGTCCGTCATTAATATTAGTGTACTGCCTTCTAAATTAAAGAGCACGTCATACGGCTTTTTTTCAATCAAAAAATCGCATTTTCAGCGCCCATAAAAAAAGCCTCATCAATGAGGCTTTTTTCTTATTATATAGCGCTGTTTATTTTTTTTTTTCCTCAGCCGATGACACCACCTTTTTAAACAAGCCGTCTTGCATTTCTTTAAATACGTCCATATTTCGATTGGCTAACGATGTCATCATGGCAAACGGGTCAGCCACGCGTTCCAACTTGCTTCTTACTTTTGAGCGTTGCTCAGCAATAAGTTTCACAGAGCTTTCAAGGTAATTGGCAAAGTTATGCTGAAAAGGGTCACCGTAAAAACGGATTAACTGCTCTAGCATTTCCGCACTCATGATGGGCTCGCCTTCTTCTTCTTGCTCAAGAATAATTTGCAATAAAACACTACGCGTCAAATCATCCCTGCTCTTGGCAGCCACAACCTTCACCGGTTCACGGTCAATAATGAGCTGACGCACATCATTAAGTGTTACGTACTTACTAATCTCCGTGTCGTATAGACGGCGATTAGGGTATTTCTTAATAATTCTAAAGTCTGACATTTCATAGTTACCTTAATTAGCCAACTTCTTTCATACTTAAACGAACACGGCCTTGGCGATCAACTTCTAGCACTTTAACTTTTACCACGTCGCCTTCTGCTAGTTTATCGCTCACTTTTTCTACGCGTTCTTCTGAAATTTGTGAGATATGAACCAAACCATCTTTACCTGGAAGTATGGATACAAATGCACCGAAGTCCATTAAGCGAACCACTTTACCTTCGTAAATTCTACCGACTTCAATTTCAGCGGTAATGTCTTCAATACGTTTTAGCGCTTTTTCGCCAGCTTCACGATCAACCGATGCCACTTTAACTAAGCCTTCATCGGTAATATCAATCGATGCGCCTGTTTCTTCGGTAATAGCACGAATGGTTACGCCGCCTTTACCGATAACATCACGAATTTTAGCTGGGTCAATTTTTAACGTCAAAATACGAGGAGCAAAATCAGACATGTCAGGACGCGCTTCAGATAAATCTGCATTCATTTTTTCTAGAATGTGTAAACGACCGCCTTTAGCTTGCTCAAGGGCTTGCGACATAATCTCAGCCGTAATGCCTTGAATTTTAATATCCATTTGCAGCGCAGTAATACCTGAATCAGTACCCGATACTTTAAAGTCCATATCACCTAAGTGATCTTCGTCGCCAAGGATATCTGACAACACAGCGAAATCATCGCCTTCTTTAATCAAACCCATTGCAATACCTGCAACCGGTGCTTTAATGGGCACACCTGCGTCCATTAAAGCAAGGCTAGTGCCGCATGTGCTGGCCATAGAACTTGAACCATTTGATTCAGTCACTTCGGCTACTACGCGCAATACGTAAGAGAAATCTTCTTGGCTAGGCAATACGGCTTGAATACCACGTTTAGCTAAACGCCCATGGCCAATTTCACGTCTTTTTGGTGAGCCAACAAAACCTGTTTCGCCCACACAAAATGGAGGGAAGTTATAGTGCAACATAAAGTGATCACGGTACTCACCTTCTACTGCATCAATCATTTGTGCGTCACGGTCTGTACCTAAAGTAGCCACGACCAATGCTTGAGTTTCGCCACGTGTAAACAAGGCTGAACCATGTGCACGAGGTAATACGCCGGTACGCACGTGGATTTCACGAACGGTTGATAAGTCACGGCCATCAATACGTTTCTTTGTTGAAAGTACAAGCTCACGAACATGTTTCTTTTCAAGTGATGAGAAAATACCTTTCACTTCATCGGCATCTTCGTCTTCTAACTGCGCCAACACCTCATTACGTACTTCTTTTAACTTCACTTGACGGTCAAGTTTAACGAGTATGGTATACGCATCTGCAATACCCGCTGTTGCCAGCCCAGCTACTTTTTCTAGTAATGTTTCGTTAACTTCAGGTGCAGTCCATTCCATACGAGGCTGGCCAACATCTGCTGCTAATTCATTAATTGCTGTAATCGCTGATTGCATTTGCTCGTGACCAAATGTCACCGCACCTAGCATCACATCTTCTGACAGACAATCAGCTTCTGATTCAACCATCAACACAGCATCAGCTGTACCAGCAACGACTAAGTCTAATTTAGAATCGGCCAGTTCTGTTTTAGTTGGGTTCAGCGCATATTCGCCATTGATATAACCAACACGAGCCGCACCAATTGGGCCGTCAAACGGTAAGCCTGAAATCGCTAACGCTGCAGATGCGCCTAATAAGGCAGGAATATCTGGGTCAATTTCAGGGTTTAATGAAATAACCGTCGCGATGATTTGAGTTTCGTTTTTGTAACCTTTAGGAAACAAAGGACGAATTGGGCGATCAATAAGACGACACGTTAGTGTCTCTTTTTCGCTTGGGCGACCTTCGCGCTTAAAAAAGCCGCCTGGTATTTTACCAGCGGCGTATGTTTTTTCTTGATAGTTAACGGTCAATGGGAAGAACGAATTATTCTCACCACCTGAACGTTTGCCAACAGCCGTTACTAAAACGATTGTGCCATCTATTTCTACCAATACAGCGCCGTCTGCTTGACGAGCGATTTCACCCGTTTCGAATGAGACTGTTTGATTGCCGAACTGAAACTCTTTTTTTACTGAATTCACTGTGTGCCTGCCTATTAATTAAATTATTTTCTTAAACCTAAACGCGCGATAAGTGCACGATAACGTTCTACGTCTTTACCTTTCAAGTAATCTAAAAGTTTACGACGACGGTTAATAATTCTTAATAAACCTTGACGTGAATGGTGATCTTTTTTGTTCTCAGAAAAATGCGGTGTCAAATAATTGATTCTCCCCGTTAACAAAGCAACTTGAACCTCTGGGGATCCAGTATCACCTTCTGATAACGCATATTCTTTAACTATTTCTTGCTTTTGTTCTGTGCCGAACGACATATTCCTTGCTCCAATTTACAATTTATCTTAAAAAACATCGCATTATACTCCCGACACTGTTCGCTAACAAGCCATGATTTAATCAACGAGCATGCTATTAGCATTCATTTTCAACCTTTCTTAAATAGCCTCTTTAATTTCAGCTATGCGAAAATTCTAACGGGGGCTAATTGCCCCCCTTCAACCCACTTACCTAAGCCAAAGATGTCGCCGTTAGTATCATTTAAGCGGATTAACGGCGCCTCTATCAATTCGTTAATGTGTATTTGGCGACCCAAACATAAATCTTTTTTATTCTCACCCGTACAAGTAATCACTGGATACTCTTTTAACGCCAAATCCAAACTGTTCAGTAATCCATCCAATACCATTAAGTCACCGTTAACTGCCTCTAGCTGCTCAAGCGTAACGGCCTGAGCCAAACCAAACGGCCCCGTAATAATGCGCCTTAAAAATGTAACGTGTGCCCCGCAACCCAACGCTTCACCAATATCTTCAGCTAACGTGCGAATGTATGTGCCTTTAGTACAGCATACTTCTAAACTGAGGGTATCTGTTGTTTGCGCTTGTAACGTGAGTGACTTAATGGTGATGTCACGCGCAGCTCGTTCAACAACCTGTCCTTGTCTTGCTAAGGCATATAAACGCCTACCGTTGTGTTTAAGCGCTGAATACATCGGTGGTATTTGCTGAATCTTCCCCGTGAACCTTTGCAGTAATGTCGATAATTCTACATTATCGATATTAGGCATTTCTTTCTCACACGACATATCGCCTTCAACATCACCGGTTGTCGTCGTTTGGCCTAACTTCATGGTGAATTGATACGTTTTGTCTGACGCTAATAAGTATTGCGAGACTTTTGTTGCATGCCCTAAGCATATAGGCAACACACCCGAGGCTAATGGATCTAAACTTCCGGTATGGCCAACTTTCTTTGCACCGTACAAACGCTTAACTATTTGAACGGCTCTGTTTGATGAGATATGCAGCGGTTTATCTAGAATAAGAATGCCGCTGATGTCACGACCTTTCTTCTTACGATCCGCCATGTGCTACTTCTCGTTATCTGGGTTTGTTGCTTTCAGCAACGCATCCATTTTAATACCCTGCTCGATAGACTCATCTAAAAAGAATCGCAATTCTGGCACCATTCTCATGCGCATGCGTTTCGACACCATACCGTGAATATAATTTGATGCGCGGTTTAATGCGGCAATGCTCGATTGTTTGTTTTCATCGTCTTTCGTCGTCAACACGCTGATAAACACCTTGGCAATCGCTATATCTTTCGTTACCTCAACGCCGCTTACCGTCACAAAGCCGACCTCTGGGTCACGGATATCGCGCTGTAGAATTTCAGCTAATTCGCGCTGAAGTTGCCTTTCAACGCGCTGAAAACGTAAAAACTCTCTAGCCATTGCGCTTAATTACAGTTTGCGTTTAACTTCGATACGTTCGAAGACTTCAATTTGGTCGCCTGCTTGCACATCGTTGTAATCTTTAACACCGATACCACATTCCATGCCATTTTTAACGTCTTTCACATCGTCTTTAAAGCGTCGCAATGACTCAAGCTGCCCTTCGTAAATAACCACGCTCTCACGCAGCACACGAATAGGCAGGTCTTTTCTGACAAAGCCTTCGGTAACCATACAACCTGCAATTGCGCCCAATTTTGGCGATTTAAATACGTCACGAACATTTGCAATGCCCACAATTTGCTCTCTGATTTCAGGTGCTAATAAACCAGACAAAGCATCTCGAACATCATCAATCACATCGTAAATAATGCTGTAGTAACGAACAGACACACCACGGTTTTCTATCATGCGTCTCGCACTGGCATCTGCACGAGTATTAAAACCAACAATCAATGCCTCCGATGCTGACGCTAGGTTTACATCACTTTCGTTAATACCGCCAACACCACCAGCGACAACAACTAATTTAACTTCATCTGTTGATAGATTTGTTAATGATGTTTTTAATGCTTCTAAACTGCCGTGCACGTCTGTTTTCAATAACACATTAAGCGTTGAACTATCATCGCCTTCCATTTGAGAAAACGCTTGTTCAAGTTTTGCTGCTTGTTGCTTCGCTTGCCTTGCTTGCCTTGATTTAACCTGACGGAATTCAGCGATCTCACGCGCTTTACGTTCGCTTGTTGCGGCATACATTTCTACGCCGGCTTCAGTTGCACTTGAAAGTCCTAATACTTCAACTGGCACAGCAGGCGTTGCAGCCTTTACCCACTTACCATGCTCATCGAACATTGCTTTAACACGCCCATACGCCTCACCTGCAACAATATAGTCACCTACGTTTAAGGTGCCTTTTTGCACGAGAATAGTAGCCATTGCACCGCGGCCCTTATCAAGACGTGATTCGATAACCACACCGATAGCGGCCACATCAACAGGTGCTGTTAACTCCAACAACTCAGCTTGTAACGCTATCGCTTCTAAAAGCTCATCAACGCCGTCGCCGGTTAGCGCAGAAATATCAACAAACTGCGTATCACCACCCCAATCTTCAGGCGTCACTTCAATTTGCGACAGCTCATTACGTACACGATCCGGTTGCGCACCTTCTTTGTCCATTTTATTAACCGCAACAATCATTGGCACACCCGCTGCACGAGCGTGTTCAACCGCTTCTTTCGTTTGTGGCATCACGCCATCATCAGCAGCAACAACTAATATAACTAAATCCGTTATTTGCGCACCACGGGCACGCATTGCAGTAAACGCAGCATGTCCTGGTGTATCAATAAAGGTCATCATGCTATCGCCTTGTTTTACACGATAAGCACCAATATGTTGAGTAATACCGCCAGATTCACCTGCTGCAACACGGCTTTTACGAATGTAATCCAATAACGATGTTTTACCGTGGTCAACGTGACCCATAATGGTAACCACCGGACCACGATGCACTTCTTCACCGTCTTGTTGAATAACATCAGCCAGCAGTTCAGCTTGGATGTCTTCATCGCTGCGTAATGTGACTTTATGCCCCATTTCTTCAACAACGATTACCGCCGTATCTTGATCTAAAGGTTGGTTGATGGTCGCCATCGTACCCAGACCCATTAAGGTTTTAATGACCTCACCGGCTTTAACGTTCATACGTTGAGCAAGGTCAGAGACAATAATGCTCTCAGGTATTTCTACGTTGTACGTAATTGTTTTAGTAGGGACTTCAAATGCGTGCTTATCATCGGACTCAAGACGAATGTCGCGTGTTCTATGAGAGCTTTTTTTCTTACGGCGTGGTTTTTTGTCAACGTGTAAGATTCTACCGCCCGGCTTTCCACCGCCCTTCTTTTTATCTGGCTTACGAGCAACCGCCTGAGCTTTTTTCGCCGCAGTATCTGTCGATTTCTTATCAACCACTTGATTAACAACTACCGCTTCTTTTGCGGCAGCGATACTCTGTTCAGCATCTTTCGCTAATTCTGCCGCTTCTTCAGCATCTAATTTTGCTTGCTTACCAGCTTCAACTTGTTCTTTAACTTCAAGGTTTTTGCTAATCCTGCCTTGTTCTTTCTCGCGCGCCGCACCTTTTTCTTGGACCAATTGATCGTGTGCCGCAGCTGCTTTTTTAGCTTCTTCCAACTCTTCTGTACTCAAGCCTGTACACGTTTCTTCGACGGAGCGACCGATTACTTTCTTTTTACGCACCTCAATACTAACTGAGCCTGAGCTTGCACCTCTTCGTTTAGCGGGTTGTTTTAACTCCGTAACCGTGCTTTTACGCTTAAGCGTCATTTTCTTAGGCGCAGAAATGTCTTTTTTTGCTTTACCGTGACTTTTTCTTAAGTGGGCTAACAACTTTAACTTGTCATCCTCGCTCAGTGTAGAGTCCGTTTTTTTGCCTTTTACGCCCGCGTCTTTAAGCTGTTCTACCAACTTTTCAGCGGTAGTACCAACAACTTTTGCTAAATGCTCAACTGTAATATTTGCCATGCTTATTTCTCCAAAGAGTCTATTGCTTACTCAGCAAACCAAGGTTCACGTGCTTTCATAATCAGTGTGGTTGCCCGTTCTTCGCTTATATCAACCAACTCAAGTAATTCATCGGTCGCCAAATCAGCCAAATTTTCCATCGTCACAACTTCTTTACTGGCTAGTTTAAATGCAAGTTCACGGTCCATCCCTTCCATTTCCAACAAATCATCTGCAGGCTCGTGCTCTTCCAACACTTCTTCAGACGCAATTGCTTTGATTAAAAATGCGTCTTTAGCACGTTGTTGAATTTCTTCTGCAATGTCATCATCAAATTCTTCAATGGCAGCCAATTCCTCAACGTCAGCAAAGTTAATTTCTTCAAGCGTTGTATACCCTTCTTGAGCAAGAATTAACGCCACGTCTTCATCCACATCTAAATCCACCATTAACTGCTGGACGAACACATCTGTTTCCGAAGCACTTTGCTCTTCCGCTTGTGTTTCACTCATCACATTTAACTTCCAACCTGTCAATTCACTCGCCAAGCGTACATTTTGACCGCCACGGCCAATGGCTTGAGACAAGCTATCATCACGTACAGACACGTCCATACTGTGCTTATCTTCATCAACCACAATAGACACCACTTCTGCTGGTGACATTGCATTAATCACGAATTGCGCTTCATTTTCGTCCCATAAAATAATGTCAACACGTTCACCAGCCAATTCATTAGACACCGCTTGAACACGTGAACCACGCATACCAACACATGCACCTACTGGGTCTAAGCGTTGATCACGTGTCCTAACTGCAATCTTCGCACGTGAACCTGGGTCACGCGCTGCACCTAAAATTTCAATCAAACCATCGCCAACTTCTGGCACTTCAAGATTAAAGAGTGCAATCAATAATTCTGGGGCACTACGCGTTACGGTTAATTGTGGGCCACGAACAACTTCTTCAACTTCTTTTAAATAACCGCGAATTCTATCGCCAGTTCGAACCGGCTCCCTTGGAATCATTTCTTCACGAGGGATAATCGCATCTGCCGTACCTTCAAGATCAACAAACACATTACCGCGCTCAATACGTTTAATAACGCCTGTTACGAGCTCGCCCACTTTATCTTTGTAGTGTTCAAATACTTTTTTACGTTCCGCTTCACGTACTTTTTGGAAAATAACCTGTTTGGCTGCTTGTGCACCGATACGGCCAAAATCTGCTGCTTCAATCGGCTCTTCGATAAAATCACCAACAACTAACTCTGGGTTGTTTTTTTGAGCATCAGCTAGCAGAATTTGCGAATCAGGTTTTTCTAAACCGCCTTCAAATTCTTCGTCTGCTTCAATTACTTCCCAACGACGAAATGATTCATAATCGCCTGTCTCTTGATCAATAGACACGCGCGCATCAATATCTTCGCGATATAGTTTTTTTGTCGCCATTGCCAATGCCGCTTCAATTGCATCAAAAAGAACGCTTCGCTCAATCTCTTTCTCATTCGAAACAACATCTACAACCATTAAAATTTCTTTATTAGCCATTTTTAACCCTAAAAATAAATATTTAAAATTTAACTTCTAATCTTGCTTTCTTTATAAGAGAAAATGGAATTTCTATTTCCTCTTCATCGACGTGCAAATGAACTGTTTCATTTTGTACGTCTAATATCTCGCCAGTAAAACGACGCTGTCCTTCCAGTGTTGCTTGACGCAATTCCAATTTGACCGCTGAGCCTTTAAAGCGTTCAAAGTGCTCGAGTGTAAACAAAGGACGATCCATGCCAGGAGATGAAACCTCAAGTCGGTATTGACCACTAATGGGGTCTTCTACGTCCATAATCCCACTTATTTGATGACTCACTTTGGAGCAATCCGTTACCAATATACCTTTAGCAGAGTCTGTGTCTATGTAAACCAATAAGACTGATGACTTGCCCTGACCCGTAAATTCCGCGCCCACAAACTCATAACCCAAGCCGGTAACGGCAGGCTCAATTAACTCTAAAATTTTACTCGGTGCTTGATTCATTTCTAACCATTACATACAAAAAAAGGGCCAACGGCCCAATTAGTCACACTTCAATTGTTCACCTAAAACACAACATATCATGACGTAGGTGGCCGAACTAAAAATACCCCATAAGGGGTATCTAAAAAATATTGGTAGCGGGGGCAGGATTTGAACCTACGACCTTCGGGTTATGAGCCCGACGAGCTACCGAACTGCTCCACCCCGCGTCCATTCAGGTGCGAGATAATACTAGATGAATGCTATTTTAGCAATTTATATTTCAAATAAATGGTGCAATGAAGTATAAACAGGCTGCCGCCATTAGCGCAGCCAATAAATCATCCACCATTATGCCAAAACCACCTTCTACATGGCGATCAAGCCAATTAATTGGCCATGGTTTCAAAATATCGAATAGCCTGAATAAAACAAAGCCCAGCGCCATGTTTTGCCAACTGAATGTGACCCAGTACATGGTAAGCAAGTAACCGGCTATTTCATCCCAAACGATTCCACCATGGTCATGCACACCTATATCTTCAGAAGCCTTGCCGCAAATCCACACGCCAGAGACAATAACCAGCAGCATAATCAATAAATAAGTGCCTTCTGAAAACTGAGCCAAGCCGTAATACATTGGCACTGCCACTAGTGTACCCATGGTGCCTGGTGCTTTTTTAGCTAAGCCTGAGCCAAAACCGAACGCCAGCATTTGTACCGGATTTGATAAGAGCTGTTTGAATGTCGGTGTATGATTACTCATTAAAGTGCTCGTAACCTTTATTTAACGTTACTTTCTCACCATTAGGCAGCTGTATTCGCAGCCCTGGTTGCTGTTCAATCACACCTATTTTTGTTATCCCATGTGCTAGTAATTTAGTGTCGATATCATTAATGCTTGCTGGGACTGTAAAACACAATTCGTAATCATCTCCAGTGGAATACGGCCACAAATTATCGCCCATGCAAGTCATATGCTCGCGCACTGAATCACTCAAGGGCAATGTGTCGTGAATAACGCTCGCGCCTACTCTACTTGCATTTAAAATATGGTGTAAATCGGCTGACAACCCATCCGATATATCTATGCATGATGTAGCCCTCCCTAATAATTGCTGACCCAATTCAACTCTAGGTTGCGGATTTAAATAAGCACTCACATCTGCATCATTGACACTTACTTCGTCTGACTGTGCTTTTTGTAGACCCAAACCTGCATTACCGATGGAGCCAGACACATAAATAGAATCACCCACGTTTGCGCCTGAACGAGTCAAGCGCTTAGTTTTAGGCAACAAACCCATAATGGTAATAGTAATGCTAAGCGGGCCTTGGGTTGTGTCTCCGCCAATCAAGTGCATGTTATATTGTTTAGCCAATTCAAAAAAGCCATCACTGAACTGACCCAGCCAGGCTTTATCAATTGAGGGCAGCGTGATCGCCATTGACACCCAAGCAGGTGTTGCACCCATTGCAGCCAAGTCACTTAAATTGACCGCTAACACTTTCCGACCTAATAAATAAGGTGCGCTGCTGGCAAGAAAGTGCACGCCTTCGATTAGCGTATCTGTACTAACGGCTAGCTGTTTATCATTAGGTACATCAAGAATCGCACAATCATCACCTATGCCTAATTCTGGAGGTACTCCTTGCGATGATTTAAGCGTAAAAAACTCGTCTATGATGGAGAATTCAGACGACGGCATAAAACTAAATTAGCCTGTTTTTTTCTTACGTTTGAAATTTGCTTTAATTTCAAGCGAACGGCTTTTTTTAGCCACTTTGTCTAAAATACTATTGACATATGCATGGCTTTTTTCTGAACCAAAACTTTTAGCCAAATTAACGAATTCATTAATCGCAACGCGATAAGGCACGTCAGGCTTAAACATTAATTCATAAGCGCCTAGACGCAAAATTGCTTTTTCGATGGGGTCTACTTTTTCAAGCTCACGGTCTGTAAATTCATTAAGCGCTTCATCTAATTCGCCCAATTTATTAACAACACCATTCAGCAGTAGCTGAAAGTAACTTTTTTGAAATTTAGGAATCTCTGGATTTTCTTCAAACTGACGCTGAAGCTCTTCTAAGTTTTGCCCTGTTACCTGCCATTGGTAAAGTGCTTGAAGCGCTACTTGTCTTGAACTGCTTTTTGCTGAACTCATTCGGCGTCTATCACCTTAAGTACGTTCACCATTTCAATAGCTGCCAGCGCTGCTTCAACACCTTTGTTACCGGCTTTCGTACCGGCGCGTTCAATTGCTTGTTCAATAGAATCCACCGTTAACACGCCAAAAGTGACTGGCAGGTTAGCTTGCATAGATACCATTGCTAAACCTTTGGTTACTTCCCCTGATACGTATTCAAAATGCGGTGTACCGCCTCGAATAACCGCGCCCAAGCCAATAATTGCATCGTACTTTTGCTTTGCAGCAATTCGTTGTGCCGCCAAAGGCATTTCAAAAGCACCCGGCACTTTCACTACATCAATGTTTTTAATGTCTGCGCCATGACGCAACAATGTGTCTATCGCGCCGCCTTCTAATTGGTCAACAATAAAGCTATTAAAACGACCTACTAACAAACAAAACCGTGCATCGCGCACAATCATGTTTCCTTCAATTAATTTTGCTTCCGACATTTTCAAGCCTATGTGAATATTTAAGTTTTGCGTATTGTATCAGTGTTCGCCAGCGCTAATCTAAAGAGACGTGTTCAACAATCTCTATATCAAAGCCTGCCAAGCCCGTATATTTCATTGGTGTGCCCAACAACTTTAATTTTTTGATACCTAGGTTCGACAGTATTTGGCAACCAACACCTACTGTTCTTGAGTCTACCAATTGTTGGGAAGCAGGCTGATCCACGCCTTTTTCTTTTAGCTCTTGTTCGTGAATAAACTCAACAATGGACTGATTATCTTCTTGGTTACGAATCAAAATCAATGCGCCGCGCCCTTCCGCTACAATCTTTTGCATGGCCTTAGGTAATGGATAGTGATCACTCTCTTTGGCATGAAGCAAATCAGCCAAGGTGCTTTTTGCATTGACACGAACCAGTACAGGCTCATCCGTATCCACATCGCCGTACGTTAGCGCCAAATGCAGTTTGTTATCAATCTGGTCTTGAAAGGCGTGCAGTCTAAAGTCGCCATATTCCGTTGGATATTGGCAGCTACTCACACGCTCAACATTCTTTTCATTCTGAATTCGGTAATGAATCAAATCAGCAATGGTGCCAATTTTAAGCTCGTGCTTTTCGGCAAAAATCTTTAAATCATCTCGGCGAGCCATACTGCCATCGTCATTCAAAATTTCAACAATCACCGCCGCGGGTTCGCCACCTGCTAATTTCGCTAAATCACAACCTGCTTCTGTATGGCCCGTGCGATTAAGCACGCCACCCGGTTGCGCCATCAAAGGGAAAATATGCCCTGGTTGCACAATATCCGTTGGTTTAGCGTCTGGCTTCACCGCCGCCAAAATAGTCTTTGCTCTATCGGCTGCTGATATACCAGTTGTTACGCCTTCGGCAGCTTCAATAGACATCGTAAAGTTAGTCGAAAAAGCGGCTTGGTTATCATTCACCATTAACGGCAAACGTAACTGCTGGCAACGTTCACGCGTTAGCGTCAAACAAATTAACCCACGACCATAACTGGCCATAAAATTAATATCTTGAGGACGCACGTGTTCAGCAAGCATCAATAAATCGCCTTCGTTTTCGCGATCTTCATCGTCCATAATAATGACGATTTTGCCTTGCTTTAAATCATCAATAATTTCTTGTGTACTATTCATAATGTCTTTTTCATTAGATTGGCGCGTATTGTAGCTGATTCGCTTCGCAGCCTTTTCAAATTATTTGATAAATCCGTTGTCATTCAATAGTTTCGCGAAATCCGTTGTTTGCTCAGTTTTAACGCTGCCGAGCATTAATCGCTCTAAATAACGCGCGATGACATCCACCTCAAGATTCACCGCATCACCCACTTGTCGATTGCCTAATGTGGTCATTTCAAGTGTGTGCGGAACAATATTAACGGAGAAAGAAGCATCATCAACGGTATTGACTGTAAGGCTTATACCGTCAATACAAATGGAACCTTTTTGCGCTACATATCGAGATACTTCAGCCGGCATTGCAAAGGTAAAGCGCACTGAGCGTGCATCGGCCTTACGTTCGATAACTTGGCCTACTCCATCCACATGACCACTGACCATATGGCCACCTAACCGAGTTTGCGCTTGTAAGGCGCATTCTAAATTAACGGGTGAACCCGCTTTAATGTCGGCCATTGTTGTTGCAGACAATGTTTCGTTCGACACATCAGCAACAAATTGACCCGGTGTTAATTCAATAGCGGTTAAGCAAACGCCGTTCACCGCAATGCTGTCACCCAACTGGGCATCGCTCAAGTCCAACTCTTTTGTTGAAATGGTTAAGCGAACATCACCTTGCTGCTGTTCAACCCGTTTAATCTCGCCAATCGCTTCTATGATGCCTGTAAACATTTAATCGTCTCTTTTAACTACGTACGTTAACTTGATGTCGTCACCCAAGGTGTCCATTGTCGAATATTTCAATTGAATACGGTCAGATAATTGCGAAATAGTAGGCATCGAAAACGCACCGCGAGCATCAGCACCTAACGCGCTGGGTGCCATGTACACAATCAATTCATCAACAAGGCCCGCTTGTAAAAAGGCTCCATTTAACAACGCACCTGCTTCAACCATCACGCTATTAATCGGCTGTTCGTTAAGCCAAGCCTGAACAGCCTGCAAATCGACTTGACCATTCTCGTCTGCCGCAATCACTTGCACTAAGCAACCTCCCTTCACCAACGCCTGTTTTGCTTGGTCATTATCACTGCACGTTAAAATAGTCGTCTTATTCCCTGCTAAAACGGCGGCATCTAGCGGCGTTTTTAAACTCGAGTCCAATACAACAATTCGGGGCTGACACACATTCAAATCACCCAAGCCATCTCGTGCTGATAATTGTGGATTATCCGCAAGAACCGTCCCAACACCCGTTAGAACAACATCGCTTTGGGCGCGTAACCGGTGCACATCTTCACGCGCTGCTGCGCCAGTTATCCACTGGCTTTCGCCAGATGCCATGGCGGTTTTGCCATCTAAGCTCATCGCCACTTTGCTCATCACATACGGCTTGCCAGTGGTCATTTTATGAATAAACGGCTTATTTAAAGCGGCGGCTTGTTCTTCTAATAAGCCAACCGACACATCAATACCCGCGTCACGAAGTTTGGCAATACCTTGGCCTGCCACTAAATGGTTAGGGTCTTGCATCGCTACGATAACTTTTGCCACACCCGCTTCAATCAGCGCATCAGCACAGGGCGGTGTTCGTCCGTGATGACTACAGGGTTCTAAAGTAACGTAAGCCGTGGCGTTTTTAGCCAACTCGGCCGCTTGTTTTAGGGCATGAATTTCTGCGTGAGGTTCACCGGCTTTTTCATGCCACCCTTCGCCGATAATTTGATTGTTTTGAACGATAACACAGCCAACACAAGGATTCGGCTTAGCGCTATAACGGCCTTTTTTAGCCAGCTCTATAGCTCGGGTCATAAACATTGTATCGTTTGACGTGAACGTCATATCAGTCGCTTATTTCTTTACTGAAACCGATGTTAATGGCTGCAATGCAGGCTTGCCCTGCTCCAACGCATCAATCACTTCACGGAACTCAGAAATGTCTTCGAAGCTTTTATACACCGATGCAAAACGCACATACGCCACATGATCCAAATGCTGCAACTCTTCCATTACCAATTCGCCAATTCGCATCGATGGGATTTCACGCTCGCCCAAAGACAGTAGTTTTTTCTTAATGCGACTCATCGCCGCATCAATGTCTTCACTTTTAACCGGCCTTTTTTCCAGCGCTCTTAAAACACCTGCACTGAGTTTTTCTTCCCAAAATGGCTCGCGAACACCGTCACTTTTAATAACGCGTGGTAAATTTAATTCTGCTGTTTCAAACGTCGTAAACCTTTCTTTGCACGCTTGGCATTCACGACGGCGACGCACGCTATCCCCTTCACCGGCTAGGCGAGAGTCAATAACGCGTGTATCGCTATCGTTACAAAAAGGGCACTGCATTTATATCAACCTTAGTCGGCGTAAACAGGCAAACGCAAGCAAATAGCCAACACGTTTTGCTTAACCGTTTGTTGAACGCTGGTGTTTTCAATATCATCCAAAATATCGCACATCCAACCTGCTAGGTCTTTACTGTCTTGCTCGTTAAAGCCACGTGTTGTAATCGCTGGTGCGCCTAAACGAATACCGCTGGTCACGAATGGTGATTGCGGATCATTTGGCACAGAATTTTTGTTGGTTGTGATGTTAGCTTCTTCCAACGCCGCTTCTGCCGCTTTACCGGTTAAGCCTTTGTCGATTAAATCGACAAGGAACAAATGGTTATCTGTGCCGCCAGAAACAATATTGTAACCACGCGAAATAAACGTATCGGCCATTGCGCTTGCGTTTACTTTTACCTGCTTCTGGTACACCGTAAATTCTGGTGATAACGCCTCTTTAAACGCCACTGCTTTCGCTGCAATCACGTGCATTAATGGGCCGCCTTGTGTGCCAGGGAAAACCATTGAGTTTAATTTTTTCTCAATCTCAGGGTTTGCTTTAGCCAAAATTAAGCCGCCACGTGGGCCGCGTAATGTTTTGTGTGTGGTTGATGTGGTTACATCGGCAATATTCACTGGGCTTGGGTATTCACCCGCCGCTACTAAACCAGCAACGTGTGCCATATCTACAAATAAATACGCGCCAACAGAGTCCGCAATGTCACGGAATTTCTGCCAGTCCATCACACGTGAATAGGCAGAAAAACCCGCAACAATCATTTTAGGTTTGTGCTCGTTTGCTAACGCTTGAATTTGATCGTAATCCACTTCGCCGGTCGCTTCGTTCAAACCATACTGAATCGCATTAAACAGTTTGCCAGAGAAATTAACTTTTGAACCGTGCGTTAAATGGCCGCCATGTGCCAAGCTCATGCCCAAAATAGTATCGCCTGCTTTAAGCAATGCAAAATAAACCGCCGCATTCGCTTGTGAACCCGCATGTGGCTGCACGTTGGCGTAATCAGCACCAAATAATTCTTTAACGCGGTCAATCGCTAACTGCTCAGCAATATCAACATACTCACAACCACCGTAATAACGCTTGCCCGGATAACCTTCCGCATACTTATTGGTTAGCATAGAACCTTGCGCCTGCATAACACGAGGGCTTGCGTAGTTTTCGGATGCAATCAGTTCAATATGATCTTCTTGACGTTGTTCTTCTTGTTGAATTGACGCCCAAAGTTCGTCGTCAAACCCTTCAATTTTCATGCTTTTTGTGTACATTGTTTTTCCCGTGCTTTTGCAAAGTTGCGATGTGGTTAAGATCGCGCATTTTACATCATATGGTGTTGTTTACGCTATTTTTGCGATAAAAACACAAGATGGGAAATTATCAAAAGTGCATTTTACACAGGGTTTTGAACTTAACTCCCCTCCTATCGCGCCCATTAAACCTGCTTTGAATTGGATAAGGTAGCGCGTTGTCTGAGCGCAGCGAGTTTAGCGCTGCCCCAATTAAAAGCAGGTTTAATGGGAGACAAGCGATAGCGGGGTCGCCTTTTCTTTGGTTCTGTTTTTAGTCTCACTTTGCGGTTATCTTTTGAACCGCTTAGTGAGACTTATGCCTTGGGTGCTGTTGGCGAAGCAAAAGAAATGAACGCCCTCGCGGCAGCGAAAATCACTTATGCATATTTCAGCTTTTAAAAAGCCTCACACTCAGTAATACTAAGCACCATTATTTAATAACCAAAAAACACATCCCAATGGCTCAATACATTTTCACCATGAACGGCGTTAGCAAGGTCGTCCCTCCTAAACGTAAAATTCTTACTGACATTTATTTATCTTTTTACCCCGGCGCAAAAATTGGCGTACTCGGTTTAAACGGCTCGGGTAAATCCACCCTGCTAAAAATTATGGCGGGATTAGATACTGATATTGAAGGTGAAGCTCGCCCTCAACCCGGTATTAAAATTGGCTATTTGTCACAAGAACCTCAGCTAGATGAAAGCAAAGATGTGCGCGGTAATATTGAAGAAGCACTGGGTGACTTTACCGATGCCCAAGCACAATTAGACGCCGTATACGCCGCTTACGCAGAACCCGATGCAGACTTTGACGCACTGGCAAAAAAACAGGCCGAGCTGGAAAATATGCTACAAGCCGGTGATGGCCACGACACCGATCGCACCATGGAAATAGCCGCCGATGCACTTCGCCTGCCGCCTTGGGATGCTGATGTTAGCAAACTATCCGGTGGTGAAAAACGCCGTGTTGCCTTGTGTAAATTACTGCTTTCAAAACCCGACATGTTGTTGCTTGATGAGCCAACCAACCACTTAGATGCAGAATCCGTTGCGTGGTTAGAACGCTTCTTACACGACTTCACCGGCACCGTTGTCGCCGTCACGCATGATCGGTATTTCTTAGATAATGTTGCCGGTTGGATTTTGGAGCTTGACCGTGGGCACGGCATTCCTTGGGAAGGCAATTACTCATCGTGGTTAGAACAAAAAGATGCGCGTTTAGAACAAGAACAAAAAGCGGACGCGGCGCAAAAGCGTTCCATTAAAAAAGAACTGGAATGGGTGCGTTCAAACCAAAAAGGCCGTCATGCAAAAAGCAAAGCACGGCTCGCACGGTTTGACGAACTGCAATCCAAAGACTTCCAAAAACGCAGCGAAACACAAGAAATTTACATACCACCCGGCCCACGCTTGGGTGATTCTGTTATAGAAGCCGTTAACATAAGCAAAGCTTTTGGTGATCGTGTGTTATTTGATAATGTGAATTTCACCTTACCTCAGGGCGGCATTGTTGGCATCATCGGTGCCAATGGCGCAGGTAAATCCACCCTGTTTAAAATGATGGGCGGTATGGAAGACACTACTAGCGGCGAAATCAAAATCGGTGAGACAGTAAAACTCGCTTATGTGGACCAATCCCGTGATGGCCTAGATGACAACAAAACTGTGTTCGAAGAAATTTCAGAAGGCAACGACGTAATAACCGTCGGCACTTACGAAACTCCATCACGCGCTTATGTAGGCCGTTTTAACTTTAAAGGATCAGACCAACAAAAACGCATGGGCGACCTGTCCGGTGGCGAACGTAACCGCGTGCATTTAGCCAAAGTGCTTAAAGAAGGCGGCAACGTATTACTGCTGGATGAACCCACTAATGATTTAGACATTGAAACACTCCGCGCCTTAGAAGAAGCTCTACTCAGCTTCCCCGGTTGTGCCGTGGTTATCTCGCATGACCGTTGGTTCTTAGACAGAATAGCCACCCACATGCTGGCGTTTGAAGGTGATAGTAATGTTGTTTGGTTTGAAGGGAATTATGAAGAATATGAGGCTGATTTGAAGCGGCGATTGGGCGCAGAGGCGGATCAGCCTAGAAGGATTAAGTATAAGAAGTTGGCTGGGTAAAACAATATGAAATCTACTAACAATCATCCATGTTTTGCCCTTAATATCCAAATACATGGAACAGTTCCATGTATGTACAAGTAATACGTGGACACTGGGTTCCGCTTATTAACACTGTTAGCTCCTAAAAAAATATCGAGCATTAAAATAATTCAGGAAGTATATGAAAGTTGAAAAAATGAAGAAAAATGAGCTTGATGAGCATTGTAAATCATTAGGTATCGACACTAAAAAAAAGAAATTAAGAAATACTGAGAAGCGCCTGCAAAAGAGCAAAAAAGACAAGTACATTTCAAAAGCTGAAAGAGCGAAGCTGGTATTAGAGGCCGATAATACGACTAAAAACAAAGATAATTAAAAACATGCCATCAGACCCCGATAAGCTAGTCGCAAAACACGCAAGCCTCACCCATTCAGAATTAATGAAGGTGTTGTCACATGTTCAACGAAATCAGGGTGACTGGGTTTTGCATACCCTAATGGTAGAAGGCTGCAGCGTACCTTTTAAATTCAAACGCAAAAGTGAGTACCAAAGCTTAAAAGGTGCCAGAGTGAATATGACTTATTACCCAACACAAGAAAGTGTTGCTGGCATTGATTTAGATATTATGAAAGTAGTGCGTATAAAAAGAGGCTGATCAACTTCAATTCAATTGAGGTCAGACTCGATTGATTTTCTTTTAAATCAGGCTCTGCCCTCCCCCTAATTTTGGTTACACTTCAGTACGTGAGGGGCGATGTTAAAAACATCTGCACCGCCCTTAAAGAAACGCTATGAGAATCTTCTATGTTAAACCCTGAAAAAACATCTTTTAAACGTGCACTGATTGTTGCTGTGCAACTTGATAATGTCAGTGATGTTGAATTTAAGTCATCGTTAGCTGAACTTGGCGACCTTGCAAAGACGTTAGGGCTGGAGGTGGTTGGCGAGTTCACCCAGAAACGCGCATCTTTTGATTCGACGGCGTATATAGGCGAAGGTAAGCGTGAGGAAGTTAAAGGCTTTTTGAATAGCCAACAAGACAGTCTTGAGGCTTCACCCGCGGGCGATTCGGCGGCTAAGGACAAGGTAGACGTTATTCTGGTTGACCATGAAATTTCGCCGTCGCAGGCGCTTAACCTTGAAAATGAAGTGGGTTGCGAGGTGATGGATCGCACGGTGGTTATTTTAGAAATTTTCCATCGTAATGCCAGTTCACACGCCTCGCGGGTACAAGTTGAAATTGCGCGTCTAACGTACATGGCACCGCGCCTGCGTGAGGCGGCTAAGCGCGCCGGACCATCAGGACGTCAACGTAGCGGGACGGGTGGACGAGGTACGGGACAATCGCGCGCTCAAACGGATAGTCAAAAGGTTCGTGATCGTATTGCTGAACTGCAAAAAGAAATTGATGCGATGGAAGCGGCTCGTGCTACCCAGCGGTCGCAACGTGAGGGTCAATCTGAACTAGCCCAAGTTGCTTTGGTTGGTTATACCAACGCGGGTAAATCTACATTGATGCGTGTTTTGACGGGCCGTGATGCGCTAGTGGCCAATAAATTATTTGCCACCTTGGATACTAAGGTTCGCACCCTACACCCAGAAAGCGTGCCGCAGATTTTGGTGAGTGATACGGTGGGTTTTATCAAAAATTTACCCCATGGACTGGTTGCTTCTTTTAAATCAACGTTGGACGAAGCCCTTAACGCCTCGCTATTGCTGCATGTTATTGATGCGGGTGACCCCGGGTTTGAAATGCAGATTGAAGTGACCGATAAGGTGCTTGCCGAGATCGGCGCCGACAGTGTGCCGCGTATTCGGGTGTTCAATAAAATTGACTACTTGGACGACCTTGTGGCGCAAGCAGAACGTACCGCAGAGCTGGAAGAGAAGTACCCAGATTGCATTGTTCTTAGCGCACGCTGCAAGGCTGATATAACAAACTTGCATCAGACGATTGTTCACACTTTTCAAAAGGACTTGGTTGAGGCTGAGATTTTTTTGCCTTGGTCGGCGCAAAGTTTGCGAGGTGATATTTTTGCCTCTTGTGAGGTGCTTGAAGAGCGTGCCGATGCTGATGGTGCATTTTTCCGCTTCCGTGGTTTACCAGATGCAGTCGCTAGACTGAGTGAATTGGCAGAGAAGGCGGGTAACTAACGGCGCTTGTGTCACGGTTAAAGGGGACGGTGATGAATTACAGCAATAAAAAAGAGTAGCATCCCCATAGTTCGATGCTACCATCATTAACAATGTGGATTAAATTGTATTGTCCCGAATAATGTCGCACTCGACGCGAGTATCATGACATCAATAGCGGTAATACCTTCCTTGGCTTTAGCGACATAATTTTTATTATTGGAGATTCCTATGCGTAACGTCCTCTTATCACTCATTATGGTAACGGTTTTGCCAGTTATGAGTGTTACTGCGGCTGACGATGCCGAACTAGCTGTGTTAGTCCCCGGTACTGGTACTTATAGCCGTGTTATTTCTACCGATTCAGAACAGGCTCAAGCATTTTTTGATCAAGGCTTGCGTTTAGCTTGGAGTTTTTATTTCCCAGAGTCTATCGCTTCTTATCAGGAAGCAGCCCGCCTTGACCCTACAAGCCCCATGCCGTACTTTGGCCTTGCTCACGCTGCTGGGCCAAACCCAAATAGTCGCTACAGACAAATGCCCGATGACCCAAAGGGAGCTGGCCTGGCTGCCATCCTCAAAGCTCGGGAGTTGGCTGCTAATGGAACGCAGCTGGAACAAGATTTGATTAATGCCATGTTCGTTCTTTACGACAAAGCTGCAAATCGCGACAGTGTGAAACGTGATTTCGCTTTTCTAGATGCCATGCGCAAGCTCCATAAAAAATATCCGGATGATGCCGATATCGCCACCCTGTTTGGTGAAGCCTATATGAACACCACTCGTTGGGATTACTGGAATGCGGACGGTTCTGCTAAGGAAGGAACCAAAGAAGCCCAAGCTGCTTTTGAAACTGCGATGGCTTCAGAGCATGACCACCCTGGCGCCAATCATTTATATATTCATTTGATAGAGGGTTCTGCTCAGCCAGAACTTGCATTACCTTCCGCACAAAAACTCGAAGCTCTGGCACCGATTGCTGGGCACATGGTGCACATGCCTGGGCATATTTACCTACGTGTCGGTGATTATGAAAAGGCGGCGCGAACCAATGTACGTTCGCAAGTCGTTGACAAACAGTTTGCAAAAATCTGGGGTGATACCAACTTCCCCCTCATTGGTACTTACCCGCTTTCTCATAAAATTCATAGACCCCATGCTTTAGACTTCGTCCGTTTCGCGAATACTTTACAAGGTAACTACGCAGCGGCATCTAAAGCCGCGCGGCAAGGTGCTAGCAGCGCGGGAGAAGACCCAGCCATGATTAACCGTGGTCAAAAGCGTATTGTGCAAAGCTGGATGGTGGAAAAAATCTTTGGTAAGTGGGATCTTATTTTAAACACCAAAGAGCCTCACAATGAAACGCCTTATCTAAAAGGCATGTGGAGTTATGTTAAAGGCAGTGCTCTAGTGGCCACGGGTGCGCTGGAGCAAGCGGAAATTGAGTTGAACAATCTTCGGCAACAAATTACAGCGGAGGGTGTGGATGATACCGGCGTTGATCCAACATCAGCCTCTCATTTGTTAAATTTAGCGGCCACTGGTTTGCTAGGCGAACTTCGCGAAGCGCAGGGTGATCTCGATGGCGCTATAAAAACCTTTGACGCTGCAGTGAAGGTAGAAGATAACAACCGCTATATTGAACCCCCCGATTGGCCCCAGTCGATGCGCTTGTACCTGGGCGCTGCCCTATTGGCAGCAAATCGTGCGGAGGAAGCAGAGGCCATTTATCGGAAAGATCTCGAATGGAATCAGAAAAATGGCTGGGCAACCTTTGGGCTTTATCAGGCGTTAGAGGCACAGGAACATCGATTAGAAGAAGCTAAACTGGTTGAGCGCCAGTTTAAATCTTTCTGGCGTAACGCCGACACTGAACTAACGCGTTCTCACCTATAAAGTCATATAGAAAAGTGTAAATATGGTTTCTTAAAAACAGGGACAGACCACGATTAATTAAAAGTCAATTCAGGAAACCTTAAACGCTTATTCACCAAATATACAGTCTTGGTTTTCCTCTAACCACAATGGATATTTGAACATGGCTTTTGAGAATAATCGGCTTTGCAAATGGTGATTTAACCATTTTTGTAAATGCACATAAGGCCCCTGTAAATACACTTGGCGATTAACTCTGGAAAACTGTCGAACAAAGGGTAACAAGGCATAGTCCAGCACGCTTGGCATAGAACCCATTAAGAATTCATGTTGTGTTAAACGAGATTCTAGTTGCTGAACAAAAGGTTCACATAGCTGTCGGCAATGCTCTTCATCATCGTTATGGTATCGCTTGGCGCGTTTGTATTGCTCTAGTGTTGGTTTAAATTCTTTGTCATTTTCTTCAATTATTGCCAGCATTTCTTTTAAACAATCTGCATGTTGAGAATAGAGTAAATTATCAGGATCATTGAGTTTTAGAGCCCAGAGCATGATGTTTAGGCTTTCATCTACAACATCAACACCGTTTTCCAGTATTAAAACAGGCACGGTACCTTTTGGTGACATGGTTAACATGTGGGCTGGTTTATTCGTCATCGTAATAGCGCGGAGCATAACTGTCTGTTCTGCTAATAAAATAGCGAGCCTTGCACGCATCGCGTAGGGGCAATTTTGTAGAGAGTAGAGTATTGGTAATGTCATGGGCAAAAAAGAACGTCTATTCTAAAAAATTTAAACACGGTTTTCTTCAACTTCACAAAACAAGACCTTTTAACGCTACTGCAGTTCTTGAGCGCTAGGGCTATATTACCTACAATGGCCCTCTTGTTATTTAATTTACATCATACATATGAACGATACTAAATCACCACCCGCTTTACCTGATCGCCTGTCGGGCAACCCCCGTAGCCCACATCATGTGGCAGAAATATTTAAGCATAATATTGGCATTAAGCTGAACGGCAAAGAGCGCACCGATGTTGAGGAATATTGCATCAGTGAAGGCTGGGTAAAAGTCGCTTCTCCTAAATCGTTGGACCGTAGAGGACAACCGCTTCTGATTAAGCTAAAGGGAACGGTTGAGGCTTTTTATAGTAAGTAACTCGCTCTTCTTTTTTAGAAGACCGCTTTTGTACCTCACTCCAGCGACAAATTATTGTCACAGCTAAAGCACTTTGGCTGCTGAGTAACTGGATCAATAAACTGAAGTTCCTTTGCTAGCAACTGTAAAGGTGCTGAATAGTTATCCGCTGATTTCGGTTGTAATTGTGGGTAGTATTTGTCATTCAATATAGGCCAACCTAATGCCTGCATATGAACGCGTAATTGATGGGTTTTGCCCGTTACGGGGTTTAATTCAAATAGCGCCTTGTGAGTAGTTTGTTGTACGCATCGAATTACAGAATGGCTATTGGCTTCGCCCTCGGCCACACGCATGCGAAAGTGTGGTTCGCCCTGCACGATACGATTCTTAATAACCCACTCCTGACCCAGCAAATTTTCACCATCGCTAATATTGGCTATGGCTTGGTATGTTTTATGTATTTGCCGTGTTTCAAATAAACGATGGTAACGATGGCGGATGTTAGGGTTAACAGAAAACATGACCAAGCCTGCGGTTACTCTATCCAAACGGTGTAATGCTTGTAAGCCCTTAATACCTGTGCGGCGTTGTAAGCGATTTTGCAAACATTCATTGACGTAGATACCACCGGGTGTGACGGCTAAAAAGTGGGGTTTATAGGCCACTAAAATATGTTCATCTTGGAATAGAATTGTTTCCTTAAAGGGGATGCTGGGCTCGTTTTCAACTTCCCTATAATAATAGACCCGTTGCTGCGGTTGAAATGGCGATTGTGCCGTTATCAATGAGCCGTCGTGCCAGTGTACTTTGCCATCGGCCATTCGCTGTTGCCAAACCAGAGTATCAATATAGGGGAATTTAATACTTAGGTATTCCAACACGGTGGCAACGCCGGGGTTAGCCTGCGGTAAACTCAGCTTTGATGGGTGCTCAGAAATTGCCATTTAGTGGTCCAAAATTTTGACTATAGCAGCACTTAATAGTGCTATGCCGTAATATCAATGGGGCAGATACTGTATTAAAAACACCGACTATAACGACTACAATCCCTGCCTATATTGCGCCATGGTCGACAGCGGCACCATTTGGTTAAGCTGTTCCTTTGCGCTGCTTTGCCCGCCTATTATTTGTTCAAAGTATTCTATGAGCTGTGTTTTATTTTGCTCTGCCTTTGACCCTGCGCCGATGTTGGTTAGGTCTATAAAGAACTCATCAAATTTTTCAGATAAATCGTTGATGACATCTAAATTCAAAAACTGCTCATCGTTATAAATACTGGGGTAGCCGCCTTTTTGTTTATCAATGGCAAATGAAACACCTTTGACATTGGTAATGGTGGTGGCCTTTTCACACTTGAGCATACAGCCATCTTCAATACTCGGTTTTTTACATCCAACAGTTTGTTGGAAGAAGCATTGCCGACTTGTCATCATCAATATGGGGTGATAAATACTGTAGAGCAACTTGAAGTTTTT
Source organism: Cycloclasticus sp. (assembly GCA_012959695.1). Lineage (GTDB taxonomy): Bacteria > Pseudomonadota > Gammaproteobacteria > Methylococcales > Cycloclasticaceae > Cycloclasticus. Next base: position 76,300 of record DUCS01000009.1, read on the forward strand.
TGGACGTGCGATTTTTTTAATCTGCATTCGGTTAATTTCGTTTGAAATAAAAGCACCGGAACAATTCAGCTCTTCTTGTAGTGTTAATAATGCGTAAGAATTAGTGGTGTTTAAAAATGGCCCTGCTATCCAATCTATTCCCATTTCAACTGATTTATGGGCGATGCCGGTATTATTACTGACAATGCGTTTGGGGGCTACTTGCTCAAGGATTTTCACCGCTTCTAAATAGTCTTTACCGATAAGCACGGCTGGAAACCAAGGGATTAAACGCGGGTTTTGTAGCAGCAGGTCGATGTACTTGGTACAGCCTTTTTTGAAACTTTCAGGCAATTTAAAGTAGATATCTGCATCCGTCGTATCACACAAATACAGGTCTTTTTCATCCGCTATTAGAATGGACATGGATGGCTCATTACTCACACCCTCAGCATGCTTTTTGGGATGATTAACCAGCGCTGGAACGTCGATGTTGGCCACTACCTCGATAGAGTCATTGAGTATGAAGGCTGCTTTGTTTTTTAGTTCTGCTAGTTCTTTAAAGGGAAGGCTTAGGTTATCGGCCAAGTTTTCAAAATTAACCGGTTCCATGGCGTAGCGTGCATTATTAAAGCCTTTAAAACGTTTTTGTATGGCCGCTGGGTCTAGCGTTGATTGCATTGCCTTTTTTAATGGCTCGTTGGATTCCACCACATGGGTTGCATCTAACCCGTTGCTGCCTGTTACTTGTAGGGTTAAGACTAACGGCTCATTAATCTGCCCGGAAAAATTCAGTGCTAGTGCTTGCTTGGCTATGCTTAAATCTTTAATTTTGTCGGCTAATTCATCACCCAGTTTATTTCTTTCGTCATAAAGACTCTGCTTTGCCTTGTGAATTTGCGGGATGGAGACGGCTTGGCTTTTCGTTACCGCATGTTCAACACTGTGGTCACGAGGGTTATCTATAAACATGCCTTTTGTTAGATTTCCCTTTAAAAATGAATTGGTAAAATCACGGTTAAAGACTTTATGTAAATTTGAATCGTCCGACAACAACTGCCCCGTTTCTTCAAATTTATCCATCTGTTTGCGCCAACTGTCTACGACGGTATAAACGTAATGCGCGCCTTTAATGCGCCCTTCTATCTTTAGCGAATCTACACCGGCATCCACTAGTTCAGGCAAATCAAAATAGGCCGAGTTATCTTTTAAATTTAGCGGGAATTTATTGCCCGTTGCAGTGGTTTCGTATTCATCACGGCATGCTTGGCTGCAGCGCCCACGGTTACCCGAATTACCCACACTTACGGAACTGGAATAACATTGGCCAGAAAACGCGATGCACAACGCCCCGTGCACAAACACTTCTGTCAACACATCATGATCATGCGCGAAGCTTGTGAGTGTTTTCACTTCTTGCAAATTTAACTCGCGCGATAAATTAACGCGGCTTGCGCCAATGCGCCCAAGGAATTGTATTTGCCCCTCGTTATGCGTTGTTAGCTGAGTGGAGGCATGAATATCGAGCGTGGGGAAATATTTTTTAACGAGATTAAACACGCCTAAGTCTTGAACGATAATGCCATCCAAATTGATATTAACCAGTCTGTTTAGCAGCTTTATTAACGCCGGCATTTCTTGTTCAAGAATAACCACGTTGAGCGTTAAAAATACTTGGCATTCATGCTGATGCGCCAACCGTACAACGCCGCACAAATCATCAAAGGACAAGTTTGTGGCGCGGTTACGGGCATTAAACATATCTAAGCCGCAATACACGGCATTCGCACCCGCTACGATGGCAGCTTTAATAGCCTCCGCATTACCACCCGGGGCCAACAATTCAACTCTGCTCTTCATCATGTGTTTAATACGATCGTACGCCATTTTAAAAATGCCATTTTACTGTATTCAAGATGAAGAGCTAAGGTTGGGCTCCATTTAATTTAAACGGACACCAAACTAGCGAGCAAAAGCATCGCGCACTGGACTACGTTACGCCGATTGTTTTGCCTAAAAGATACCCCGTTTAACTGTCTAAACCTTTACTTGCTGCTTTCTTAGCTGCCTTTTTTCCTTTTGGTGATAAAAGCGGTTTTTCCTTAGCTGGTTTTTTGCTGTCTTGTCCTTTACTCATAATGTTTTCATCTTCTAGTAACTTTTAAAACCTTACGTTAGTTTTACCAACATAAAGAAGCGTAGCTATGTATCAAATTCAATTCAACCGCCCTGATCAACACGTAACAATTTAAGTATTGACCTGTACCCCGTATGGGCGTTCAATTGATAGGAATAACTTATAATTGCTGATTGCCATGTATATTATTGGCACACTTAAAAACTCAAACCGCCTAAACCATGGAAAAAGTAGTTGTACTGGTTGATGTACAAAATATTTATTACACGACCAAGCAGTCTTACCATTGTCATTTTGATTACAATAAATTTTGGGCCAAAGCCACATTAAATAGAACCGTAACGAAAGCGATTGCTTATGCGATAGACCGTGGTGATGAGAAACAACGGCAATTTCAAAATATACTCCGAGCCATCGGTTTTGAGGTAAAGCTAAAACCGTTTATCCAACGGGTTGATGGAACTGCAAAAGGCGAGTGGGATGTGGGCATAGCACTTGACGCGATGGAGTACGCCAACGATGCAGATGTGGTTGTACTGGCATCAGGTGACGGGGATTTTGATTTACTGGTTGATAAAATACGTAATGACCTAAACACGACAGTAGAAGTTTACGGCGTACCTAAGTTTACATCTACATCACTCATTAATTCTGCATCAACATATATTCCCATTAATGAGGGGTTATTATTAGGTACATCTAGAAAATAATCGACAACCTATTATGACCTTGCTATCTAATGATTAAATGAAAAACACCGCAAAACTTTCAAGCTGTAGACAATATCGTTACGCCTTATGGCGCACGTGGGACGATTCAAAACCTTTTGTATTATTCGTGGGGCTTAATCCATCTACAGCGGATGAAACGACGGATGATGCGACATTAACCCGCTGCATAAATTTCGCCAAATCTTGGCATTATGGTGGCGTGTGCATGGCCAACTTGTTCGCTTTTCGTGCGACACAACCGTCTGATATGAAACTAGCTATCGACCCCATTGGCAAAGATAACAATAAGTGGCTTAAGAAGCTGGCTAACGACGCGGCAATTGTCGTGGCAGCATGGGGTAATGATGGTGCTTTTTTAGGCCGTTCAACGGACGCGAAAAAGCTATTATCGAATTTACATTATTTGAAAATAAACCAGTCTGGCGAACCCGCTCACCCATTGTATTTGGCAGCTAAATTAACACCACAAAAACTTCAAAAGTAGTCGACTGCACTATAATTCATCGCTTATGACACCTTTATTAAGAAACACCCCTCATTTTGCAATAGCCCAAGGGCTAATGGTCAGCGCGGTTTCGTTGAATGTTACTTGCGCGGCATTGGTCGGTTATTCATTAGCCGATGATAAGTCGCTAGCGACGCTACCTCTGGCTGTGATGTTTATTGCCACCATGCTATGCAGCATACCGTCATCATTATTGCTTGAAAAAATAGGTCGTAAAAAAGGTTTTATGCTCGCCACATTAATAGGCGTTAGCGCTGGGGCTGTTGCTAGCTATGCGATTGTTATTCATGAGTTTTGGTTATTTGTTGTGGGCGTTGGCCTAATCGGTGTATTTAACAGCGTTGGGAACTATTTCCGCTTTGCGGCCGCAGACAACGTAACCGAAGAATATAAAAGCCGAGCTATTTCTTATGTGATGCTAGGTGGTGTTGTAGCTGCATTCGTTGGGCCTAATCTGGCTAGCTTCGCCAAAGATTGGGTTATTGATGCGCAATTTGCGGGCAGTTATGCAGCCATTATTGGGGTGTATATCATCATGCTGCTTATATTAAGTGGGCTTTCAATAGACACTAAGCACTTAGAGACTACAGCAGAACCTTCCTTTCAACCAGCACGCCCATTATCAATAATTATCAGACAACCTAAGTTTATTGTTGCGGTTATTTGCGCCATGTTAAGTTACGGCGTGATGTCGCTGGTGATGACTGCCACGCCCTTGGCCATGATGCATCATAACCACACGTTTGCTAACACTGCCTTTGTTATCCAATGGCATTTACTTGGTATGTTTATACCTTCTTTTTTTACTGGGTATTTAATTCGCCATTTTGGCCTGTTTACGATACTTACTACTGGCGTGATTATTGGATTTGCTTGTGTCGCCATTAACTTGATGGGGCATGGCTTAAACCACTATTGGCTAGCGCTCGTTTTATTAGGTGTTTGCTGGAATTTTTTGTTTGTTGGCGGTACCACTTTGCTTACTGAAACGTACCGTCCTGAAGAGCGAGCTAAAGTTCAAGGCTTGAATGATTTTATCGTTTTTTCCACCGCTGCATTAGCTTCGCTTTCTGCGGGGTATTTACAATTTACATTTGGTTGGAAATGGGTAAACCTTGGCATTATCCCTGCATTAATCATTGTATTGATAAGCCTTATTTGGATGAAGGCACGTACTCGTCAAAGTGACTTAGGCAATAGTGTTAAAACATAAAGTGCGTAAACGCACTTTTTTAAACTATCGTCATAGACAAATATTAGAATTGGCCTATATTTACACCTGTTAGGTAGTTCTCAAGACAACCCGACCTCCTCAGGTTTAATAACCTACTTCAGCCTACTTTCCAGTAGGCTTTTTTTTGCCTAAAAGTGGCTAAGACTAAAAACGCTCAAAATACTCTTTATGCTCCCAGTCTGTCACAGTAGATAGGAACCGATGAATCTCATGCCGTTTAAGGCTGAGGTAATAGCCAATATAGGTATCGCCAATGGCATCCCTTAATAACTTGGATTCGTCTAATGCCGTTATTGCTTCCATCAGACTGGCTGGCAATGGTGTTTTATCCGTTTGGGCATACGGGTCATTTAACGGAGGCCCTGGGTCACGTTTTTTGTTAATCCCATCCATTCCTGCCGCTAGTTGAGAAGCAAAAAACAAATACGGGTTAGCCGCTGGTTCTCCAGAGCGATTCTCAATATGCACCGATGGGTCACCCGCATTTGCTAGCCGTAAACACGCTGCTTTATTATCAACCGACCAAACCGCACGATTTGGTGCTAAGGCATTAGAGTTCATCCGTTTGTAACCATTAATCGTCGGGTTAGAAAATGCTGTGCAGGCTCGTGCATGTTCTATTAAACCGGCAATATATTGCAAACCAATCGCTGACACACTTTCATTCTTGTTACTGGTTGCGAATATATTTTTACCCGTTTTTATATCCACCAACGACTGATGCAAATGCCAGCCTGAAGAGTACACGTTAGGTAGCGCAGGCTTACACATAAATGTTACTAAATAGCCATTACGGCGCGCCAACTGCTTTAGTGTCGAACGCATTAGCACCATGGCATCAGCGGCTTGCATTGCAGGCAATGGCTCCATGGTTATTTCACATTGGCCTGGGCCCCACTCGTCTTCTAGCGATCGAATGGGCAGCTCTAACGCTGTTAGGTGTTGATGAAACAACTCCATTAATGGCGCCACTTCATCTAAATTTTGCTCACCCTGATATTGATACGCATGCGCTAACGGCGATACGCTAGGTGGTTCTGCTGGTTGAGTCGATGCCTCCATCGTCAAATGTGGATCATCAATTTTGAACACATGGAACTCTACTTCCAGACCAATCAATAACTCATAGCCTTTTTTATGTACGGGCTTAAGTTGCTCAGCCAAAATCGCTCTAGGCGAAAAGGGCATTACCGCGCCCGACTTTAGGTATAAGTCAGACAACACCCAACCGGTATGATCACCCCATGGCAACAACCTGAAAGTCGTTGGGTCTGGCACCATCACCATATCGCCTGCACCACCCATTTCGGCGTTACCAAAACCACCGTCTTCACTAAAAACGGGCAAGAAGATATTATTCGCCGAGTCCATCGCGAAAATGGCATGGGTACTTGCTAAGCCATTTTTAAGCACCGAAACAAACTGCTTAACCGGTAACATTTTTCCACGCGTTAGGCCGTGCTGATCACAGTAGGTCACACGAACATACTTAATCTCATCTACTTTTAAACGTTTAACCAGCTCCTTCGCTGCGGCCTTTTGTTCTTTATTCCATAGCCCGTGTTTTGCAATAAAGTTATCTAATCCAATTGATGACACGACATTTTCATTTTTATTGCTCATGTACCCTCTCCGCTTTAATAATTAAGGCTACAAGAAAAAAGTATTATTCTCTTGCAGACAATCTGCATCTATTAAGTTGATTTGTTTAACCGCTATCTTCCATTCATTCTGTTCAGACACTAATGAATAGCCTATCCAGCCAGATAAAATTCGGTGTTTACCGTCAAACAAGGCATCAATAATAAAGCTGGCTCGCGCACGCACTTCCTTATCTACACCTTGCCGATATTCAATATTACCCAGCACATGCCGCGTACGAATCACCGGCACCATTGAATAGGCAACACCTGTTCTAATACGCGCCACACGGTCTTGTAAACGGCGTTTGTCATGAAATTCTAACGTAATTTCTTGCCGCGGATCTACAACTGGGTAACTGCTGGGAATCCAATAAACACACTGGTCGCTATAACAATCCAGCCATTGTTCTAGTCGTAAGTCATCAGCCAAACGTGCCTCGGTAAATATTAACGATTCACATGCTTGCTTATCTTCAAGGGTTATTGGTGATATCGCAGGAGCCTCCATTTTCCAGCTCTCATTCAGTGCCATAAGCCGGTCGTAAAAGGCATCGTTTAAATAATAAGAGTCCGCGATTGAGTTATTTTTGCTTGCCATACTCACTTACCCTAATGAAGATTCATCGTTAGATTGCATCAGTTTTTTCCACTCGGCGTAGTAAGCACGCATATGAATATCGGATGAAATAACTGATGTGACAATACCATTGTCATCTGTTTTATCAACACCTGTGTGCAAATGCCGACTGATATCTATCCAGTCAATTTCACGTTCGTGCATGCCTTTAAAACAGGCTTCAAAGTTTGCCGTATCGTCTGGCTCACCAAAAGCCGTAAAGTCCTCTTGCGTGCGTAATCGAAGGGTATTTACGGCAGCTGGCACATTGTCTATGCTGGTTGAATACCACGTCATATCAGACAAGCCAACGGATAAGGGCGTTATCACTTGCAGCTGGTTACCAATGAATAACAGGTTGGGGAAAATATTTAGATTCATCCCCGCCCCCGTCGCCATTTCAAAATATTCTCGAGCTTTGTCTTCACCCACCTCTTTAGTAAGTTGCTCAACAATCGCTTCACGACCCGGCTGTGGCCTTTGCCTATCGAACGCTGAAGCTTCATACATACAAGGTCGCTGGTCTAAAAACGTATGGCCATTGCCTAAATCTTGTGAATACATTGGCGTTGAGTCAATGCCGCCGGCAAAATAGTCCAAGTCCATGCCCGCACCATATCGCTGTTGTGTCATTTGCAATAATGACTGATGTGAAAATTCTGGGTGATAACCATCGCCCGCATTGTCGTACAGGCATTTCCAATTTGCGTGTACGGTGTATTGTTGAGCACCACTGATTCGAATCGCTTTGTGGTCACCACCGTTATGGTCTATCCATTCATCAATGCGACCTGCCGCAGAACGCAAATGGTCTTTAATACCTTTTTTGCCTTTTTCAGGGTTTAATGTGGCTAATATAAACCCTCTGTATTCAGATACATAAGGGATTTGTTTTAGGTTAAAACTACTTTTCTTGAAACCTTCGCCATAGGCATCTTGGTGAGGAATAGCGGCACATTCACCTGTGTTTTTAAACGTCCAACCGTGATAAGGACAGGTGAAAAAAGGTGTTTTATCGCCTTTTTTTTCTCGGCAAACTGTTGCGCCTCTGTGTGTACAACGATTAAGCAACACATGTACCTTATGTTCTTTATCGCGCGTAACAATCACCGAGCGTAAACCCATTTTTCTAGCAACGAAGCTATTAGGCTCGGTAATTTCACTTGCGTGTGCAAGGTATACCCAAGTTTCACCAAATACTTTTTGTTGCTCGCGAGAGAAGATAGCCTCATCCGTGTATACCGTACGATGAACCCGCCCCTCTTGTACTAAATCGTCAAAATCACTCGCCATATTTGCTCGTAGCTTTATTAAAATTTATTCTCTTTATCATGCTAGGATTAACGTTAAATATCAACCAAATATTTGGTCTGTCATCCGTATGCATATACACGTTTTACACCATGTTCATTTGCCCATTAAACACGGCATTGTGCAGTACCTAGACAACTGTTCTCACACCGTTAGCCATACTTATTTATGTGAAGATCACAAGTTACCAGATTCCTCAACTATTGATTTGCTGATTATCATGGGCGGCATAATGAGTGCAAATAATGAAGATAAACATCCTTGGTTAATCGCCGAAAAAACGTTCATTAAAAGCGTTATTGATGCGGGAAAAGCAGTGTTTGGTATTTGCCTTGGTTCACAACTTATTGCATGCGCCTTAGGCGCAAAAGTAACTAAAAACCCAGATGCCGAATTTGGCTGGCACTCAATAACGCCATCAGACGCAGTTAAAGAAACATTTTTAGCTGATGTATTTGACAAAGAAATGACCTTTTTCCATTCGCATGGAGAAACCTTTGACATTCCAACCGGTGCTACAAGGCTAGCCTCAAGCAAGGCCTGTAAAAACCAAGGGTTTATTTATGATAACCGTGTCGTAGCGATTCAGTTTCACCCAGAGATTACGCCAGAATTGGCCAAACTATTTACCGACCATCTAGACTCTACATGGACAAACAGCCCGTTTTGCAAAGTCTCAGTAGACACATCAATTGAACAGCAGCTTTTTCGACAGTCGGCCTTAGTTATCGAGCAAATACTCGGCAAAATAGAACTTAATGCTCTAAGGTAATTGAGTTATTCTAGCCATCCTCGTGTTCTGGCAATGGCTTTTTGCCAACGATTAACGTGCGCTTCTCGTTGTTCTACTGACATATCCGCTATGAAACTACATTCAATTTCGACTTGTTGTTGAATAAATTCTGCTGTCCAAAAACATGCGCCTAGGCCTGCCATATACGCAGCACCTGTGGCCGTTGATTCTAAATTGTGAGGACGCTCAATAATGATATCTAAAATATCCGCCTGAAATTGTGCCAAATAATTATTAGCAATCGCCCCGCCATCTACCTTTAATGCCTGAAGCTTTATGTCGCTGTCTTTTTCCATTGCCATTAACACATCGTAGGTTTGCAAGGCGATAGCCTGCAAGGTGGCGCGTGCAAGTCCTGCTTTGCCTGAACCAAGGCTCAGGCCAAACACTGCACCTCGGGCATCCATATCCCAATACGGTGAGCCTAAACCCACAAAGGCAGGTACAACCACCACATGGTCGTCGCCATTTGCTTCATTAGCTAACGTTTCTGTTTCTTCAGCACTATCAATAATCTGCAATCCATCACGTAACCATTGCACCGCAGAGCCGGCAATAAAAACACTACCTTCCAACGCATAAACAACCTTATTATTGGTCCGCCATGCAATCGTTGTTAACAAACCTGAATCACTAACAACTCGTTCTTCTCCCGTGTTGAGCAACATAAAACAGCCAGTGCCGTAGGTGTTTTTAGCTTCACCTTTATTCCAAGACAGCTGCCCGAACAGTGCCGCCTGCTGATCGCCCAATACACCATGAATAGGTATATTGACTCCATCAAGAAGGTAGTTTCCAAAATGCGCGTTGGAGTCTTTAACTGTAGGCAAAATACTATTAGGAATATTTAGCATTGCAAGCAATTCATTATCCCAAGCCGCTGTGTTGATATTGAATAGCATGGTGCGCGATGCGTTTGAACAATCAGTTGCATGCACTTCGCCATTGGTTAAATTCCAAATTAACCATGTATCAATCGTGCCAAACAATAAATCACCTGACTCCGCTAATTCACGCGCGCCATCAACATTATCTAAAATCCACTGGATTTTTGTGCCTGAAAAATAAGCGTCAATCAGCAAACCTGTTTTTTCCCGAACGGCGGCATCCAAACCGTCAGCAATCATCGATACGCAGGTATCAGCAGTACGCTTATCTTGCCAAACAATCGCGTTATATACCGGCTTGCCGGAATGCTTATTCCACAATACGGTCGTTTCTCGTTGATTGGTGATGCCAATGGCGGCGATATCTTGGCCTGTTAAACCGTTATTCGATAACAACTCAGTTAACACCCCTAACTGGCATTCCCAAATCTCCATCGGGTCATGCTCCACCCAGCCGGGTTTGGGGAAGTGTTGCGTGAATTCTCGCTGAGCAATATCAATAATTTTCGCTTCGGCATTAAATAAAACCGCGCGGCTACTGCTGGTACCCTGATCAAGTGAGATGATGTACTGCGCCATTTGCGTTAAACGAGGTATTTCAAAACGAGATAAGGCGCGAGATTAAACAGTATGATGCTGAGCTTATAGAACCCCATGCAAAGATAGTTTGCTGAGTCGAAACGTTCTACAGATAGTTTGAACCACCGGCTGTGGAAGTTATATAGCCAATCATGCCCTAGCGTGAAATATAAAAACCACAGAAATAACACTGCATAGTTAACTACAAAACACCAGCCTAGAAAAGTTTGTATTAGCTCATCCGTCATATCAAAATACCCAGTTATCGCGGATGCAACCAAGCTGGAAGAAAAGACAGCGGATCCGTTTTTACCGTTTGGTTAAACCTAATATTCGCACCTTTAAGGCGCTCTTGTAACCGCCCATCTTTGCACTCATCAAAAATATCGATACAACCACCAACAAATTCACTATTAATATAAATTTGTGGCAGCGTTATCCATGTTGTTTTTTCATTGAGCGCCAAACGCATTTCTCGGCCACGATTATTGTCTACGTATTCGCCTGAGTCCAAATTAATCGTTCGATAGGGTATTTTGTATTCTTCTAATACTTTAATCACAGCCCAACAAAATTCGCACCATTCCAAAGCAAACATAACAACTTGCTTGTCACTTCCTGCGATTTCTTGCTCTACCTCTGCCAGTGCTTTTTCTGTCATATTAAAATTGATAACCTGGTGTTGAGCGGGACATATTCATTTCATCATCAGACATGTCGATCGATATATCATCAAATAACGGCGTGGTTAAATAACGCTCGCCTGTATCTGGCAGCATGCATAAAATATTAGTTCCTTCGGCTGCCGTTTCAGCAATTTTTAACGCCCCAGCTAAGGTTGCTCCGGCAGAAATACCTACAAATATACCTTCTTGCTGAGCGAGGTCTTTCGAACATTGGATAGCGAACCTACCATCAATCGGTAACAGCTGGTCTATGCGCGAACCATCAACAACTTCTTTGGTTAATTTAGGAATAAAATCTGGCGTCCAGCCTTGCATTGGGTGCGGGGTAAAGTTGGGGTGGCTCTCGTTTTCTACCTGTTCAATACCGCTGCCTAGTAACTGAGCATTAATCGGCTCGCAAGCAATTATTTTAGTCTTGGGGCTTTTTACTTTTAACACTTGCGAGACACCATTCAATGTTCCACCTGTGCCGTAACCCGTTACCCAATAATCTAGCGTTGTATCTGAAAAATCCTCAAGAATTTCTTCTGCCGTCGTGGTGACGTGTATTTGTGCGTTGGCTGGGTTTTCAAACTGTTTTGATTGCCACCAACCATGTTCTGTAGCCAGTTCTTCAGCTTTTTTAACCATGCCCGTACCTTTTTCAGATGCTGGCGTAAGTACCACTTTTGCACCTAAAAATCGCATTAACTTGCGGCGTTCAACACTAAAGCTTTCAGCCATGGTTACCACTAAAGGATAGCCTCGTTGTGCACAAACCATCGCCAAGCCGATACCGGTGTTTCCACTGGTCGCTTCCACTATGGTTTGGCCCGGTTTTAACTCGCCCTTACGTTCTGCATCTTCTATAACGCCTAACGCTAGTCTGTCTTTAACTGAACCCATTGGGTTAAATGCTTCAATTTTAGCGAAAACATTGACGCCTTTAGGGCCTAATTTATTAATCCGCACGACCGGTGTATTGCCAATCGTTTCTAAAATATTATTGTAACGTTTACCCATCTCAATTCTCCTAACTCTGTGTTTTTATCTATGTGCTTTAAATGCCCTTGGACATAATTTTATTACCAATATCAATCACTTCATTCACTAAATCATCCGCGTGATGCCAGTCGGTTCTGGCGCCTAAAAAACACGGGCGAATCACAAACTTATCACCCACCATCGTTGTACTGGGGATATTCACCCCGTTTTTCATTAATTGGCGATGGATTTTTTTATTCAAACCATTCAAGTCACTAGCTTTTTCGTGCACATAGCTGAAGCAACAAATAGACAACGTCGGTTCTAATGCTAGTTCTAAATTGGGGTGTTGCTTAGCTTGTTCAGCAACCCGTCGGGCCATTTCATTATGCCGGCAAATCCGCGCTCGCATCCCATCAACCCCAATTTCACGAATAAGGGCCCAAACAATGGCTCCACGTGTTGGCGCAGATAGTTCTACGCCTAAATCATGATAAGGAAACCCCATAGCATCCATTGAGTTTTCAACACGCTCCTCTTCCACCACGGTAGATTCAATGTAGTCCGCATCACCTTGCGTAAAGGTATCATGCAGTGCGTTGTAATCACGCACAAAGGTTGCCCCAATCCCCACCGGTGCACCCAACCATTTATGAGCATCAACAGTGATTGAATTTGCTAACGTTAGACCTCTGTATAAATCATTAACGTTAGGGTCCAATGTGCCCGGCAGGCCATAGGCCCCATCAACATGGAACCAAATATTATATTCATGGGCAATCTCACCAATCTCTTGCAACGGGTCAATAGACCCCGTATTGGTACTACCAGCATTAGCCACAATAGCCACGGGTAGCGTATCTAACTGTTCATCTGCTTGGAGTTGTTTTCTTAATGCCTCTGGCGACATTCGCATATCATCATCCACAGCAATATGTACCATTGCTCGCCTGCCCATGCCCAATACTGCAACAGCACGGTGAACGGTATGATGACTTTGCTCAGTAGCGTAAATTCTACAAGCTCGTTGTACACCATCAGCAGCAGCATCAATACCAATTTTCTTAAACGCCCATTGCCTAGCCGCCCCTAAACCGATTAAATTAGCTGTTGAACCCCCACTGCTAAATACGCCTTGCATACCCTTTGGCAAACCAAACATCTCAGCCAACCACTTAAGAGCTAGCCCTTCTAAATGATTAAATGCAGTTACACCAATACGCTGAGGAGATGCCACTATGCCGGCTAAGGTGGCAATTGAGCCTATGTCTGTTGCTGCCGTCGTAATATAAGACGTACAACCTGGTTTGGAGATTTGCGAGCCATTCGGAATAACATGCTCACCCATTTCGGCAATAACTTGACTCGCACCAATACCTTTTTCTGGAGCATGTCCGCTAAGTACAGACTTCCAACTAACAATATTAGCCACCGCATCTGGGTGTTCAAATCGTTGAAACTCTTCTAGGTGAGTGGTTATTTGCCTAAGAAGTTCAGCCAGGTGATCGCATGTTGCTTGTTCGTTATGCATTAGATACCTTTGTTAATAGCAATGCCATTTGTGCTTATATTAACGCCAAACAAGGTGCACGGCTAATTTTAAAAATAACCTTTAAAGCATCATGCCCGTATGCACCGCTGTTCCAAATACCGCGAACAGAATGCTAGCGACTATCGACATTATTATAAACGCTGGAATAGCAGCGATTGATAGCTTTACTAAGAAAATCACCATTGAAATAAACGGCATTTTCACATCAATGATACTGACTTTGGTTGTCTCTGTATTATCCATTTTGAACTCCACTTTTATTGTTCTTGCATTGTTAGTTTTGCCAAATAATCGTAGTGCGGCCCTTGTTTAATAATCTCGCATTTGAAACCATTCGCATCTGCGGCATCTTGTAACAACTCTTCGGCAACGTAAAGCCAATTAAACGATTCGCCTTTAATGTCTTTGTACGACAAATTAAACTCAACCTCACCATGATACTTATCACTCATATCAATAAGGTACGAGCCATCCTCCTCTTCAAACATATAGATAAGATCAGAACTGTCTAAGAGTATTTGGCCGTTGGGGGATAATAGCGTACGCGCCTGGGCAAAAAATTGTTCGAAGCCATCCAAGGTTTGTACTAGGCCGATACCGTTCATTAACAGTAACATCGTGTCGAACGAGCCACCTTGGTAGTCGTAAAAATCAACCAGCTCGGTATTCTTAATACCGCGCTGCTGCATCACCTCAACTGAATTTGGCGACACATCGATGGCCGTCACATCTAGCCCTTGTTCTTGCAAGTAAAGGCTGTGTGAACCCGCGCCAGCCCCTACGTCCAAGATTTTTCCACGCGCCTGTTGTAACGCTAATTGTTCAAGTTCAGGGCAGTCAGCGTATGATCTAAAAAAATAGCTGGGCGGCAGAAAATCCTCGTCCGCAATGTCCATTTTTACAATAATTGATGTATCTTCTTGGGTATCAAAAAAGTCCAATAACGCCAAGCCAATCGGGTCTTTATCTTTCGAAATTATCACCGTTCAGCCGCCCGACTTTTCTTGCTCAGCACGCTTTTTGTCCACTTTCTCTTTGCGGTGTTGTTCAATCAGCTCTTTCATGTCACCACCAATGTGCTCTTCACCGCGTTGTTTAGCTAATTCAATTTGGTGCTGACGTTCGATATAACGCGCCTTTTGCTCATCGTTCGTTTTATCAAAACAATGGTGGCAAGAAATACCCTGCTGATAATGCGCGTGCAACTTATCTTGTTCGGTAATCGGCATGCGGCAGCCGTAACATTGATCGTATTGTCCTTTATCTAAGTTGTGATCAACCGACACGCGGTTATCAAACACAAAACACTCACCTTGCCATTGCGTATCGTTAACGGGCACTTCTTCTAAATATTTTAAAATGCCGCCTTCTAGGTGATACACCTCATCAAAACCTTGCTGCTTTAAATAAGCGGTAGACTTCTCGCAACGAATGCCACCCGTGCAAAACATCGCTACTTTTTTATGCTTGGCCGTGTTTAAATTGTCTTTTACATAGGCGGGAAATTCACGAAAGGTCTCCGTCTCTGGATTTAACGCACCCTTAAAGGTGCCGATTGCCACTTCGTAATCGTTACGTGTGTCTACTAGCAGTACATCGGGGTCGGCAATCAGTGCATTCCAGTCTTTTGGTTTTACATATGTGCCCACAATGTTGTTAGGATCAATATCCTCCACACCCATCGTCACTATTTCTTTTTTAAGCTTTACCTTGGTACGGTTAAACGGCTGCGCCTCCACATACGATTCTTTATGTACTAGGTTTTTAAATTCATCTTTGTTTCGTAACCACTGCAATAAATGGTCGACCGCCTTGCGCTTACCCGCAACCGTGCCGTTGATGCCCTCAGCAGCTAACAGTAACGTGCCTTTAACACCGTGGTGGTTCATTAGTTTGAGGAGGGGTTGTTTTAGAGCGCCGTGGTTATCCAGACGGACGAAATGGTAAAGCGCACAAACAATGTATTCTGGGGATGGCATTTTATTTTCCTTACATTAGCTGGCTGGAACGTAAATCCAGTGCCGATAGGGGGTATTTTAGCAAATTGCTATCGTATTGTTAATATTGAAGGTTTTTATTTTTAATTACGCAACTTCTCAGCTCACTATTGAGCATAGGTTATTGCTGCCGCAAGGGCGTTCATTTCTTTTTACGACAAAAAGAAACGAACCAAAGAAAAGGTCGCCCAAATCGCAAAATTTTAAACACTTTCTGGCGAACGCTAAACTCGCTATGCTCAAACAACGCGTTCACTATTCCGAAACCATTCAAACTTTTAACGCGATGAAGGGATTTATTCCAAACAATCAAGTACCCACTAGGGTGGGTACCTACCTCCTCCTTAAGCCTCACCGATGAATCTATCTTTTTACAAGGCTTTCCATTGTGGCTGTTTGAGTTTGAGGCTGACGCTTTTCAGGCGAGTCCCACAATGGTTGTAAAACGAAAGGTTTTGAGGGAACCGTGAGGTGAGACTTTCGGGTGGCATTTTTCTGGTTACTCTTTTGCTGCTATTGGCAAAAGAGTAACTCGCCCAAAGGCGAAAGCTTTTAAGGTTAAATCTATAGTAAATAAAAAAACTTTATGAATAAACCACTACCCTAACATCAACATTCAACTCATCATCCGACAAATACATCTCACCGTCTTGAATGCTACATTGCAGCGACATGGTCCGCTTAACCATTGCCTCCGCACCCGTAGCTTCAATATGAAACACCGTTAAATTCTTAAACCGCGCCAATTTTTTACGTTGCTGCTTCCACCAAACAGATGCTTTGCCTTCATGATAGGTGTAAATAACCACCTGTTTAGAGCGTCCACATGCTTTGCGAAGTCGTTTTTCATCTGGCTGGCCTAAATCAACCCAAAGCTCAATTTCACTCGTTAACGACTTTTGCCAAAGCTCCGGCTCATCATCCGTGGATAAACCTTTGGTAAAACTCAGCCGCTCATCTGCATTCGCCATAAAGGCAATCAAACGAATCATAAAGCGAAAATCATTTTCAGACGGGTGCTGGGCAACGGTTAATTCATGCTGCTGATAATAATGCCGATCCATATCCGCGATATTGACGGATACTTTATTGATGGTTGAACTAATCGCCATAAAACACCTAAAGCACGGACGTTAAGCAACGAGGGCTATACATCCTTACGTTTATTACTTGGCATTGATAGTGGTAGGAAAAAGAATTTAAACCACAAATACTTTAACGATAGATTCCATTTTTCGTGATACCAATTCTAGATCTTTACAATGAGCAATCGACTGACTATTCGCATGCTGGGTCTGTTCTGCATAGCCACTAATTTTTGCAATACTTTCATTGATGCGTACCGTAGCGGCGGCTTGCTCATTCGTTGAATTTACAATATCAGTCGTCATCCCTTTCACGTGGTCCATCATCGAGGACATAGAGTCTAGAGCGGTATGCCCTTGACTGGCCATTTCTGATGCTTCGTTAGCCTGATTGTTTGTTTCCTTCATTACATTCGCGCTTTCTTTCGCTTTAAGCTGTAACTCTTGAATCATATTTTGAATTTCTGCTGTCGCCCCTTGAGTTCGACTGGCTAAGGTTCTAACTTCATCCGCGACCACGGCAAACCCTCTGCCTTGCTCACCAGCCCTCGCCGCCTCAATGGCCGCATTAAGCGCTAATAAATTCGTTTGTTCTGCCACCCCTTTAATCACATCTAACACGCTGCCAATCGAATTACTTTGCACTTCTAGCTGATCAACTACATCTGCCGTATTACCAATGTTGCTCGACAAGTAATTAATCGCTTCGATGGTTTTTGTGATGACCAGATTGCCTTCTAACGCCAGCTCATTACGTTCATTTGCCTGCTCTGCTGTATTGGACACGTTGGTTACAATTTCATTAACCATTGTTGACATTGTTTGCATTGAATCGGCAATGCCCACTGTGTATTGCTGTTGTTTATCTAAATCGCTTTTTGTTTGCGACGCTGCTTTTATCAGGTTACTGGTTGTGTTTTGCAGTTCCACGGTGGACGAGAGGATGTCCACAATAACGTGTTGGTTCTTAGCCAACATGGTATTAATATCGTTAGCCAATAACGAAAATTCATCGTCACCGTCAGAGGGAATACGTTTGGTTAAATCAACGCGGTTATCTTTAATAATTTCTTTTATTTCCATAGAAAAACTCTCAATCGGGGCTGAAATCACCTTCGAAAGGTAAAACCCCAATAGCGTGGCGATACCGCCCATCACCACGATGACGATTAACGCAATTTTAATAATCTCATTGCGTAACACCACCGCTGGATGAAATGCTTCTTCTTCATCCATTGTTGTAACAAGAGCCCAATTAAGGCCTTTTATATCCAATGGCGTATACGCCGATAAAACATTAACGTGCCGATGGTCCGCCACTGTAGCTTCGCCCGTTTTACCCGCAATCGCCGCCTTAGCAGCATCTGATGTTATTGCTTGCAACCCAATGCTCGAGTTCTTAACGGCAATAACCTCTACGATGTTCTGAGCCACACCTTCGCTTTTAAGTTCTTCAAGGTAAGCCTGCTTATCTTCCACCAAAAACCCGCTGATACTGCGCATGTTTAAATCGTCACCAACAATATATGATTCGCCAGTGTCGCCCATACCTGACGCTTTCCATTGGTTATTATTGGTCATAATCGCATTCACTTTATCCAGCGGGATTTGAATAACAAGAACACCAACCTTGTTCCCGTTATCAAAAATCGGTGCGGCAATAAATGATGCCTGATCGTTATAAGAAGGGTAATACGGTTTAAAGTCTTCAATAACCGTCCCTGCTGACTCTAACGCATTAGCCCGCTTAAATGCTCGGCCTAACCCACTATTAGCTAAATCACCGTCATTCAGGTACGTTGCATAATCAATTTCTTTATACACGGAGTACACCACTTGGCCTGAATCAGGATCCACAATGAAGATGTCATAGAAGCCGAATTTTTTCGCATAATCACGAATATGAGGGTGGTACATTTTATGATAGGTGCTGTATTGACTATAATCAGCGGCCATATCAAGCGTGTCTTTTTCGCCTAAAGGGTGCTTGTTGTTTGCGATGTAATGGAACTGCATATCAACGGCGTAATCATCAAGGCTATCTACAAAACCTGCCGTATCCTTTGTCGCCGATACGTTTCGTTTGTTGTATTCGTTAGCAAAATCCTGCTGATAATACTGCTTTAACGCTGCTCGTTTGTCATCCACATCAAAGCCACCGCTGCTTTCCGCCAATGACTCTTTAAAATTAATTGCGCCATTAATCATCATCCGATCATTTGCGAACGTAAGCACCTGGTTATTAACCCGAGTGAAATAGCTTTCGATGGCAGCCTTTTTATTTTCTCTGGTAGCAATAAGTTGCTGTCTAACTTGAGTTTCAACAGCATCTGTTGATTCATTAATGGCCAATAAACCGATAGCAACGCTAACCGCGATGGTTAATTTACTTTTTATTGTCATTGAAACAACCTAGTTAGTTAAGACCTATTGTTAAGAATAGACGAACTCATGAATAATAGAGCGGCATGAGCATATTTATATCTCAGGAACTACACGACAACATAGAGCAGCCAACTTTATGTTTCGCCCAATCAGGACGCTTTTGAGCTAAATGCTCGTATTGAGGCTGTTCGTCATACGGGTTTTTTAGCGCACTCATCAATTCATGCACCATTGCATAATGACCTTGTTCTGCTTTTTCTATCGCTTGTTGAGCCAAATAATTACGCAAGACATATTTTGGATTTACCCGTTGCATTAAGGTTTGCCTTTGCTCTTGCGTCGTTGGATCTGCTGTTGTGCGTTGGTGGTATTTTGTTAACCACTCTTTTAGCAACGCTGTCGCTTTTTCGTTCATTATCTCTGCATAAAAAGACACGGATAGCAGCTCAATGGCCTGCGAAAAATCAGCCGTTTTGAGTTGTATCAATTGTCTAAAAAATAATGTCATATCCGTTTCGTGTTCAGCAAAAAATGCAAAGAGTGTTTGTACAACGTCATTATCGGCATCATCACCTAAGACTTTAGAAAAACCGAGCTTTTGCACCATCATCAAGTTCCATTGACACTGGTGTTTTTCAGCATAGCCATTGAGTATTTTTTCTAACGGTTCCACTTCATCAATTAACGAATAAATGGCGTTGGCGAGTTGATACAAGTTCCAGTGAGCTATTTGCGCTTGCTGACCAAACGCATAGCGATGATGTTGTGAATCGGTGGTATTTGGCGTCCAATTCGGGTCGTAAGACTCTAACCAACCGTAGGGGCCGTAGTCGATCGTTAAGCCGAGTATCGACATGTTATCGGTATTCATAACGCCGTGTACAAAGCCGACGCGCATCCAGCCGACAATCATATCGCACGTTGTATCGCACACTTCTTGAAACCACGTTAAATAGGTTTGCTTATCTAGCTCTGCACCTGCTTTAAGCAAGTGCGGAAAATCTGTGCTGATGGTGTAATCGACAAACTGTTTGAGCAGGCCACTCTCTTGTTGCGCGTAATATTGAAAGTGCCCAAAGCGTGTGAATGAAGGGGCTAAACGGCACACCACGGCGCCAAGTTCGGGTGCTGGGTTGCCATCGTACATAACATCTCGCACGACCTCTTCTCCCGTCGTAACGAGGCTTAATGCGCGTGTAGTCGGCACGCCGAGGTGATACATTGCCTCGCTGCATAAAAATTCGCGAATGGATGAGCGCAATACCGCCAAGCCATCGGCGGTTCTTGAATATGGCGTTGGCCCAGCGCCTTTGAGTTGCAACGCCCAACGCTCGCCTTGCTGATTGATAATGTCGCCTAAGTTAATGGCGCGGCCATCACCCAACTGGCCAGCCCAATTACCAAACTGGTGCCCACCGTAACAGCTGGCATAGGCTTGCATGCCATCAAGCTGTTCATTGCCTGAAAAGACGTTTAAAAAGCTTGAAGATTCACAGTCTTGCTCTGTTAACCCCAATAATTCTGCCGCTTCTGTTGAATACGCCACCATTGCCGGTGCTTGCATGTGTTTGGGCTTTACCCACGAATAACACGCGCCTTGTACTTGCCGTGGGTAGTTTTCTTCTACCTTATCGACGGGCAGTTGTTTAACAAACTGATTATCGAAGTTTAGGGTGTTCACGCTGCGGAGCCTTCTGGTAATAAATCGGCAAATACAAAACCATCACGTTCCACTACCTCGCCTGACGTTATGCTGATGGCGTTTTTAAACATAGGCCCTGCATAAGCAAAACTGTGAAACTCGCCGTTTTCACCGCACGGGTCTACGCCGTCTGGTAAGTCGTTTAAGAATTGCTGATTAAACTCACGACCACAAAAACTGGCGGGTAATTGTTTTGGGTCTACACAAGTAATCCGCGTTTTTAACCCACCGTCCAACATCGCTTGCGCAAGTTGATCGGTTGGCCTTAACCACAGCGGAAATAACGGTTCTAGCCCTGTGCTCTTTAGATTATCCACGCGGTATTGGCGAATATCTTCTAAATACAAATCACCAAAGGCCGTGTGCGTGATGGCCTGCCCTTCAATTGATGAAAAAAAGTTATTCATCGCTTGGTTGTACAGCTCGTTACTGCATGGATGAGGGATATTGATGATATGTAACGGTAATTCGGCCGCTTTAGCTTGTTGTTCAAGCAGTGAAACACGAACTGCGTGCATGGCAACGCGTTGATGCGTTTCGTTAACGGTGGTGACGAGGCCAACTAATTCAATATCATCGTCTTGCTGTAATTGATAGAGTGTCCATGCGCTGTCTTTACCGCTACTCCAAGATAACAATACCCGTTTTTTAGACATGATACCTATAGCCCTTCGACTGTTTTCTCATAAGCGAGCACTTTTGTTTTTATAGCATCTGGAATGGGTGCCGTTTGTTGGCTTTCAAAATCAAACCAAACCATTACCCCATTGCTTGTAATGACTGGCTTGTCTTCACCTTCCCGGTAAATTTCTGCCAGCACAGTTGCACTCTTGTTTCCTATTTTACTTATCCGAGTCACTACCTTTAGATTTTCGGGGTAATGCACTTGTTGAAGAAAGGCACATTGAATATCAGCCAACAACCACCCTACTTTCATATCGGCTGTTAAGGGTAAATCTAACACTTCTTCACAATAAGCCACGCGGCCTGATTCTAGATACCGTATGTATTGAACGTTATTAATATGACCAAAAATATCAGCGTCGCCCCAACGTACTGGCACTGTCATTTCATGGGTAAAGTCTTGTTTGCTCATTCGCTGTTCCATTAAAGTATTGTTATGGCTATTTTGTTATTATACCCACTAGATTGGCTAGCATTAGCCTGCTCAACATCGAATGTACCCCAGTATGCGTTATAACAATAATTATAAATTTCTCATCTTTCTCCTCTTTTGCTTCGTTAGCGGACTTTCGTCGTTAGCCTTCGCAAAACCACTGGCAGATACTGGCGTTAACCCCTTCGCTGATGATTTCATCACGGATGAAGTCGCAGAAAAAGCCATTAAAAGCATTTTCTCCACTGCTACGCGTATTGATAAAAAAAATCCCGACACGCATGTATGGCCGGTCTATTCCACTGTAGACCACGTTGGCTATGCTTTTGAAAGTAAAGACTTTATCCGCATACAAGGCTTCGCTGGAGATATCATCAACTTATTAATTGGTATCGATAACGACGGTAAAATAATGGGCGTACGTGTGCTATTTCAGCACGAACCTATCTTTATGCACGGCCTTGGCCCAGAGGCGCTGGATGAATTTCTAGAGCAATACCCCGGACACAGTGTTTCAGACCGTATTATCGTCGACAGTAGCCGTTCTCGTTCAACATCAAATACTGGCGAAGGCAGCTTAATTTTTGATGGTGTAACCAAGGCAACTGTCTCTGTTATTGCGGCAAACGATACGCTATTAACTGCCGCATTAGAGGTCGCTCGGAAGGTCTTAGGTAAGTTTGTTCAAGATACTTCATCGTTACCAAAAATGGACATCTTCGAACCGCTAACTTGGCAGCAACTATTGGATAAAAAGCTCGTGGGGCATTGGACTGTGACTCGCGAACAATTAGAAAACGAATTAGGTCGAGATTTGTCCGACTACCCCGGTTACGGCTTTGATGACCCCGACCTTGAGGTGGTTAGTGATATTTATTATGCTTATTTGAATGCACCGATGATTGGCAAAAACCTACTGGGCGAGCAAGACTACAAGCGCCTAATGGACACGATTAAACCCGGCGAGAATATCATTGGCGTCATGTCGCAAGGGCCTTATGATTTTTTAGAAGACGATTTTAGGCCAGGCAAAATCCCAACGCGCATGTCCTTGTATCAAAACGAGTTACCACTTTTAATTCGTGACATGGCCTTTTTCCGTTTTTACGATAGAAATTTGCCTGAAACAGTGCCCGATTTAGACAATTTTAGGCTGTTAAAAATAAAAGGTAATGCCGGCTTTGATCCCTCGCAAGAACTAACCATTCAGCTTAACTTTGATTTACGCCAAAACCATTTACTGGGCGATAACATTAATCAAAAAAGCGCGCACCAATTACCTGCCGAGCTTTTCTATAAACCTGACATTATTGAAGAAAAGCGCATCCCCATATGGAAACGTTTATGGAACTCTAAGGTAATGGAAATAACCATCACCATCCTCTCGCTGATACTCCTAACCCTTATATTCGTTAAACAACGTGCGTTATCCCAATATCCCAGGGTTGTTAAATATGGACGTTGGGTATTCATGTTCTTTACTGTGTTCTTTATTGGTTTTTACGCCCAAGGGCAACTGTCAGTGGTTAACATCTACCCCATATTACTGTCCTTACGAGACGGCTTTAAATTAGATTTATTTCTATTAGACCCGGTGTTATTTATTATTTGGACGTACACCTTTATCACCTTATTTATATGGGGTCGTGGCGTGTTTTGTGGTTGGTTGTGCCCGTTTGGTGCGCTCCAAGAGATATTAGCTTGGCTCGGTAAATTATTAAAATTCCCTCAGCTGCGTATTAAAGAACCAATCCACAGAGCCTTACAAAAACTCAAGTATGTGATTGTAGTTGGACTATCTGCCTTGTGCTTTTATGATTTGGGCTTAGCACAAACCCTGTCTGAAATTGAACCGTTCAAAACCAGCATCACCTTGGTTTTCGACCGTGAATGGTACTTTGTAGCCTTTGCGGTTGGCTTACTGCTACTGGGTATGTTTATTCATAAATTTTACTGCCGCTATGTCTGCCCACTGGGTGCTGGCCTCGCTGTACTTGGACGATTCCATATTTTCAAATGGTTAGATCGTCGTGATGACTGCGGCAAGCCTTGCCAAGTATGTACCGTGCGCTGTGAAATCAAGGCCATTCCTAAATCGGGCGCGGTTGATTACAGCGAGTGTATTCAATGCTTAGAGTGCCTTGTTATCTATAACGATGAACACCAGTGCGCGCCCGTGATGGTCGCTAATAAACGAGCTCGCAAGCAAATGGTCAACCTTGAAATGCCAAGCAAATAAACCTTACCGAAAATCAGCTTATCTGCTTGGTATCAAGATAAAAGAACCCCAGCGCTAAATATAATGATGACTGGCTGCGAACTGCTCGTAGTCGCGATGTAACTCCTCGGCGTGTTTCAAATCATTTGAACCCTCTGCGCGTTCAATACTGTCTAAAAGATACTTCATCATTAGCCGACATCCCTTTGGTGATTCAGCCAATTGGTGGCCTCGAGCACACGCCTCCATTGGTGGTAAATGCTCAGCCTCTTCAACTGATAATATTTCTTCGTCCGTTAAGCCGCTCATGTCT
The DNA here is from genome assembly GCA_012959695.1 of Cycloclasticus sp. GTDB lineage: Bacteria > Pseudomonadota > Gammaproteobacteria > Methylococcales > Cycloclasticaceae > Cycloclasticus. The sequence goes on from DUCS01000009.1 coordinate 100,733, forward strand.
ACACAATCTTCTAAAGTAATCATCACCATCTCCTTTTTAATATTGTTGGTTGCACCGCTTTGAATCATTCAACATCAATCTTGCATAATTTTGAACCGATTCAGACCGTTAACTATTTTCTTATTTAGCTACTTGATTGAAAAATAACGATTTATCCATCCGGCTAAAGAAACTAGTCATGTACATTCACTTAGAAGCATAAGTTATGCCACTTTGAAATTCTGAGTGAATGATCTCGTTTATATTGCAACAGTAACGACGAGAAGCCGACGTTTAGATTAATGACAACTTAAAAAATCGATGGTTTTTCGCCTGAACCATTTATTTTTGCCCAAGCACTTAATTCCTGACGATTAAAATAAAGTCCCGATAACTGCATTGGCCGCTGTGTTTTACAAGACCAACCACTTTGCGCAAACACCTCGCCTGTTTGATAATGCCCTATATTAGCCAATAACAAGGCGCGCATCTTTTCGACGTGTTCGGGTGGTTTTGCATTAGCCGATATAGGCTCATCCCAAGGTTCTATGTTGCACATGAGAAAAGCTGCTTGCCAAACGGTTAACACCTCAATATCAGACCAGTATTCATCATCAACAGACTCGAGGAACATAATAGTTACGTTATTCCCCGCTCTACTTCACCTTGTTTATTCAGTACGCGCTTGACGATTTTTCCTGCACCATTTTTTGGAAGCTCGTCCATAAATACAACTTTTCTGGGCACTTCATAACTACCTAAGTGTTGACGACACCAGCTTCTAATATCAGCCGAATCTGCAGTTGCCCCTTCTTTCAAGACAATGTAAGCAACGGGGATTTCGCCATGAAGTTTATCAATATGGCCAATAACCGCTGCTTCTAAAACGAGGTCATAGCGATAAAGCACTTCTTCAATGATGCGCGGATATACATTCATTCCATTCACAATAACCATGTCTTTTTTACGGTCTAAAATACTAAAGTAGCCATCCTCGTCTTCATTACCTAGGTCACCTGTTAAGAACCAACCATCGTGAAAAGATTCTGTCGTTGCTTCGTCCAAGTTCCAATACCCTTTCATAACACTGGGGCCTCGCACAGCGATTTCTCCGATGTCACCTAATGGCACTTCGTTACCTTGCTCATCGAGTATTTTCATTTCAACGTTGGGAACCGGCAAGCCAACGGTACCAATTTTTCTAATGCCACCTATTGGGTTTACACACGTCACAGGCGAACACTCCGTTGGCCCATCTCCTTCGTATATGCCTACGTTAAATTTTTCTTCGAAACGCTTCATCACATCAACAGGCATAGACGCCCCACCAGATATACAGAGCTTTATTGAATCAAAACGATGCGTTTTTTCATCTTTAGTATTCAATAATACGTTGTACATACTCGGCACACCCAAGAAAATGGTCGCCTGCGTTTGATCTATAATTGATAGTAAGTTATCAGGCTCAAATTTAGCAATCGGCACAAAACTGCAACCGTGGGTAAGAGGTGTCAGCATGCCGACTGTCGCGGCAAATGCATGAAACATAGGCAATACTAATGCAACTATATCTTTGCCTGCTTGCCATTTCATCGCGCGGAACACGCTGGCTGTATTCGACACTAAATTAGTATGAGTGAGCATTGCACCTTTTGGATGACCGGTCGTTCCAGAGGTATACAAAATAGCGACTAAATCATTGTCCGCATCTATTTCTATCGGTGGCAACACCCCATCATTTTTAAACGCTGAATCCCAAGCAACAGATTGCTCAGCATCGTTGCTGATGCGGAGTTCAAATACACTGATATTTAATTCGGGTACGGCTTCATCGACCTGCGCTTGAAATAATTCATGATAAATGAGCCCTGAAATACCCGCATTGTTCATTACATAGGTAATTTCTGACGGCTTTTGTAACAAATTGATTGGCACTACGGCTGCGCCCGTTTTTACAATCCCCATGTACGCAATTGCAAATTGCACACTATTGATACAGTACAAAGCAATCCTATCGCCTTTCTTAACACCTTTTTCTAGCAAGCCAACAGCACACTTATCCGACGCTATTTTCAGGTCTAAAAATGAGTGTGACGCCCTGTTTTCTATAACCGCAGCTGCGTCAGCGTATTTATTAGCCACGTGATTGAACGCGTCAATTAATGATCCCTTACTTGTCATTTAGTCTCTCGCTTTGATCTTGTTTAGACAACATATCACTTACATCAGAGTGAGTGAAGAAACACAGTCTCGCAATTCAACTTTTAACCGGTGCAATCGTTGAAACGATTCACCTTCAAGCAACGTTGTAACTTGTTCCATTTGCTTATGTGTCGTCGTCAATTCGTTAATTTTCAGAATAAATTTTCTCACATTGGCATGCGAATCTTTAATACATTTTGTCAGATAATCGCGTTGAATAATGTGATACATCATCACGAGAATCTCAAATTCATCAAGCGTTGATTTATCGGTAAGGTCCGGCTCTTCAATAATAGGTAATGAAGGAAATTGTTGGATTAATTCTTGAGTAAAAACACCATTCTCACCGTGCTTCAATATATCGCCTAACGGCGATTTAACAGTGACCGAATGAACGCCACAACTGGGTGAGCGAGGAGTTAAAACGTAGCCCGATAAGTAAGCTAACGTCGATACTTTATGACCTGAGAACGTTGTTAAGCGATGGGTAACATCTAAAGATTTATCGTCTCGGCCCTTAATAAACAAATCATTGGTGTCTTGAATAAGTTCAATAGCCGGACGCGGAATAGTTAACCCAGCTTCAACTTCAGGGCAAACAGGAACTAATTTATAATATGAAGCGAGCTGTTCGCAGCAGATACTTGAATACTTGTTTTTACCATCGTATCTAACCTCGTCACCCAACAAACAACGACTGATGCCAATGCTTATATGGACCAAGATACGTGCAAGAACGCTTAAGGACTACTCAGAAAAAACAACCGCTGTACCGCTGACAAAAACGCCAAAGGCACATTTTTCACTTAAATCGGGGTGCTTTCCATAACCCGTTGACATCTCAATAATGCCATTGCCACCCATGTCGTCAGCTTTTTTCTTGAGCATCACGATAACGTGTTCTCTAACAATTTTTTCACCATTCTTCGAACTACTACATGCGGCATGCTCAACCGTTCCTAAGCGCTCTACAATTGCCGCCATATCAGCCGGTTCTCCAGACGCATAAGCAGGAAAGTCTTGAGAATGGTCTTCCATATCGATACGAACCACGTCAAAAAACAACATTGATGAAACACCGAATAAAATGAAAAAAGCGATAATTATTTTTATAGTTGTTGATGTCATTTCTAGTAATCTATTGTGGTTAATGTTTTATTGTCTATTATCGAGTGTAATTTATGAGGCTTTGATGCTGTTCATTGCAAAAAGTTCAGACCATCTGTCATTTAACAATTTTTAAAACCGGTTTTTGACTCTTTTTTGTTGATTTAGGAGCATCGGGCTCTGGCGGCATATCATCTTCAAAGCGTTCATCAAACATCATTCCCTTGCCATTTTCTTTAGCATAAGCGGCTAAGACCGCATTAATAGGAATATACAGGTTCTCTGACCTACCCGAAAACCTAGCTGAAAATGATATCGAATCATTATCTAAAGTCCAGTCCTGAATTGCATCAGGGTGCGTATTTAAAATAATTTTGTTATCCGAAATATACGATGACGGCACTTCCACACCATCAAATTTTGCATCAATTAACAGATACGGCGTTTGACCGTTATCGATGATCCATTCGTGTAAGGCACGTACTAAGTAGGGCTTTAGTGGCGTCATTACGTGATATTTATGATGCCATCAACAAGTAACTTTCGAGCATATCTTGCTCTTCTTTACTCATGCTTTCTTGAAATGTTTCACGCGATGTTACGCGCTCAATATATTCTGTTATTACTTTGGCCTCTTTTGGTAATTCAATACCATAAAATGGAAGACGCCAAAGTAACGGCGCTAAAACACCGTCCACAAGTGTGAAGTCATCACTTAGAAAGTGTTTATGGGCTTCAAATAAGGGTAATGCTGCTATTAAGTTTTCTCGAAGTAATTTCTTTGCCTTGGCTGCCTTTTTCTCACCCGCATTAATAACATCATCTAAAAGTGTGTACCAATCTTGGTCTATACGATGAATAAGTAGGCGTGAACGCGCTCTCGACACAGGGTCAATCGGGTACAACGGTGGATGAGGGAATCGTTCATCTAAATATTCCATAATAATTCTAGAGTTAAATAACGCTAAGTCTCTATCAATCAATATCGGCAATGTTCCATATGGATTCAATTCTTGCAAATCTTCTGGGAGCTCAGCGCTGTCAATGTATTCAATATCCGCAGATGCGCTTTTCTCACATAAGATAAAACGAGTCCGGTGGCTGTAATGACACATTGGATCAGCAAAGAGTGTCATGATTGATTTTCGATTTAGTGCATTTATCATATTTTTGTCCAGTTTTTAAAATGTAAAAAGAGCTTTGTATCTTGACACAAAGCTCTCCAGGCTTAAAACACTACTCAGTTTTAATGTATATCTTTCCAGTATTCTTTTTTCAAGAGGTAAAAAATACCCAGCATTAGCAATATAAATACAAGCACTTTCCAGCCTAATCGTTGGCGTTCCATTTTTGCAGGCTCACCCATATAGGTCATGAAGTTAACTAAATCATCCATCGCTTTATCATACTCACGCTCAGTCATACGACCAGGTTCTGCAATTTCTAAATGATCTATTACTCTTTTTACGCCCCCGCCTGCAGTTTCAACGTCTTTATACACGGCGCGTTGCAAACCTTGTAAATCTGCTAATACGTGTGGCATACCTACTTTAGGGAATAACGTGTTATCTACACCAAAGGGGCGCTCTTCATCAATGTAAAAGCTTTTAAGGTACGTATACAACCAATCCGGGCCACGTGAACGAGCAATCAGTGATAAGTCTGGCGGATTAACACCAAACCATTTTTCTGCATCTTTGGCGCGCATAGAGATGGTCATGCCATCAAATATTTTTTCACCGGTAAACATCAAATTTAATTCAACTAACTCTGGTGCAATGTCTAAGTCTTGCGCCATTCTTGAGTATCTGAGCTGTTTGGCTGAATGACAACTCAAACAGTAGTTTACAAAATACTTTGCTCCACGTTGTAAAGACGCTTTGTTACTTAAGTCAATGGTTGCTGACTCAAGCTCATGCCCACTGGACGCATAAGAATGAGACGACAATAACAACAGTATGCTTAATATTAATGTCCTCATTTCTCTTCCACCCTTTCTGGCACATACTTATCTTGCATCAGATTCGAGTACCACGGCATCAACAAGAAGAACGCAAAGTATACGATTGAAAATAACCTTGAAAAGAACGTGCCTACCGGTGAAACGGGCTGCATGCCAAAGTAGCCCAAGCCAACAAAGCTAATAACAAATGCTACGATAGCTGCTTTAAATACGGGGCCTCTATAACGTATAGATTTATTCACCCCTCTATCCAGCCAAGGCAATAAGAACAGCACAATAATCGCGCCAGCCATTGCAACCACCCCTAAGAACTTATCTGGGACAGCCCTTAACACTGCATAGAATGGCGTAAAGTACCAAACTGGCGCAATGTGATCAGGTGTTTTTAATGGATTGGCTGGAACAAAATTAGCGTGTTCTAAGAAGTAGCCACCCATTTCTGGCATGTAGAAAATAATCAACGCAAAGATAAAGAGAAACACTGCAACACCCACTAAATCTTTCACGGAGTAATAGGGGTGGAATGGAATACCATCCAACGGTATGCCTTTTGCGTCTTTATGTTTCTTAATTTCAATACCTTCGGGATTATTAGAACCCACCGCATGCAACGCGACAATATGCATAAACACTAAGATAACCAAGACCAAAGGAATGGCAATCACATGAAAAGCAAAGAACCGGTTAAGGGTCGCATCAGAAATAACATAATCGCCACGCAACCATAGCGCCAAGTCTTCACCTACATATGGAATCGCTCCAAACAAAGACACAATCACTTGCGCGCCCCAGTATGACATTTGACCCCAAGGTAGCAAATAACCCATAAAAGCTTCTGCCATCAACGCAACATAAATAATCATGCCGAAAATCCAGACTAATTCACGTGGTTTTTTAAATGAACCGTAAATTAGACCTCGAAACATGTGTAAGTACACCACCACAAAAAAGGCGGATGCGCCTGTTGAATGCATGTACCGTATTAACCAGCCCCAATCGACATCACGCATGATGTATTCAACTGAATCAAACGCTAATTTTGCATCCGGTTTGTAGTGTATGGTTAAGAAGATGCCGGTGATAATTTGGTTAACCAGCACCAACATTGCTAAGGAACCGAAATAATACATCCAATTAAAATTCTTCGGCGCATAGTATTCAGCGAGATGCTCATTCCATACTTTACTTAAAGGGAAACGGTCATCCATCCAACCTAATGCATTTTTCAACATGCCACTCATTATGCTTGCCCCCCAATTAAAATCCTTGTATCTGTTAAATATTTATGAGGCGGTACAACCAAGTTTAACGGCGCAGGCACACCAGAATATACGCGGCCAGAATAATCAAAAAGTGAGCCATGACAAGGACAAAAGAAGCCCCCTTTCCAGTCTGGACCTAAATCTTCGGGCGCTACTTCTGGCCTAAAAGTTGGAGAACACCCCAAATGAGTACAAATGCCAACTGCTAGGAATACTTCTGGATTAATTGAGCGACCAACATTTTTGCATGACTCAGGCTGCTCAGACTCATTAGAGTCCGGATCACGTAGTTTTTCTGTGTCTGCAGCGATTTGTGCCAACACATCATTGCTACGTTTTAAAATCCAAACAGGTTTTCCTCGCCACTCAACGCGTATTAACTGGCCTTCCTCTAATTTGGAAATATCAGCTTCAACAGGAGCACCCGCAGCTTTCGCTCTATCACTTGGCATCATCGATGCTAAAAACGGCACTGCAACATAAGCAGCACCCACACCGGTTACTGCCGTAGCTGATGCTGTTAAAAAAAGACGTCTGCGCTTATCTACTACATGGTCGCTCATCTAACTCTCCGTAAAATCATGGCAAATAACTAACGCTATATAAGCCTTAGTTATTAATTTTCGAGATTTTAACATGTTTTTATTAGTAAAGTGCCTGCTAATACATAGCCAGCACCTTCACTTTACCGCCGAAAAATTCGGTTTAGATTTAAGAGTGGTAGATAGATGCAAATGCGCCAAGAAACAATGAGTTTTCCTCGTGAGAACCAACCGTTACACGCAAACATTCTGTTGGAAGTCCCTGCACAGCACCCATTTTTTTAATCAAAATACCCGCGTCTTTAAGTTCATTAAACACGCGTTCCGCAGAATCCGCCAATAAGGAAAATAAAATAAAATTGGCCTTGCTTGGAAATACTAGAACCCCAGCGAACGTCGATAATTTTTTTAATAACGCCTCTCGTTGTTCACAAATCAAGACTGCTTGAGCATTCAGTACATCAATGTGCTTAAACGCAAAGTTAGCGGTTAACTGAGTAAAAACATTGATATTGTACGGCAACCTGATCTTTTCAAGCTGACTGGTTAAGCTATTATGCCCTACTAAAAATCCAAGCCGTAAGCCTGCAAGCCCAAGCTTTGAGACGGTTCGCATGATAAGCACATTTTCAAACTGCTGCGCTTTAGCCATATAAGTTTTCATCGCAAAAGGTTGATACGCCTCGTCAATCACCACGATGCCATCGGTCGTATCAATGATTGACTCCACGTCATCATCATCAAATAAATTAGCCGTAGGATTATTTGGATAGGCCAAAAATATAACGGCAGGGTTATGCGCATTGATTGCCTCAAGCATCGCTGGCATATCTAGACTAAAATCCTCGCTTAACGGTACGCCAACAAACTTTACGCCTAATGAGCGCGCAATGTGTTGGTACATGACAAAACTCGGCATCGGCGCCATCACGCACGAGCCGTTTTTCATGGCCATGACTATAAGTTGTATTAATTCATCCGAACCATTACCTAAAATAACACCCAAACTTGAATCAATATCAAAACAATCGCGCAAGCCTTCGACAAGCTCTTTAGCGGCAGGATCTGGATAACGATTTGGTTCTGCTTTGGACAGCAGACCCAGCCATTCTTGTTTCATCTCTTCTGGCCATGAAAATGGGTTTTCCATCGCGTCCAGTTTCACCAAGCCTGCTGATTCTGGCACGTAATACGCAGCCATGTCTTTAATTTCTGGACGAATTAAATCCTGTAATTTTTTACTCATTATTTTAGTTTTCTGTATTCAGCAGATCTTGCGTGCGCAGTCAGTGCCTCACCTCGCGCTAAAATAGATGCTGTGTCTACAAGCGCGGACGCACCTGATTGACTACAATTTATAATGCTCGTGCGCTTTTGGAAATCATAAACACCTAATGGCGATGAAAATCTAGCCGTTCCAGACGTCGGCAACACATGGTTAGGGCCAGCACAATAATCGCCCAGTGCTTCTGGTGTGTAGCGGCCAATAAAAATTGCCCCTGCCTGATTAATCTGGCTCGCCATTTGTTCGGCATCATCAACAGACAGTTCCAAATGTTCTGGAGCAACTCTATTCGCGATATCAACCGCTTCTTGCACAGTGTCGGCATATATAAAGCCGCCACGGCTACTTAATGACGCTTTAATAACCTCAGCACGTTCCATAGTTGGCAATAGTTTATCCATACTGTCTTTGACTTGGTTTATAAAGCCTTCATCCAATGATATCAAAATCGACTGCGCGTTTTCGTCGTGCTCCGCCTGCGAAAATAAATCCATCGCAATCCAATCTGGGTTCGTTTTACCATCGCAAATAATCAGTATTTCAGATGGCCCCGCCACCATATCAATGCCAACACGACCAAACACCATTTTCTTTGCAGTGGCCACATAGATATTACCCGGCCCGACTATTTTATCTACCCTCGGCACCGTCTGCGTACCGTAGGCCAGTGCGGCTACCGCTTGCGCACCGCCAATTCTAAGCACTTTATCAACGCCTGCAAGCCAAGCTGCAGCCAACACTAAGTTGTTTAATTCGCCTTTCGGGGTTGGCGTGACCATAATAATATCAACAACCCCCGCCACCTTAGCGGGAATAACATTCATTAGCACCGATGACGGATAAGCGGCCTTACCACCTGGCACGTAAACACCCACGCGATCTAAGGCCGTTATTTTTTGGCCCAACGTATTACCAAACTCGTCTTCAAAATCCCACGACTCAAGTTTTTGATGTTCAGCATAAGCACGAATTCTATCTGAAGCTGTCTCCAACGCTGTTTTTTGCTCAACGGGGAGTTGCTCCCAAGCTGACTCTAATTGCTTAGCGTCAACCAACAAGTCCCCCGCCGAAGCGGCCCATTGGTCAAACGTTTGCGTATACGAGATAAGCGCCGCATCGCCACGCTGACGAACATCATCGATAATGTCTGAGACCGTATCAGCAACAGATGCGTCCTCACTTGCATCCCAGTTTAACAACTCGTCCAGTGCCTGATTAAAACCTACACTGGCGGCCTTTAACGTGGTGACATCCATCGTTTAACGCCTACGTTCGACGGCAATTTCTAACTGTTTAATCAACGCTTTAATTTGCTGGTGCTTCATTTTCATTGAGGCTTTATTTATCACCAATCGAGAGCTGATATTCATAATAAGATCTAATGGCTCCATACCGTTTGCCTTCAAGGTATTACCGGTATCGACCAAGTCAACAATGCAATCTGCTAAGCCAACAATGGGCGCCAATTCCATCGAGCCGTACAATTTAATAATTTCGACTTGTTGACCTTTTTTAGCAAAGTATTGCTCAGTTAAGGAGACGTATTTTGAAGCCACTCGTAGCTTCCCTTCAGGCAATTCTCGACCGGTGACCACGGCTGTCATTAAACGGCATTTAGCTATGTTCAAGTCTAACGGCTCATACAGATTGTCGCTGTTGTGTTCAACCAGTGTATCTTTGCCAGTAATACCGACATCGGCCGCACCATACTCAACAAACGTTGGAACGTCGGTGGCACGAATAATCACCAAATTAACTTTCCCGCAAATACTGGGGACAATTAATTTCCGTGTAACAGATAAGTCTTCAGACGGCTCAATACCCGCTTCGGCCAATAATGGCAACGTGTCTTTTAAAATTCGACCTTTTGAAATGGCAATGGTTAACATAAGAATTAGCTCGGTACTCGGCGAATTTTACCGCCTAACAATGCAGTTTTTTCCTCAATGCACTCATAGCCACGGTCAATGTGATAAATCCGTTCGATGATTGTTTCACCTTTTGAAACCAAGCCTGCAATCACAAGGCTAGCTGACGCTCTTAAGTCTGTCGCCATAACCGTTGCGCCCTCAAGCGATTCCTTTCCAGTACAAATTGCCGTATTACCTTCCAATTTAATATCCGCACCTAAACGCCGCAATTCATGCACGTGCATAAAACGATTTTCAAAAATAGTTTCTGTAATAACCGATGTTCCTTCAGCAAGTATATTTAACACCATAAATTGGGCTTGCATGTCCGTTGGGAACCCGGGGTATGGCGCCGTTTTAAATGACACTGCTTTAGCTCGTTTGCCTTGCATATCAAGCTCAATCCAATCATCGCCGACGGTTAATTTTGCACCTGCCTCTTCCAGCTTGGATAGCACCATGTCCAATGTCTTCGGCACAACATCCTTAATTTTAATTTTTCCACCGGTAACAGCCGCCGCCACTAAATACGTTCCAGCCTCAATTCTATCCGGCAAAATATCGTAGGTTAAATCTTTCGTTACTAATTTATCAACGCCTTGTATCGTCAATGTATCCGTTCCGATACCCGATATGTTTGCGCCCAGTGCATTTAAAAAGTTCGCCAAGTCACTCACTTCTGGCTCACGCGCTGCATTTTCTAAAATGGTTGTCCCTTCGGCCAACGTTGCAGCCATCATTAGGTTTTCTGTGCCCGTTACCGTCACCATATCTAAAACAATACGCGCACCTTTCAAACGCTTACAGGACGCATGAATATAACCATTTTCGACACGAATCTTCGCACCCATTGATTCCAAACCTTTCAAATGAATATCAACAGGTCGGGAACCAATCGCACAACCACCGGGCAGCGACACTTCCGCTTCACCAAAACGAGCCAATAACGGACCTAAAACAATAATTGAAGCACGCATTGTTTTTACCAGTTCATAAGGCGCCTTAAATGATGAAATGGTTGACGTATCAACCTCTACACGCATTTTTTCATCCACCGACAAAGTAACGCCCATCTGGCCAAGCAAGCTCATCGTGGTTGTAATGTCATGAAGGTGCGGGACATTACCGACAACAACAGGGTGCTCTGCTAACAACGCACCTGCCAAAATAGGTAACGCCGCGTTTTTTGCGCCAGAAATACGGAGCTCTCCAGATAGCGGACCACCGCCTTGAATAATTAATTTGTCCATTTAAAAACAACCCAACATAATATGAATAAGAAGATTTGCTATTCTCCTTACCTTACTAATACACGTCAATCTGTACTTTGACTATTTATAACCTGCTTACTCCAAAACAGCCGCACCATTTGAAGACGAATCCCCGTTAACAGCAACCAATCTATGCGACAATAAACACCGATTTTAGTACAAAGCAGTTTTTTATTAGCCTATGTTGTTAAATATTGCCGGTTTATTGACTGGTTTTTTATTTTTGATTTTCTCTGCCGATTATTTCGTCAAAGGCACCGCCGCAATTGCCCGAAATTATGGCATTTCACCGCTCATTATCGGCCTAACTATCGTTGGACTCGGCACCTCCGCCCCTGAAATGCTAGTCGCAGGTTTGGCATCATGGCAAGGCAATACTGGGCTTGCAACCGGTAACGCTATTGGCTCAAATATCGCGAACATCGGCCTAGTCTTAGGCGCAACAGCCCTTGTCGCACCCATCTTAATTAAATCATCCATCCTTAAACGCGAATTGCCTGTTCTGTTAGCCATTTCCATGGCCAGTTATTTATTAATTATTGATGGCCAGTTATCACGCTTAGACGGCTTTATTTTATTATCTGGCCTAGCCGCTTTCATGTATTGGTTGTTACGTAGCGCCAAACGAAGCAAGGCGAATGATATTGACGCGCTTGACGTTGAGTTTAGCGAAGACATACCAACCGACCTCTCTAACTCAAAAGCTTTTTTCTTCTTTTTAATCGGCTTAATTGGCCTAATTGCCAGTTCAAAGTTGCTCGTGTGGGCCGCTATTAACATTGCTGTTGCCTTTGGTGTTAGTGATTTGGTCATTGGTTTAACCATTGTCGCCATCGGCACTAGCTTGCCAGAGTTAGCCGCATCTATTGCCAGCGTATTGAAAAAAGAGCCTGACCTTGCGATAGGCAATATCATCGGTTCTAACGTATTTAATCTGTTGGCCGTGCTTTGTTTGCCAGGCCTTATTCACCCAGGGGCTGTTGACAGTCTGCTCGTTTCGCGCGACTTTCCCATCATGTTAGGCTTTACAGTATTGTTGTTCTTTTTCGCCTATGGATTTAACAATCAAGCGACAATCAATCGTTTGAAAGGTGGCTTGTTTATGCTATTTTTCATCTCTTACCTCGGCAAGGTATACTTAGACACCATCGGAATCTAGCTTACTCAACGCATGCCTAATAAAAGCAACCACAAAGACCAGCTCAAACAACTTGGCCTAGCTGTTATAAAAACCGAAGCACAAGCGATTTCAAACCTCGAAAATCGTATTAATGAGAACTTTGTTCACGCCTGCGAGTTAATGCTCAAATGCGAAGGAAAAATCGTCGTCATCGGCATGGGGAAGTCTGGGCATATTGGCAATAAAATTGCGGCTACTTTAGCGAGCACCGGTACACCCGCTTTTTTCGTGCACCCTGGAGAAGCCAGCCATGGTGACCTTGGCATGATCACTAAAAACGATGTGGCCTTGGCGCTGTCAAACTCCGGTGAAACGGGTGAAGTCCTGACCATTTTGCCCATTTTAAAACGCTTAGGCATCCCGTTAATTTCTATCACTGGGAACCCTGAATCGACACTCGCCACCATGTCAGACGCAGCAATTGATGCAAGTACAGATAAAGAAGCTTGTCCACTTGGGCTAGCCCCCACTTCCAGCACCACAGCAGCGCTCGTTATGGGTGACGCACTGGCCATCGCGTTACTTGAAGCCCGCGGTTTTACTGAAGAAGACTTCGCCTTATCACACCCCGGTGGCAGCCTAGGTAGACGGCTATTGCTCCACGTCAGCGATATCATGCACAAAGGGGACGACATTCCCGCCATTGAAGAAACAGCCTTGGTGAGTGCAGCACTGATTGAAATGACTGAAAAAAAACTAGGCATGACCGCTATCACAAATCAGCAAGGCCAGTTGACCGGTATTTTTACGGACGGCGACCTACGGCGAATGTTAGAAAATAGCACCGATATCCATACCACCGACATTCAAAGCGTGATGACTCGTGGCGGGTCTACTATTTCATCCGATAGGTTAGCGGTGGAAGCACTTAAAATCATGCAAGATAAAAAAATCAACGCGCTGCTCGTGACGGATAATAATAAACTCGTCGGTGCGCTTAATATGCACGACATGCTGAAAGCAGGACTCTCATGATCGAGCTGACTGATGATTTCCAACAACGCGCAAAAGACATACGCTGTGTTATTTTTGATGTTGATGGTGTGCTCAGCGATGGCAAATTATTTTTTGATCTAAACGGTCAAGAATACAAGTCCTTTCATGCACAAGATGGCCAAGGCCTTAAATTACTGCAACAAAACGGTATTGACGTCGCCATTATTTCTGGTCGCTCGTCATCCATCGTTGACAGACGCATGAAAAGTCTCGGCATTAGCCACGTGTATCAAGGACAAGAAAACAAAGTTGCCGCGTTCGATGATTTACTCACTAAGTTAGGGCTTAATGGTGACCAAGTAGCGCATGTTGGCGATGACTTACCGGATCTTGCGTTAATGACTCGCGTTCGGCTGGCGATTGCTGTTAACGATGCGAACCCATCTGTACTTGAATTTTGCCAAGGACAAACAACTCGTCAAGGCGGGCAAGGTGCCGCACGCGAGGTTTGCGATTCGATTTTAGCTGCACAAGGCAAACTGGACATGGCCGTCAAGTTATTCACCGATGCATAACGACCACTAATGAAGTACTTAGGAAAAATAGCTCTGGCAATATTAGCGGCAGGCACTTGGTGGCTAGCCTTTATACAAGAACCTGAGACGAATGCTCCGACAGCAAAACTCGGGCATAAAATCGATTACTTTTTAAAAGACTTTGATGTTCTCAGCATGACATTAAGCGGCAAAAAGAAACAGCGTATTCAAGCTGAATATATGCAGCACTTCGTTGACGACGACAGCACTGAACTGACCAAACCAGTAATGACCATGTATACGCCCGGCAAACCTGACTTACATATTAATTCTGAAACTGGCTACATTTCTTCCGACGGCGAACTTGTTTTGCTCAATGGCGCTGTCAATATCAAACGAGATGCGCTAAAAAACATTGCGCCAATGGAAATCGACACGCATAATCTGCGCGTTCAATTACTGAATGATTTCGCAGAAACAGACGAGTTCGTGAAAATTAAATCCGGCGCCAACAGGATCGAAGGCACGGGACTACGCGCACATTTCCGTGAACCGATCAATATAAAAATACTGGAACAAGTACGAGGCCGACATGAAATTAATTAAATGTAACATTGCTCTTATCACGCTAGCGTTAATGGCCTTTTCATCTCCCATTTGGGCACTAAGCTCAGACAAGCAAAAGCCAGTTGAAGTTGAAGCCGACAGTTTTAATCTCGATGATTCAAAAAAAATTACCGTCTATTCTGGCAACGTCATCATCACCCAAGGCAGTATGGAAATCATGGCCGACAAAGTGACTATTTATGGCGCACGCGGAACCACAGACAAAGTCATCGCCATTGGTAAACCGGTCAAATTCAAACAACAACCTGATGGCAACCAAGCACTTACTCGAGGTGAAGCAAAACGCTTTGAATATTTAGTCTCTAAGGACACGTTGATACTCGTTGATAAAGCGACCCTATGGCAAGGCGGCAATACATTTTCCAGTGACCGAATCGTCTATGATAGCAAACGCTCAATCGTAAAAGCAGGCGATAAAAAATCCGGTTCTAAGCGCGTTAAAATCATATTACAACCCGCTAAATAATAATGAGCACGTTACAAACAAAAGGCATTTGCAAACAGTTTAATAAACGCAAAGTTGTTGACCAAGTCAGTATTAATGTAAAAAGCGGTGAAGTGGTTGGTTTGCTTGGACCCAATGGCGCAGGTAAAACAACTTGCTTCTACATGACCGTCGGCCTTATAAAACCTGATAGCGGCCAAATTTTTCTTGATGATGAAGACATCACCTTGAGCCCAATGCACGTTAGAGCGCGTCAAGGTGTCGGCTACTTACCTCAAGAAGCCTCTGTTTTCAGGAAGTTAACCGTAGAAGACAATATACGCGCCGTGTTACAAACTCGAATTGAATTATCACCGGGGCAACAAGAGCTTATTCTTGATGAGTTATTGCAAGAGTTTGGCATCAATCACTTACGCACCCAAAGCGCATT
The DNA here is from genome assembly GCA_012959695.1 of Cycloclasticus sp. Taxonomy (GTDB): domain Bacteria; phylum Pseudomonadota; class Gammaproteobacteria; order Methylococcales; family Cycloclasticaceae; genus Cycloclasticus. Next base: position 116,408 of record DUCS01000009.1, read on the forward strand.
AGCACTCTCTGGCGGTGAAAGGCGACGGCTTGAAATTGCACGAGCCTTAGCGACTGAACCTCGTTTTATTTTACTTGACGAACCTTTTGCCGGTGTCGACCCTATCTCTGTTATTGATATTCAAAAAATCATTCACCACCTGTGTGAACGGGATATTGGCGTGCTAATAACCGACCATAATGTCCGTGAAACCTTAGACACTTGTGACCGTGCATATATCTTAAATAACGGTTCCGTTATCACTGAAGGTTCTGCCGATGACATCCTAGAGCACCGTGAAGTACGGGATGTTTATTTGGGACATGAATTTCGCATGTAATTTTTCAAAAAATATATTCCCCTTTATAAAATATGGTCTACACTTATCCATATGAGATGTAGATTCGTTTTAATTTTTACCTGTAACAGTCGGCGCCGATGAGGCAATCATTACAACTTCGCATTGGTCAGCACCTGACCATGACGCCACAACTGCAACAAGCCATCCGCTTGTTACAACTATCCACCGTAGAACTCCAACAAGAAATTCAGACCGTGTTAGATAGCAACATGATGCTGGAAATTCCAGATGAAGAGTCAAATAGCGCCGAAGACAATTCGACGAACGACACCGCATCAAATGATGAGAAAACCAGTGAAGGTTCGCAAGACCAATTGCCTGACGAGCTAGCCGTTGATACGTCATGGGACGAAATTTATGATTTAGCGCCATCGCCCGGATTAAGCCAATCAACCGACACGGTAACACCCGACCCCGGCAGCATAAATTCCGCCAAGCAAACACTCCACGACCACCTGATGTGGCAAATGGAATTAACCAATTTTTCCGATACCGACCGTGCCATTGCCACCGCCATCATCGACAGTATTGATGACAATGGCTATCTGAAATCAAGCATCGAAGCGCTCCACCTGCATTTATCAGAACAAATTGAAGAACTCGAGCTTGATGAAGTCATCGCTGTTCTACACAAAGTTCAAACGTTTGACCCACTGGGCGTTGCAGCATTGGACTTACAAGACTGTTTATTGATTCAATTGAAACAATTACCTGAGCATACACCGCTTCTCGCACTGACTATCGAGCTCGTTAGCGAACATATGCCCGCACTTGGCTCACAAGACAGTGCGAAACTTAAACGTCAACTGGGTATCGACGATGAAACACTCAGCGGCATTATTACGTTAATCCAATCGCTCAACCCTAGGCCTGGTTCTGGTGTTGATGAAAGCAGCGCTGAATACATCACCCCTGATGTCTACGTGATTAAAACTAAAAACAAATGGCAAGTCTCCATCAATGGTGAGGTTGCAACCAATATTCGCATCAACCCTTTGTATCAAGCCCTGATTAAACGCGGTGACAAAAGCGCCGACTCTCAAACCATGAAAAATCACCTGCAAGAAGCTCGCTGGTTTTTGAAAAGTTTACAAAGTCGCAATGACACACTGTTATTGGTATCGCAGGAAATTGTTAATCGGCAACAAGACTTTCTTGAGCACGGCGCTATTGCCATGAAGCCTATGGTGCTTCGAGATATTGCTGAAACCGTCGAAATGCACGAGTCCACCATCTCTCGTGTCACCACCAATAAATACTTACATACCCCCAACGGAATTTTCGAACTTAAACACTTTTTTTCAAGTCACGTCTCAACGGATAGTGGTGGAGAATGCTCTGCTACCGCTATCAGAGCGTTCATTAAAGAGCTCGTCGATAGCGAAAGTTCAAAAAAACCTCTCAGCGACAATAAAATCGCGATTATACTCAGTGACAAAGGCATCAATGTAGCGAGACGAACAATAGCAAAATACCGCGAATCTATATCAATTCCACCATCCAGTCAGAGGAAGCGGATCCTCTGACATTTATCGTAACCACAACAGGAGAGTACATATGCAATTATCCATATCCGGACACCACGTTGATATCACCGATGCAATACGTGAATACACGACCTCTAAGTTCGATAAAATTAAACGACACTTCGATAAAGTGATTGATGTGCACGTTATTTTGACTGTCGAAAAATTAGAGCAAAAAGCAGAGGCGACGATCCAATTAAATGGCACAAAAGTTTTTGCTGAAGACACGCAAGAGAACATGTATGCCGCTATCGACACATTAGTCGATAAATTGGACAGACAAGTGGTGAAGCATAAAGAAAAAATGAAGGCGCACCGCTAAATATAACAAGGGTCGGCTTTTCAGTCGGCCCTTTGTTTTCTCATGAAGCTGATTATCGTAAGTGGCCTTTCTGGATCTGGAAAAAGCGTCACGTTAGACACATTAGAAGATGCCGGATTTTACTGTACAGATAACTTACCCGTTGCCTTATTAAAAGATTTTTCACAACTATTAAGTCAGTCCAAAAAACCTATTTTTAATCGTGCGGCTGTTGGCATTGATGCACGTAACGATCCACATTCTCTCGACCAATTCGGCGACATCATTGAACAATTAAAAGTCGATGGTATAGATTATGAGGTTGTTTTTCTTAGAGCCAATAAAGACAGCCTATTAAAACGCTTTAGCGAAACACGCCGCAAACACCCTTTATCAGACAGCAATACGTCTCTAAACGAAGCCATTGATCTTGAAATTGAACGGCTCAATTTGATATCTGGGCACGCGAGTCTACAGATTGACACCACTCACACTAACCCCTATCAATTACGCGATATTATTCAAGACCGTGTTTGCCTCAAGAATAACAAGGCATTATCTTTGCAAATCATGTCGTTTGGCTATAAACACGGCGCGCCTAATGACGTAGACTTTGTCTTCGACTCACGCTGTTTGCCCAATCCATATTGGGAGCCTGCTTTACGTCGATGCACTGGGCAAGATAAAGCGGTTATCGATTTTTTAGACCACTCTGGCCTTGTGCAGCATTATTTAGAAGATACAGCGCAATTTTTAACTCGCTGGGTACCTGAATTTATTAATACAAATCGCAACTATTTATCCATTGCGATTGGCTGCACAGGTGGTCAACATCGCTCGGTTTATCTCACCGAAAAACTCGCCCAACATTTAACCTTACAAGGTTTAAATATCATTACTCGGCACCGAGAATTGTAATAACAACTCTCTTGTAAGCACCATCCATCATAATTAACAAAGCAGCATCGCTATGTTTAAGCTAGAATATCTTGTGTTTACAGCACCTGATTCTCTATTATTCAAATGTCAGCCTCACCAACATATGAAAACACACATGAACACCTGCGCTTACTCGCCGGTAGTCTTGATAGTGGTGAGCTGTCACAAATTAAACAACAACTCAACGACCTACACCCGGCTGAAATAGCCAACCTTTTAGAATCATTACCACTGCATCATCGCCGTATAGTTTGGAACCTTACTAATCCTGACTATGCCGGTGATATTTTAGTTGAAGTTAATGATCAAGTTCGACTAGGCCTCATTGAACAAACAGATAAAGAAGACTTGATTGCTGCTCTTGGTTCGTTAGAAACCGATGATTTAGCTGATATTTTTGAAGACATACCGCAAGCCGTTGTGCATGAAGTTGTTCGTTCATTATCAAATCAAGACAGACGTAGACTGAAATCAGTGATGTCTTTTGCCGAAGATACCGCCGGCGGTTTAATGAATCTCGACACGGTATCCATTCGGCAAAATGTGAATTTAGATGTCGTTTTAAGGTACTTAAGGCAACGTGGCGAACTACCCGACAACACGGATAAATTATTCGTTGTAGATAAAGAAGACCACTATTTAGGTGTACTCAATATTTCCGACCTTTTAACAAAGCCCAGCAAACACACTGTGGCAGAGACGATGATTACCGATCAGAAAGCACTTATCGCAACTTTATCGGATAACGATGTCGCGCTGTTTTTCGAAGATCATAACCTCGTATCAGCACCTGTTGTCGATGAAAACAACCGCCTACTCGGACGAATTACCGTAGATGACGTGGTCGACGTTATCCGTGATGAAGCTGACCGCTCGTTACTTAACCTTGCTGGTTTGGATGAAGACGACGACATGTTTGCGCCGGTAACAAGAAGCGCCAAGCGTCGAGCCGTATGGCTTGGAATTAACTTATTTACCGCCTTTCTTGCCGCGTGGGTTATTGGCCTATTTGCCGCCACCATTCAGCAAATTGTGGCGCTTGCCGTCTTAATGCCCATTGTTGCCAGCATGGGCGGTATCGCGGGCAGTCAAACCCTTATGTTGGTAATTCGCGGCATTGCACTCAACCAAATCGGTAAAACAAACTCGCGCTCATTACTTTGGAAGGAACTTGCAGTTGGCGCGTTAAACGGTGTTTTATGGGCTTGCGTTGTCGCTGTGGTAACCGGACTATGGTTTCAAAGCCAATCGCTGGGCTTGCTGATAGGTGCAGCTCTTATGATCAATTTAATTTTTGCTGCCCTGGCTGGCGCCACCATACCGCTGACACTGAAACGTATGAACATTGACCCAGCCATAGCCGGTGGCGTTATCCTCACCACCGTCACCGACGTGATTGGTTTTTTCTCTTTCTTAGGCCTAGCGAGTATTTTCCTTACCTAGCTACCCCTGAAGAACTCTTAACTCATTAATAACAAAGAAGAAAGCATGCTTTAATGGTGAAATAGTTTTCAAGATAACACGCGTTGCCGCTTAAAACCTTGCAAACTATGAAGCCAAAACACCTGATAATCACCCTGATTTATATAAGAAAAATGGCGGAGAGAGAGTCCGCTGGTAACCGCGTAATAAACTAACATTTCCTAACGAAAAATAACATAAACTAACGAGAACTATTGTTTTATGTCATTGTTTTACATGCCCTTTTTTTGCCCTTAACTTCTGTCCCTTAACGGAATTCATATAAACCGCTAAATGGTACCACTTACAAATTGTGGGACTGGATGAGGGACTGTATGGCTTCTAAAACAAAAGAATTATCAGACTATTTTACCAAAAAGTTAAAGCCTGCAAAAACCAAGACTTCTGAAAGGCTTAGTTAGACAGGCTCCCTTTCAATTCAAACACAAATACTCCACCGTAATAATAAGTACAAACAGAACTTTTACATTTTATTATTCTTCGTCGGTAAACGGTTTCTTTTTAGCCAAACGAAGTGCAAGCAACGTGGCAAGCACACCAGATAGTAAGTAATAACCTGCATACTCAGGGCCAAACCAAACGGTTAGGCTAATTGCAATAATAGGTGCGAATGCTGCTCCGAAGATCCAGCTAAGATCGGTGCTCAACAACACAGCTGTATAGCGATATTCTTTTTTGAACCTATGCGGAAGTGTTCCGCTTGATTGGCCAAAACATAAGCCAAACAAGGCATAACCAACCAACATAAATGACCAAGGGTTAGCCAAAAAGTCACCAATAAAGAAACTAAGGATGCCAACCATCACAAAAATTGTTACTTGGTAAGGTCTACGCCCGAAGCGATCAGACAATACACCCGACATGGCACATGTAAAAATTGCTACCACAGCACCTGCCACTTGGATTATCAATAAATCTGCAACAGGAACTTCGGAAAACAACTTGATATAACCGAGTGGGAAAATAGTAATAAGGTGCAGTAATGTATATGAAGCCAGTGGTAAATACGTCGCTAAGAGAATATCCTTCCAATGCCTTTTTACAACATCTGCGGTAGGCGTTAGGCGTAACTGCAGCTGCTTCACTGCATTGTTATACCCTTCAGTTTGTACTAGGCGCAAACGGGTAAATAGTGCAACGACCTGTAATGCCAATACGACAATAAAAGGGAATCGCCAACCCCAATCAAAAAACTCTATGGGTGTTAGGTACTCAGTTAATATGTAATAAACAGATGCGGCAATCGCAAACCCAATGGGCGCGCCCAATTGCGGAACCATCGCAAAGCGCCCTCTTTTTTCTTCGGGTGCATTCATCATCATAATCATTGGCAAGCCATCTGCAGAACCACCAGAACCAATGCCTTGGCCGATACGTGCTATGCAAAGTAATATCGGCGCGACAATGCCGATTTCTTCATAACTGGGTATAAAGCCGATGATAATAGATGATGCGCCTAACAAAAACATCGCCACAGTGATTCTCACGCCACGCCCCATTTCTTTGTCGATTCTACCGAACACCAATCGGGCAAATGGACGCGTGAGAAAGGCTAAAGAAAACACACTAAATGAAATTAATGTGCCCGTTACTAGATCGTAATTTGGAAAATACACCTGAGGAAAAACCAGTGCACAAGCAATTGCAAAAACAAAAAAACCAAAATATTCAGATACTCGAGTCATGATGACCGTCGAGACTATTTCATGAGGCTTTAGCTCCTCAGAGTAAGCCGGTGATAACTCATCATGTTCGGTATGTGTAGTTGTATTCATTTCAACGCTTTAAATTTTATTATCTATATTATCCAATGATATTCCAGATTGACTATTTGTGCACCTAGAAAATCTCATCATTAACATCTCAATAGCCTACTCCTTATCGATCTACTTTCCTTGAAATTGCAGTTTTATTCCGATATATTTAAAGGATTATGTAATATAATTTTGGTCGACTACCTTTTCTCCGTGTAACGGACTTTAAAAGAGAAGGCTTGATTAAACTTACATACACAGACCAACACTATAAAACCCGCGGGCTGATTCAATATGGGAATAAAACTATTGTCAATAAAAAATAAATTTGTCGCTAAATGCTTATTACTCACAAGTACACTGGCCCTATCGGGTTGCGACGACTGGGTTGTTATGAGCCCTTTTGGCGACATTGCAAAGCAGGAGGCCTTTCTAATAAACGCATCCACCGTATTGATGTTAGTGATTGTTGTTCCCGTTCTCCTTATGACCGTTTGGTTCGCATGGAAATACCGCGCATCCAATAAAGATGCCACCTATGAACCTGGCTGGCACCACTCAGCTACGCTTGAAACCGTTATTTGGACAACACCACTGATTATTATTTTAGTGCTCAGCGGGCTAACGTATGTTGCTACTCATCGTTTAGACCCTTACTTGCCCATTTCTAGAATCAGTGAAGATAAGCCACTCCCTGATAATGTGGACACACTGGTTATTGAAGTGGTTGCATTAGATTGGAAGTGGTTATTTATTTACCCCGAATACAATATCGCAACAGTAAACGAAATTGCAGCACCCATTGACCGCCCTATTCAATTCAAAATTACCTCAGGCTCGGTAATGAACTCATTCTATATTCCCGCGCTGGCAGGACAAATTTACGCGATGTCAGGCATGGAAACTAAAATGCATGCGGTGATTAATGAGAAAGGTGTTTTCGACGGTTTTTCCGCCAATTACAGCGGCCACGGTTTTTCACAAATGCACTTTAAGTTTCATGGCGTAAACGACGAAGGGTTTGATAGTTGGGTGAGTAAGGTACGCTCCTTAGACAACCAAACATTGAACCATCAAGGCTATTTAAAGCTGGAAGAGAAAACAACCGGGCACCCAGTCACCTATTTTTCTACTGTTGGCGATAACCTGTACCACGATATTTTAAACCGTTGCGTTGACGCTAATACTGTCTGTATGGACAAGCAGATGCACCTGGATAAACACAGAGCAAAGAACGCTGTAAAGCACAAGGAATAAGAGACGAGCATGTCAAATAATTACGAAACTATCTACGCCGATGATCGTTGGTCTCCACTATTCGGCAAACTGTCTTGGGACGTTATCCCCTTCCACGAACCCATTCTTATAGCGACTTTTTTAGCGGTTATTATTGGTGGCATAGCGCTCGTTGCCTTCATTACTCATAAAAAAGCATGGGGTTACTTGTGGACCGAATGGCTGACCAGTATTGATCATAAGAAAATCGGCATCATGTACATGGTGCTTGGTCTAGTGATGATGATTCGTGGTTTTGCAGATGCCTTATTAATGCGTGCTCACCAATCGATGACCTCCAGTGGTGGTGAAGGATTTTTAACACCGCATCATTACGATCAAATCTTCACCGCACACGGCGTGATTATGATCTTTTTTGTTGCTATGCCGTTTGTTACGGGGCTGATGAACTATGTCACACCACTCCAAATAGGCGCACGTGACGTTGCCTTCCCCTTCCTGAATAACTTCAGTTTTTGGATGACGGTTGGCGGCGCGATATTGGTTAATGTGTCATTATTTATTGGAGAATTTGGACAAACAGGTTGGCTCGCCTACCCACCGTTATCCGGCATTCAATTTAGCCCCAGCGTTGGCGTAGATTACTATATCTGGGCCTTGCAGGTTGCCGGCATCGGCACCACGCTGTCGGGTATTAATTTGTTAGTAACGATTGTTAAAATGCGTGCACCGGGTATGACGTATATGAAGCTACCTGTTTTCACATGGACATCTTTAGCAACAAACGCACTCATCGTCGCTTCATTCCCAGTATTAACGGCGGTATTGGCATTATTAACACTAGATCGTTATTTAGGAACGCACTTCTTTACCAACGACCTTGGCGGCAACGCCATGTTGTACATCAATTTAATTTGGATTTGGGGTCACCCAGAAGTGTACATATTAATACTGCCACTGTTTGGCGTGTTTTCTGAAGTGGTTGCTACGCATTGTCGCAAACAAATTTTCGGCTATGACTCGATGGTTTACGCCATTGTTGTCATCATGATTCTGTCTTACGTTGTGTGGTTACATCACTTCTTTACGATGGGCTCAGGAGCGGGTGTTAATGCCTTCTTCGGCATAACGACGATGATTATATCGATTCCTACAGGGGCGAAAATATTCAACTGGTTGTTCACCATGTATAAAGGGCGCATCACTTACGAGTTGCCTATGATGTGGACTATTGCGTTCATCATCACCTTCGTTATTGGCGGAATGACAGGTGTATTGCTTGCTGTACCACCAGCTGACTTTGTATTGCACAACAGCTTGTTCTTAATCGCTCATTTCCATAACGTGATTATTGGTGGTGTTGTATTTGGTGTTTTTGCCGGCATCAACTTTTGGTTCCCAAAAGCCTTTGGTTATCGCTTAGACTCCTTCTGGGGAAAAGTCTCTTTCTGGGGTTGGGTTATCGGTTTTTACGTCGCCTTTATGCCACTGTATGTTTTAGGTTTAATGGGTGTTACAAGACGCCTAAGTCAGTTCCCTGACACGACGTTGAGCGGCTACTTCAACACCGCTGCCATTGGCTCAGTTTTCATTACCATTGGCATCATCGCCTTTTTCATCCAGCTGTATGTTAGCTATCAAACGCGCGACGAATTACGTGATGACAATGGCGACACCTGGAATGGTGATGGGCGCACATTGGAATGGTCCACCTCTTCACCGCCGCCTCAATACAACTTTGCATTCACACCACGCGTACATACTTTTGACACCTGGTGGGATATGAAAAAGCATGGCTACCAACGCCCTACTGACGGTTTCAATGCCATCCATATGCCTAAAAACACCGGCGCGGGCATCATTATCGCGATGCTGTGTACTATTATGGGTTTTGCCTTGGTTTGGCAAATTTGGTGGTTGTCAGCCCTATCGTTCGTTACAGTTATTATTGCCAGCATTATCCATACGTTTAATTACGATCGTGATTACTACATTCCTGTGGAAGAAGTTGATGCTATTGAAACCAAACGAACCGAGCAACTCGCAAAAGGAGGCATCGCATGAGCACTAACAATAGCGTTGCTGAACAAGTAGACAACGCGCCTTTGTTCCACATGCAAAAAGACCCTCATAACGAACCCGGAACCTTGCTTGGGTTCTGGATTTACTTGATGAGTGATTGCCTTATTTTTGCCATGTTATTCGCCACACGTGCTGTATTGGCGCCTAACTACGCGGGTTCTCCATTACCTAAGGAAGTATTTGATATTCCGCTAATTCTAGTATCGACGTTCTGCCTGTTATTTTCGTCCATAACATACGGCTTTTCTGTGCTACAAATGCAGCAAAATAAGCTTAATGGTACGTTGATATGGCTTGGGGTCACATGGCTTCTTGGTGCTGCCTTTATTGGCATTGAGTTGTACGAATTCAACCATTTAATTCATATTGGCGCCTCACCGCAATCCAGCGCATCGTGGTCGTCATTCTTTGCATTGGTAGGTACTCACGGTTTACACGTGTTCTTCGGGCTCGTTTGGATGGTGGTATTAATTATACAAACAAAAAAACACGGCTTAACCATTGCTAACCAACGTCGTTTATTTTGCCTCAGCATGTTCTGGCACTTTCTTGATTTAATTTGGATTGCTGTTTTCTCACTGGTTTATTTGGCTGGAGTTTTATAATGAGTTCACATGACAATACCCATCAAGAAGTTGAAGGCGCACCTCACGCAAGCTTTAGAGAATATATGATTGGCTTTGGTCTATCGGTGATTCTCACCCTTATTCCTTTTTGGCTGGTAATGGGCGAGGTGATTGATCACAGAGGTTTAACCATCTTTATCGTTGTTATTTTTGGCATTGCGCAAATGCTCGTGCACATGGTGTATTTTTTACACCTGAATGCTACCTCAGAAGATGGCTGGAATATTATTTCTCTGGCTTTCACCGTTATGCTGGTTGCAATAGCGGTCGCTGGTTCAGTTTGGGTTATGTACAACCTAGATAACAACATGATGCCAAGCATGCAAGATGTGATGAATACGTTACCGCTAAACAGCAATTAACATCATGAATGAGTTACCTCAGCGACAACGGTAAACCACTTTCAGGAAAACCAGTTTTATCCTGGTTTATCAGTGTGGCCATCGTTCTTTCAATTATTGGTTTGATACTGCTCGGTAACTGGCAACTAAACCGGTTAGATTGGAAACTCGCATTGATAGACCGCGTTGAAAGCCGAGTCTCTGCCGCAGTTGTCACTGCGCCATCAAAAGAGCAATGGACTTCGGTTACCCAAGAAAAAGATGAGTATCGACACGTGGCCATTCAAGGCCAGTTTTTGAACGAAAAAGAAACACTCGTTTGGGCAATAACCGAACACGGTAATGGTTATTGGGTATTAACCCCTCTTGTAACAACTAAGCATGAAACTATATTGATAAATCGTGGCTTCGTTCCCATCGATTCAGCGAGCCCGTCAACACGCCTAGCTGGTCAAATTAAAGGCGATGTCACTGTCACCGGTTTACTCCGAATCAATGAACCGAATGGAATACCTCTTCGAGATAACGACCCTAATGCCGAACATTGGTATTCACGAGATGTTGTGGCCATTGCCAAGGCAAGAGGCCTGGAAAATATCGCCCCCTACTTCATTGATGCCGACAACACCAAAAACCCTAGTGGATTACCTATGGGCGGCTTAACCATCGTTAATTACAGAAACTCTCATCTCACCTATGCACTGACTTGGTATGGCTTAGCATTACTGTTGGCCATAATGAGCATATATGTCATACGACTTGAACGGAAAAGTTCTTAGTTACCAAAACTGCCCTTTTATGGACCGTGAATTTCTTAGCATAAATTACGCAATCATCTAATTAAACAACACATTGAGAGATGATATAAAGACATCCACAGGAAGATTAGCGACATGTGTAACCATTGACATGCCATAGACCATCATTGACCAGAGAAGGCTTTTTAACAAACCACTCACTAATAACATAACGAGTATTAACAAACTCCAGCTCTCGATCTTATTCAGATATTCAACATACTTCAATGGCAAAAACGTTGTTAGAAAGCGTCCGCCGTCCAGCGGTGGTATTGGTAATAAATTAAACATCATCAACGCTGTATTTATAAAAACACCTGCGGCTCCAACATGCAAAAAGATGTTACCCGCTGATATAAATTCGGAGGGAAACCAAGCGCCTATTTTCATTACCAGAACCCAAAATACGGCCATTAACAAGTTTGCTAGTGGCCCTGCTAATAAGACCAAACGAAAATGTTTGATTGGATTAGGGAAATTTTTAGGTTGTATGGGAACTGGCTTTGCCCAACCAAAAACGAAACCAGCCATCCATAGCAGAAGCACAGGAATGATAATGGAGCCGATTGGATCAATGTGTTTTATCGGGTTTAGGCTTAAACGGCCATGTTTTACAGCGCTATCATCACCGAAATATTTGGCAACATAGCCATGAGAAATTTCATGCAATGTAATTGCATATATAACAGGCACAATCCATAGTGAAATTTTATAAAGTATATCCATCAATTAAATTAACGATTAACTCAGTTAGTTTAAATCACCTGCTTGCCATCACACTCCTATCAAACACAAGCAAAACGGGTGCAGCAGTAATTTGAATTAATTCGCGCCACAACATTTTTTATATTTTTTCCCACTTCCACAATAACACGAATCATTACGACCAATTTTCTTTGACGTACGAGTAACCGTATCTGGGCGCCAACCAATAGGTGCCCCACGTTCGCCAGGAGCAACCTTTTTATCTACGATAGGCACAGACAATGCGGCATAATCCATTCCCTTATCCAATGCTTTTTCATCAGGGTATAACCACCACGTAAGCTCTTGTATTGGTGATTTAATGTAACCATCTACTACATTTTTTTTAGACTTCAAAACATCAATCAAGTTAACCTTTAAACAAGCATCTAATGATTGTTCGTTTAAAACGATGGGCTCTATCAACTTCTTTTTAATCGCTTTTCTTAACGGTTTTTCCAGTTCATATGGGTGCAAATCATATGCAATCAAGGCAATACTATCCCAAACATAACTGGGTTTAGCCTCAAGCTTACCGTCCATCAACTCCTTTAAGTAGCTAACAATATCTTCACGACTTAATGCGCCTTCTTTCCAAAGCACCATGAGACTGTCTAACGCCCCAGAGCGAAGCCAAGGACTGACATCAGGATTTTCAACGACCGATTTGATGGGTTCCATATCCCCATCAAACACAGACGCCAAAATACGCCCTAATGCTTCCGTAAAAACTTCACCTGTCAGCTTTATTACCTCATCGCCAGGGTGCGATATTAACTTTATGATTAAAGGGTATGCAGCCTTTTCTTTAAAGTATGCCAATAGAAACAATGAAACAACATGCCGTATATAACCACTGTCATACGTTGAAATAATCTTGGGGTTATTCGAAAAATCACTTAGCTCACTCAGCAAATAAGGTGTTAGCAAATCCTGATGCCCTTCGACTTTTTTAAACACATCCTCTGTTGGAGGTGAGGATATTGTTTTTAACTGATCAAAAATTTCATTAGCTGTGGTGTTTGAATTCATGCTCTGCTCTGGTTAAGTTGATTCGTCATCACATATGTGACTAAAACGTAAACGTGAAATAAAATAGCGCCTAATTATTTTTTGTAAATTCGTAGTGGGCTCAGCAACTTCTTGATTACACCATCTGTAATTTAACAGGTCTGTTGATTTTTGTACCTCAAGAGAAAAACCCATTGCTATGTTTTGAGCCGAATTTCGTTGGTTATTAGCACACAAATGTAGAATCTTTTTATTAAGCCTCAAGCCTTTTTGTTCTGCGTCCTTTAACACGCTTCGATCTAACTTTGTAGAGCAATTATTTGCCCGCTCCACAATCGCACCAGACGAAGCTCCAACAGACTGAGTTAACACAAGCTGATCATTTGCTATGCCAGATACAGTCATCAGAATAAGCGCTAGGGAAAATGTTAATTTAATATTTATCATAATAAAGTTTAACTCAAAAAAAACGGCCTATACGGCCGTTTTCATTATCATTGGTATAGACAGTATTTATATCACTATTTAATGCCCATCATCGACATCACGTTTATCTTTAAACGTACGCCAGCCGCTGATCATCGTGCTCACCAGACTTTGGCGAGACATTATGTCTTCGCGTATAGCAACATAGACATGCATTATTATAAATAGGATAAGCACCCACATAACTAAATGGTGGAATGTATGCACATCTTGGCTTTGTCCAAATAATGGAATAATCCAACCACTAAAATATGTATATTGCCAGCTATCATAACCCGCACCTTCGCCATATAAGGCTAGCCCCGTAAAGATCATGAAGATCGTCCCCCAGACAAGCATGATATGCATGAAAATAACAGCCATTGGATTATGACCTGTGTATTTACGAGGCTCTTTAGCTATAAATAAATACCATTTTGCTTCGTGAAAAACACCGTCCCAAAACTCCCCACTAAAAATGGGAGGGAAAAATATCTGACGCGCATGTGAATTACCAACAAAAGCCCAGTAAATTCGTCCTAGAAACCCAATAATGAAAATATAGGCCGCCGCAAAATGTGCAAAACGAATATAACCCATTAAAAAGTTATCGCTAGCTTCTCCGGGCATTGTCGGTGGAGGTGAACCAATGAAATATCCCGTGATGCATAAAACAATAATAGCTAATGCATTAATCCAATGCCAAATACGAACCGGTGCTTCATAAACATAGACAGCCGGTTCACTGTGAGATTTAGTTGAAGTTGACATAACGACGCCTCCGATTACGAACCAATAGGCCCAGTTGTGACTACTGTCAGCTTTTCACCCTCTTCTGTCATGACGTGTGTAGAGCAAGCTAAACAAGGGTCAAAGCTATGAAGATTACGCAAAATCTCAACCGGCTCATGCGGCACTTCAACCTTAGTATTCATCATCGATGCCTCAAATGCGCCAATATTACCGGCTTCATCACGAGGTGATCCATTCCAAGTTGTTGGAACAACACACTGGTAGTTTTCAATCTTAGTATCTTTGATTTTTATCCAGTGAGCCAATGCTCCACGAGGTGCTTCACTAAAGCCAACGCCTTTCGCTTCTTTTGGCCAATCTTTAGGGTCCCACATCTCACCACCGTGAGTTGCCTCGTCACCATTTTTGATATTCGTCATCAACCTATCAAAGAAATACAATTGTTGATCCGCCGCCCATTGTGCCTCAAGAGCTCGGGCTGCAGTACGGCCCAATGTAGAGAACAATGCAGTTAGTGGCACATCGAGCGTTTTCAGTGTCATGTTGATTTGTTCGGTCCAATATTCATGGCCCTGGGCATAACCCACCACATAACGCGCTAATGGGCCCACTTCCATCGCATGACCTTTCCATCGAGGCGCTTTAATCCACGAGTAACTCGCATTTTCATCCAGCTCTTCAATATTGTGTTTTGTACCTTTAGCTGTACTAACATCAAAATGAGGATCCGTAATACCATCCCAGGGGTGTAAGCCTTTAACGCCTTTGGGGTATTTGTACCAAGAATGAGGAACGAATTCCTGAATCTGTTCAGGGTCACGGAGATCAACTTCATGAATTTCATCAAGTTTACCATTGATAATTGCTCCACGAGGCATCATTAAATTACCGGCAGAGTAGTCATTCGCTTTGATTGGAATATCACCATAAGCTAAGACATTAGAACCGGAGATACCTCCACCGTATAACCAGCCTTTATAGAACTGGCCAATCGCTAAAATATCAGGGATGTAAACATTATCCACAAACGTTTTAGTTTGCTTAATTATTTCATGAACCTGGTTAAGGTTAACCATATTCAAACCGCCCACAGCACCTACACCATCAACATTGATAGGGCAAGGTACACCACCAACTGTCCAGTTAGGATGCGTATCTTTACCACCAAAAATGGTACGAGTTTTCATGATTTCTTTTTGGAAATCCAACGCTTCTAGATAGTGTGTTACCGCCATCAAATCCGCTTCTGGTGGAAGTAGGTAAGCTGGGTTCGTCCAATAGCCATTTTTAAAGGGGCCCAATTGGCCCGATTCAATAAACTTTTTAAGTCTATTTTGCACATCACGGAAATAGCCTGGTGAAGAATTAGGGTGATGTGGAGACACTTGTTGTTGTAATGCAGACGTCGCTTTTGGGTCAGCTTTCAGCGCATTTACTGGGTTAACCCAATCTAATGCATGCAAGTGATAAAAATGCACCAAATGATCGTGAATTTGCAATGACAATTGCATGATATTACGAATGCTATTAGCATTTTCTGGAATATTAATGCCTAACGCATCTTCTACAGAACGTACAGATGTCAACGCATGTGTGCCCGTACAAACACCACAAATACGTTGCACGAAAGCCCAGGCATCACGCGGATCACGACCTTTAAGAATAACCTCTAGCCCACGCCAAATAGTGCCTGAGGAAACAGCGTTAGTAATAATATTGTCTGAATTGATATTCACTTCAGCTCGCATGTGACCTTCAATCCTTGTGACAGGATCTACAACATGACGAGTACCTGAGTTATCTAACGTGTACCCATTAGGTGTTTTTATAACGCTCATTATTCTTGATCTCCTTTACTCTGTGTTCGTTTCAATGCTGATACCGCGGCGTGTACTGCAACAGCCCCACCAACGACGGTTGCAGCTGCAATACCCACTTCATCTGCGTTTTCTTCAACACCAAATTGGTGAATACTGGTTAAACGGTTGTAGAAGCCGCCTTTATCCCAGAAACCATCTTCAGAACAGCCAATACAGGGATGACCCGCTTGAATTGGGAATGAAAGTCCCCCATTCCAACGAATAGTGGAACAAGCATTGTATGTTGTTGGACCTTTACAACCCATTTTATATAAGCAGTAGCCTTTTCGAGCTGCTTCATCATCCCATTTTTCAACAAATTGACCGGCGTCAAAATGTGGGCGGCGATAGCATTTATCGTGAATTCTTTGACTATAAAACATTTTAGGTCGACCTTGCCTATCCAACGATGGCAATTTCTCAAATGTCAGTATGTAAGTGATAACGGCTGTCATCACTTCTGCAATGGGCGGACAGCCCGGTACTTTGATAATCGGCGCGTTACCTAAATCTGGCACCTTATGAATCGGCGTTGCTCCAGTCGGATTAGGCGAAGCTGCCTGTACACAACCCCATGATGCACATGAACCCCAAGAAATAATTGCCTTCGCATGCTTAGCGGCGTGCCTTAATTGTTCCGTGAATGGTTTCCCAGCAATAATGCATGACATACCACCCGTATGCTCTTGTTCTAAACCCGGGTTACCCTCACAAGCTAATATATAGTTACCATCATATTTCTCGATAGTCTCTTCAATAATTGCCTCAGCCTGATGACCTGCTGCCGCCATAATTGTGTCATCATAATCTAGGGAAATCATAGACAGAATAACGTCTTTAGCTAATGGGTGTGCAGAGCGAATGAATGACTCAGAACAGCACGTGCACTCTAAACCATGCAACCATAAAACGGGAATACGTGGTTTAGTCTCCATTGCATGGGCTATTTTTCCAGCATACGCAGGACTTAATCCCATTGCCGCAGCTGTTAAGCCGCAAAATTTCAAAAAGCTTCGGCGGGTTATCCCCTGCCTGCGCATCACGTCATAAAATGTTTCTACCATTGACTCAGCCTCATTTAAGTTTATTTTTATCACTAGCAGTACGGAGCAAAATGCATACCAACTTTTTTATTGCTTAATAAGCATCGACTTTAACTCCCTCACTTCTTAATAGCCAACCATGTATCCGATTTATCTTTACTTACTGGATAGCAAATAACCACCTCAGACAAAAATAATTATGGCTTGTTTGTGAAAATAACCTTTACACAATCGCCCGATAGTGTAATCATTCTTTACGCTTTTTATGCATCAAAGAAATATAGAAATATCAATCAATAATATGAAACAAACTTTAATACTAGGCATTGGCAATATTCTATGGGCCGATGAAGGATTTGGCGTTCGCACAGTTGAGCACCTGAATGAACACTATCAATTTGACGACAACGTCACTTTGATGGACGGTGGAACTCAAGGTATTTACCTCGTTCAATACGTCGAAGAGGCTGATGTTTTAGTCGTTTTTGATGCCATTGATTACGGCCTTGAACCTGGCGAAATGAAGCTCATCGAAGGCGATGAGGTACCCAAGTATATGGGTGCTAAAAAAATGAGCCTCCACCAAACAGGCTTCCAAGAAGTTCTAATGATGGCTGACATGTTGGAACGATACCCAAGCCATTTACTACTCGTCGGCGTTCAACCTGTTGAACTTGAGGACTTCGGCGGTAGTTTAAGAGAGAAAACACGCTTACAAATTGAGCCGGCCATCGAAGCTGCGCTTAATTGGTTAAAGCAATTTGATATTTACGCGACTAAAAGAGCCGTACCTATAGCGCCAGAACTTTCTTTATCTGGCCATGAAGTGAGTATGGAAAATTATGAAAATAATCGCCCTTCAGCCGAACTAGCTAGCCGGATCGGCGATGATCGAGTTATTCATTCCAAAGCCTTCCACATAGAGTACAAACCGCACCTTCTTGATCAGGAAGAAGTTATCAGCTGTGACGTTGACCACCGAGGCAAGTACTAGTATGTGTATAGGATTACCCATGCAAATAAAGGAGACTGGCTTTGGTTACGCTAAATGCGAAGGCATGGGCGTAAAAAGAACCGTCGACACCTTACTGATTGGCGACCAGCCTATTGGCACTTGGGTACTGGTCTTTCTTGGAAGCGCTAGAGAAGTACTCACCCCCGAAGACGCACAAAAAATCACCGATGCTGTCACAGCCGTTGATTTAATAATGAGCGGAAACGGCCAATTATCCACGCAAGGCATGGAAGAAAATTCCATAGACGCCTTGTTCGCCGACCTGATTGACCGAGAACCACAAAAACCCCCTTCACTAATCGCGTTTGAAGAAAGCCAACGCAAACTTAACGGAGAATAATATGCCTTCCCCTTTAATTGAAAGCATGATTGAACAATATAGCTACCCTGTCTTGGATGAATCAACCATCGACGATTTCATAAACGCTCAAGATGAGAGCATTTTATTCTTTACTGAAAACCCAACGCGCTTCCCAGAAAGTGATGATGTTGCAATGATTTTACCTGAACTTGTTTCTGAGTATGGAAACCGCTTTTCTGCCGCTGTCATCGAACAAAAGTCACAGCGTAAACTTCAAGGCCGTTTTGGCTTTAAAGAATGGCCAACGTTAGTTTTTCTTCGTAAAGGCCAATATTTAGGCGCTATCAGTCGTGTACAAGATTGGAACGATTACATTCTTGAAATTAACAAACTACTCACATCTGCCCCTAAACCTACTCCAGGAATTGGCATTCCTGTTGTGCAAGCATCATCTGGCTCAGACTGCAGTTAACTTTATCCTTAGGAAGACACAATGAAAAAAATACACATCCCTATCACTGTTGTAGGCCCCGGCTCACAACCCGCTGATGCTGATGGCTCTGAAATGACATTCATGAACATGCCGTCTGGCATGACAACATTCGCTGCCCCCGTTATTCCTGAGCCAGAGGAAACAGTCGGCATGGAAAAAGCCATTGCGCTGGCTGACGACATTCAACAAGCATTAAATGAACAGACCGCTGACAAAAAAGCAATCGTGTTTGAACTCGACTCGCTAGACCAAAGTAACAAAACGTTTATGGATCAGTTACTGAGTGACGGCGAAGTCAGCGCCCAATGCGGTGGAGACATCAATGCAGAAATTCAAGAGTCTGTACTTGCCGGTTTATGGCGAGTTCATTACTTAGATGATAATAAAAACATTATCCGAGATACAATGGAAGTAGCTGCAATCCCCGGCATTATTAGTGAAATGACATTCCATAACGCTCAAGAAAACCTTGATGTGAACGCGTTAAATATCCCTGATACTGTCTACAATGCTCCACCTTTACTTGTGGAAATTAGCGATAAGTTACCCGAATACACACCGGGTGATGAGCCTCACGTTATCAACCTTTCATTACTCCCCCATACCGAAGAAGATATTGAATTCCTATCCGACAGCTTAGGCATTGGACCAACTATTATTCTGTCCAGGGGCTATGGTAATTGCCGAATTAGCAGTACCGGTACAAAAAATGTTTGGTGGGTGCAATATTTCAACTCTCAAGATACCTTAATTTTGAACACCATCGAAGTAAGTAAAGTACCAGAGGTTGCCATAGCATCAAACGAAGACCTTGAAGACAGTGCTGAGCGATTAGATGAAATTCTCAGCTTATACCGCTAAGGCAATTAATAATGGATGATGCAATATTACCCGGCTCTTTTGGCGGCGATACCAGCAAAATAAACGAGGATACGAAGCTTGAATGCAAGATTTGCTGGTACGTTTACGACCCTGAAAAAGGCGATGATTACTGGCAAATTGAGCCAGGCACACCTTTCGCTGAACTGCCTGAGCACTGGACTTGCCCTGAATGTGATGGCAAAAGTGTCGACTTTATGGTGATTGATTAATGCCCGAAACATCCAAGGTAATTGATGAGCGATTACTTGAGAAAAAACACGCTCAAGTCGTACGTGTGTTTAACACCATCAATACTGAACGCATGAGCGATATCCCCATCGTCAACCATAAAATAAACGTTAGCCTTATCGGCCTACAGGATTGGAATGGTAGCTACCTTGGGATTTTAATAACGCCCTGGTTCATGAACATCATTTTATTACCTAACCAACCAGACGAATGGAGCGACATTCCTGAGCTAAGCAATGAAACGCATGTATTCCCATCTGGAAAATACAAATTTTTGATGGGGTTTGAACCCGACATTGGCAAGTATCAAACGTGTTCTCTTTTCTCTCCAATGTTTGAATTCGCGGACAATCAAGCCGCTATCGAAACGGCTCAAGCCGCCATTAGTGAGTTAATGAATGTTGAAAACATCGAGTCGACTGACATTGACAGTGAACAAATCCAACGCATATGGGAAGGAGAAGAACCCTTACCTGAAGGTATCAGAGACGACGACTTGGCAACTAGCGAAACGGCTCCACCAACACCCCTCTCTGAAGAAACTGAACAAGTAGCAACAATGACGCTAGAAGAACGGATGCATCAGCCTATGAGCCGGCGAGAGTTGTTACGCGGCGCTTTTCTCAAAAAAGATGAAGCAAAATGAGTATAATTGAGGGGAAAATTAACATTGAGATGCATCTAGAAACGGCGTCTAAGCCCATTGTTAACATTTCCTCCAGTCGCCCGACGCAAGCGTGCAAAATCTTTATCGGTAAAACACCAGAACACGTTTTATCTGTCGTGCCCTTATTGTTTAATATTTGCGGTGTCGCTCAGTCACGAGCGTCTCTAACCGCTATACAGCAATGCCTCGACATACAGCCCCTGGCACAACATGAGATTGCTCGGGATATATTACTGCTTGTAGAAAACGCCAAGGAACACTTACTTAGAATTGGCTTAGACTGGCCCAGCCTATTTGCTATACAACATAATAGCGAACAGCTACCTTATATCAGCCAACTTAATTCCATTTTCGAAAAAGAACTTTTTGATGGCAAAGCATTCCAGCTCGACAGTACTCTAAACAACGATTTGTCGAACGTATCTGAACTGATTGACTCCTTGGATAGCTACCTTGCTTCGGACATATTTGGCTCATCAGCAGCCACTTGGTGTAAAGATGGAAGCATCAAAAGTTACTTGGACTGGGCCCAAACAGAAAACAACCCCGCCGCCTTGGCTACTCGGTATATTCATGACCACGGTTGGTTCCCGCAAGGTATTAGTCATTGCGAGCAACTACCTTCGTTAAATGCGAGCGAACTGCTTAAGCGCTTTAACGGACCTAATACCCGTTCTTTTATCAACTCACCGCAGTGGAACGCGACATGTTACGAAACAACGGTATTAAGCAGGCAACTCAAGCACCCGTTAATCGCATCATTAAATGATGAATTTGGATTAAGTTTAATAACACGCTGGACAGCTCGTTTAGCTGAACTTTCCACCATTCCAAGTCAATTACGTCTGTTATTGGATGCGTTGAAAGCCACATCAGCCACATTAAAAACCAACCCCATCAGCGACGGAATCGCACAAGTTGAGGCGGCTCGAGGCCTGCTTGTTCACCGAGTTGAAATAAGCAACGGCAGCATAAGCCAATATCAAATTTTGGCACCAACTGAATGGAACTTTCACACCGATGGCGTCATAACCAGCTGCTTAGAAAACCTAAATACCGATAACAAGGATCATCTAGAAAAATTAGCTCACGTTGTTATCAATGCCATTGACCCTTGTGTTGGCTATTCACTGAGGATTCATCATGCATGAAATGTCGCTATGTGAAGGCGTACTACAAGTACTTGAAACAGAGTCCAAGAACCAAGGTTTCAAGCGTGTCAAAACGGTTTGGCTCGAAATTGGCGAATTATCCAGTGTCGAAGTTGAAGCCATGCTATTTAGTTTTGATGTCGTGACTAAGGGCAGCCTAGCCGATGGCGCAAAACTATCCATTATTAAGACACCAGGTGCGGCTTGGTGCATGCAATGTTGTAAGAGTGTCAACATAAAAAAACGTTTTGATGAGTGCCCTGATTGTAGCAGTTACCAACTACAAGTAACGGGCGGTGAAGATATGAAAATTAAAGAATTAGAGGTGGAATAATGTGTACAGTATGCGGTTGTAGTGAAGGCGAAGCACGAGTAGAAGGTGAGGCAACTCATTCACACGCTCACTCTCATGATCATTATTCTCATGATCACTCACATACTCACGAACATTCATCGTCGTCCGAGCAAGACATCCATTATGGACGTGGCCCAGCTCACGCCCATGCGCCCGGCATGAGTCAAACGCGGATGGTTCAAATTGAACAAGATATTCTTGGCAAGAACAATGAATACGCACATGTTAATCGTCAACTCTTTGCTCACAAAGGAATGCTCACCTTGAACCTTGTATCGAGCCCGGGCTCTGGTAAAACGACTCTACTCACACGTACGTTAACCGCGCTGAAGGATGAAATACCGATGGCTGTTATCGAAGGTGACCAGGAAACAAGCAATGACGCCGACCGTATACGAGAAACCGGTGTGCCTGCTATACAAATCAATACGGGTAAGGGCTGTCATTTAGACGCTCATCAAGTTGGGCACGCAATTGAACGCCTTGCACCAAGTGATACCTCCACCTTGTTTATCGAAAACGTTGGCAACCTTGTCTGCCCGGCTGCCTTTGATTTAGGCGAAGCTCATAAAGTAGCGATCTTATCTGTCACTGAAGGCGAGGATAAACCTATCAAATATCCCGATATGTTTCATGCTGCAGACATATTACTATTAAATAAAATAGATTTATTGCCGTACTTAGACTTCGATTTAAATCTCTGTATTGAATATGCAAAACGCGTTAATCCCAGCATCCAAGTGTTACAAGTATCGAGTAAAACTGGAGAAGGCATGGATGATTGGTACCAATGGATTCGACTCTCTCGCCAAAGTAAACTCATCGGTTACACTCCCTCGTCAGCCAATGTAAAAGTCATCGCTGAATCAGTCTAATGAGCACTCGGGCAAGCATCTTAATTTTTGACGAGGAGACAACGCGTCTCGAAACTTTTAAAGAAATAGCCTCTGAACACTATGATGTTTTTATAGCCAAAAATTATGGCCATGCAGAAGCTATTCTGCGGCAACAATGGATACAAGTTATCGTTTCAAAGCAGCCTCTGCTGAAAGTACGCGAACTATACCCCGAAATTTTGTGGCTTCGTCTTACCACGCAAAATCCAACTAATCCACCAATTAACGACATACATCATGATACTGCTCACTTGTTCATTGACGAGCCTCTACAAAGAAATGATGTCAATAACAAAGTTAAAAAGGCCTTAGAGTTCGCTGAATTACAACGTGAAAACGAACGCCTTTCCATTGAATTAAAACTCAAGCCAGACACCATTGAAAAGGCGATGGTTGAAAAGCGCCAAGCCCTTAGGGCACGTTTTGATTGGGACTCTGGCATCATAAGAAGCCCTGAAAGCTCCATGAATGATGTCTGCAATCTAATACATCATGTTGCTCCTTTTGATG
Organism: Cycloclasticus sp.; assembly: GCA_012959695.1. Taxonomy (GTDB): domain Bacteria; phylum Pseudomonadota; class Gammaproteobacteria; order Methylococcales; family Cycloclasticaceae; genus Cycloclasticus. The sequence goes on from DUCS01000009.1 coordinate 140,205, forward strand.
TCAATGTACTCTTAACGGGCGAATCAGGCACAGGGAAAGAACTCTGCGCAAGAGCGCTGCATTACAACAGCCTCCGCCAAGATAAAGTGTTTATTGCAGAAAACTGTGCTGCCTTGCCTGATGAGTTATTAGAAAGCGAATTGTTTGGTCATAAACGCGGTGCATTTACTGGCGCAATCGAAGACAGAGTTGGCCTATTTGAACAAGCCAATGGAGGCACTATTTTCCTTGATGAAATTGGCGAAACCTCTCCTGCATTCCAAACAAAATTATTACGCACCATACAAGAAGGTGTTATTCGTCGAGTGGGAGAAAGCACACCCCGTTCAATAGATGTACGTGTTATTACCGCGACTAATAGAGATTTAAAAGAAGACATTAAAAACAATTCGTTTCGACGAGATCTTTTTTATCGCTTAAGTACTTTTGAAATCCACCTACCCCCTTTGCGAGAGCGAAAAAACGACATCCTCCCCCTGGCCATTAGCATCTTAAATGCCAGCATGGAAAAATTAGGTAAGCACGTAAAAGGCATTACTGACGAAGCATTACAGTGCTTAAAAGAATACCATTGGCCAGGCAATGTGCGAGAAATGCAGAATGAAATCAAACGCATGTTAGTCCTTGGACAAGACGAATACCTTTCTTCAAATTTAATTTCTAAGCATATTCTACGTGCAGCGCCAGAAGAAGCATCCGCTGATATAAAGCTCCTGACCGGTATGGAGGGTTCATTAAAAGAAAGGGTTGAATCCTTAGAGCTCATTATTATTAAAGAAACATTAATGCGCTTACGATGGAATAAAACAAAAGTAGCTGAAGAATTAGGTCTGTCTCGTGTTGGCCTGAGAAATAAAATGGAACGCTATGGCCTAGAAAAAAATGCCGCCGTTAAAACAGTCAGCGATGTCGCATAACATTATTTCTTAATATGTCTTTGAGTGCCGCGCAACAATTCATTCAAACCCAAACAGCTCAGGGCCAATGTCTGCGCGTACGAGGCTTGGTACAGGGCGTTGGTTTTCGCCCAACCGTTTGGCGATTAGCGAGCAAACTTGAATTAACAGGCCATGTCTTAAACGATGGGGATGGCGTACTTATTCACTTATTTGGCATCGCATCACAAATAAATGAATTTATTGAAGCGCTGATGGAAAACTGCCCTCCTCTAGCGCACATTGACAGCATTGAGCAAACCAGCTTATATGAAAACGCTCCTCACGAATTTTCAATACTTGCGAGCAATCCATCTAAACCACACACCGGCATTATCGCTGATGCAGCCAGTTGTTCCGTGTGTATAGAAAACAGTCTTAATCCAGAAAACCGTCGTTTTCAATACCCCTTTACGAATTGCACACACTGCGGCCCACGCTTATCGATTACTAAGAAAATACCTTATGATCGAAAAAATACGAGTATGGCAGCGTTTACTCAATGCCCTGATTGCCAAGCCGAATACGATAACCCCTCTGATCGACGTTTTCATGCACAACCCAACGCTTGCCAGAACTGCGGACCCACAGCATGGATAGAGCCTACGCCTACTACTCCAAAAGAAACATCCATCCAAACAGCTGCCGACCTCATTAAAAACGGTGCTATTGTTGCTGTTAAAGGCATGGGTGGCTTCCAACTTGTTTGTGATGCGACAAACCAAAAAATTGTTGATAATTTACGCCAACGTAAAAACCGACAAGCAAAACCGTTTGCACTCATGGCACGCAACACATCCATCATCAAACGCTATTGCTTACTCAATGAATACGAGACGACACTACTTCAATCCTCAGCCGCACCGATTGTTTTATTAGACAAAAAAGAACAACTCGACTTAGCAACAACTATTGCACCTAATCAAAAAACATTAGGGTTTTTATTGCCGTCCACTCCACTACATCATCTGCTGCTTCAAAATATTGACGTTCCTGTTGTTATGACATCCGGCAACAAAAGTAGCGAACCACAGTGCATAAGCAATGATGAAGCAAAAGAGCGCCTTGCAGGTATTGCAGATTACTGGCTCCTGAATGATCGTGAGGTTGTCAATCGAGTTGATGATTCTGTTACCCGGGTCATTCAAAGCAAAACACGTATACTGCGCCGTTCAAGGGGGTACGCACCGTCTTCAATTCAATTACCTAAGGGTTTTGAAAAAGCCACTGACATTCTTGCATGTGGTAGTGAATTAAAAAATACGTTTTGCTTAATCAAGGATGGAAAGGCGATTCTTTCACAGCACATGGGTGACTTGGAAAACGCTCAAGCCTACGCTGATTATGAAAAAAACCAGCAGCTTTACCAGTCACTTTACCAGCACACCCCTTCCGCTATCGTCATTGATGCGCATCCAGAATACCTTTCCAGTAAGTATGGTGGAACAAAAGCCCACAAGGCCGGGTTGCCTCTTATCAAAATACAGCACCACCATGCACACCTAGCTAGTTGCCTAGCTGATAACAACTGGGGGCTGCAACAAGGTAAAGTATTGGGCGTCATACTAGATGGCTTAGGTTTTGGTGATGATAATACCCTCTGGGGTGGCGAATTCCTTCTGGGTGATTACACATCATATAAACGGTTAGGTTTTTTTAAACCCACTGCGTTGATAGGCGGTTCACAAGCCATGCGCCAACCTTGGCGAAACACTTACGCTCAATTAAAATCAAACTTCGATTGGAATGAGCTAAATAACCAATACCCCCATCATGATTTATTGACTGCATTACAAGCAAAACCGCTTCAAACGCTCAACAGCATGATAGATAAAAAATTAAATACCCCACTGACATCATCTTGTGGGCGCTTGTTTGATGCTGTTGCCGCCGCGATTGGCGTTTGCTATGAACAAATACATTATGAGGGGCAAGCAGCTATTGAGCTTGAGGCCTGTATTACAGAGCAAATAATGGATAACGAGATAAGCAACGCCTATCACTTCAACCTAACCTTCGATGACAAATCCGGCCACTCTATTATTAACAGTCGGCCTTTATGGAAAAGTTTATTGAGTGATATACACGACAAACAGGTAGTCTCGGTTATGTCCGCCCGCTTTCATCATGCGTTGATTAGCATCATCGTTGAAATGGTCTGTAATCTCACTAATAGTCCAAGCCATAAGGTTACAAAAACGGTTGCGCTCAGCGGCGGTGTTTTTCAAAACAACGTGTTGTTACGTTACACATCCGAACAATTGATGACACGTGGTTATGATGTGCTAACCCACACCCATATTCCTGCTAATGACGGCGGCCTTTGCTTAGGCCAAGCCACTACCGCATTGGCTCAACTGATTAACAATAACGAGGTTCAACCATGTGCTTAGGCATTCCTGGTCAAATAATTGAAATTATCGACGCTGACAATTTGTTGGCAAAAGTTGACGTTGCTGGCGTTAAACGGCCCGTTAATATTGCTTGTATCGTGTCTAATGAGCACCCCGCTGAAGCTTGTGTTGGCGACTGGGTACTTGTACATGTAGGGTTTGCTATGAGCATTATTGATGAAGAAGAGGCCTTAAAAACACTCGCTTTATTGGAAGAGCTCGGCGAGACCCAAGAAGAAATTTACGCCATGCAAAATAGCGCAGGTGCTAATGTATGAATAACGGCGACAACAATCCTTTACAAAACCTCTACCCCTTTCTACATGGGCAAAAAAAAGATGCCGGCAGCGAAAACAACGCCTTGCTAGACTCTATACAGATCAAGGCTGCGGAATCTATTGAGGTTAAATCTCAGTTTTTTGCCAAGAACAACCAAGCCTTAATTGATACGGCTCAAGCCATTGCAACAACTTTTTTAAAAAATGGCCGCTTATTTACAATGGGCAATGGCGGCTCTAGTTGCGATGCGTCTCATCTAGCAGTCGAATTTCAACACCCTGTTACAGCTGGCAGACAGGCTTTACCTGCAATTAATCTGTGCATCGATACAGCAATGATCTCTGCGGTTAGTAATGACGTGGGTGTGAAACATGTGTTTGCACGTCAACTCGATGCCCACGCACAAAGTAATGATGCACTTGTCGGCTTTTCAACTAGTGGCCATTCTGCCAATTTAATCGCCGCTTTTAATAAAGCAAAACAAATCGGTTTAACCACTATCGGTTTTGTTGGTGCGGATGGTGGCGAAATGAGAAGTAGCGGTTTGCTTGACCATTGTTTAGTCGTTGAAAGCGATTCAATTCACCGTGTTCAAGAAACGCATGTTGCCTGTTATCACATTCTTTGGGATTTAGTGCACACCTTGCTAGCCGATCAGCGTGGCTTACTGGGCACACAAAATGGAGAACCAACATGAAATACGTGGATGAGTTTCGAGACCCTGAAAAAGCAAAAGTCCTGATTTCGAACATTAACAAGCTTAAAGAAAGCCTAAATGCTGACGAGAAAAAACCCATCCAATTAATGGAGTTTTGTGGCGGTCATACCCATACTATTTTTAGATATGGTATTGAGCCCATGCTCCCAAATTGGATAGAACTCGTTCATGGCCCTGGCTGTCCCGTTTGTGTTTTACCAATGGGTCGGGTCGACGATTGCATTGCATTAGCTGAACGTCCAAACGTTATTTTTACGACGTTTGGTGATGCGATGCGTGTTCCGGGTTCTAAAAAAAGCTTGTTACAAGCAAAAGCTGAAGGGGCCGATATTCGGATGACCTATTCACCTATGGACTCACTCGCACTAGCCCGTTCAAACCCAGATAAAGAAGTCATCTTTTTTGGTTTAGGCTTTGAGACCACTATGCCGAGTACGGCTTTAACCATCTTACAAGCAGAACGCGAAGGCATTAATAACTTCTCCTTGTTTTGCAACCATATAACAACCGTTCCCACTATCAAGGCCATTCTTGACTCTCCCGATATGCAAATCGATGCGTTTCTAGCCCCTGGGCATGTATGCATGGTGGTTGGCGAGCGCCCATTTGACTTTGTTGCAGATACTTATAAAAAACCCATTGTGGTAACGGGTTTTGAACCCTTGGATATTCTGCAATCTATCTGGATGACATTAAAACAGTTAGCTGAAAAGCGTTGTGAGGTAGAAAATCAATACTCACGTATTGTGCCACCTAACGGCAATACGGCTGGACTGGCTGCCATAGATAGTGTCTTTGAAATCAGAGAGTTTTTTGAGTGGCGCGGCTTAGGATCCATTGATCATTCTGGAGTCAAAATACGCGATAACTACCAACAATTTGATGCCGAAAGGAAGTTTAAAATACCTAACTTAAAAATTGCCGACCCTAAATCCTGTCAATGTGGCGAAGTGCTTAAAGGTGTTATACGCCCTTGGGAATGCAAAGTATTTGGCGGTGCATGCACACCTGAAATGCCGCTGGGTGCCTTAATGGTCTCATCAGAAGGCGCCTGCGCCGCTTATTATAATTTTGGCAACCTTCCAGAATTACTCGCCAAACAATCCAAAAACCTCGAAGGTGATGCTACATGAATTCGTCCAAACCTCTTAGGAAGTTAAATGCCAATACAACAAGCATTACCTTAGCGCATGGTAGTGGCGGTAAAGCTATGCGCGACCTCATCGAGGACGTATTTGTTGCAGGCTTTGCCAATGAACATCTATCACTACTCGAAGACCAAGCACGGTTTGAACTATCAGCCTTAATGAGTGAAGGTGACCGCCTCGCTATGACCACAGACTCCTACGTTGTTGACCCCTTATTTTTTCTAGGTGGTGATATTGGAAAGCTAGCCGTCACCGGCACGGTTAATGACCTAGCTGTTGGCGGTGCTATACCTCGCTACCTAACCTGTGGCATGATTATCGAAGAAGGGCTACCAGTGCACGACCTAAGACGCATTGTAAGCTCGATGAAACAAGCCGCTGATGAAGCGGGTGTTACTATTGTTACCGGTGATACCAAAGTTGTTCATCGAGGTGCTGCAGACAAGCTGTTTATCAATACGGCAGGCATAGGTGTTATCCCTAACAATATCAACATCACGGCGGATCGTGCTCAAGTAGGCGATGTCGTTATTTTAAATGGCTATATTGGTGATCATGGAGCAGCCATTGTCGATGCTCGTGGTGAAATGTCGTTAGAAAACACCATCGAATCTGACTGCGCCACACTCAACGGGCTAATAAGCAGCATGCTAGATGTCTGCCCTGACATCCATTGCATGCGTGATGCCACTCGAGGTGGTATTGCTACCGTATTAAATGAATTTGCTGAATCGAGCCGTGTCGGCATAACTATTCAAGAAGACGCTATTCCTGTTCGACCAGAAGTTAGGGGCATGTGTGAAATTCTTGGGCTTGACCCGCTATATCTTGCCAATGAAGGCAAATTGCTGGCGATTGTTCCTGCAGATAAAGCAGACGAATTAATTAACGTCATGCAACAACACCCAACCGGCGTGAGAAGCGCTATCATTGGAAAAATCTCAGAGAAACCTGTAGGCCGCGTTATTTTACAAACAACCTTTGGCGGTGAGCGTATTGTTGATATGCTCGTTGGCGAACAACTCCCCCGAATCTGCTAATGGATTTCAACTTACTATTTCTAGGCTTTCTAATTGGCATGCGGCATGCATTAGAAGCTGACCATGTTGCAGCGGTTGCTAGTTTAGCCACAGGCAGCAACTTAAGAGGAACCATAATGCAGGGTGCGGCCTGGGGGCTTGGGCACACACTGACGCTCTTTTTGTTTGGCTCTATCGCGTTGCTTATTGATGGCATTATTCCTAACAACTTTTCTGCCGCACTAGAATTCTCAGTCGGCATCATGCTCGTACTGCTAGGACTGGATGTCCTTTATCGTTTATACAAAAAGCGTATTCACTTTCATACACATCAGCATGGGGAAGAGGTCAAACATTTTCATGCTCATGCGCACAAAAAACATGAGAATCACACCGCAATTGCTCATCAACACGTGCATAAAAAAGTTTTTCCTAAACGCGCATTATTGATAGGCCTTATGCACGGTATGGCTGGGTCGTCTGCGTTAATAATTTTAACAATGCAAACAGTCCAAACACCCTCTACCGCACTCCTTTACATAGCATTATTTGGCGCTGGTTCAATCCTTGGTATGGCGTTACTATCTTGCGTCATCGCTATTCCCTTGCGTTATTCATCACATAAATTGACGCACGTGTATAACTCCCTTCACCTAGGCATTGCCGTATGCACCGTCAGTGTTGGCAGCCTAATCATCAACAACTATTTGCAACTCAACGCATTTTAACGACACCTCAACTATCCACCACATAAAAGGACAACATTACCCATGCCAACCTATGACTACCACTGCAAAGCCAATAATCAAATCATTGAGGTCAAGCACAGCATGAAAGAAAAGTTGGAAACCTGGGGCGAGCTTTGTGACAAAGCAAAAATAAACATTGGCAACACACCCGCTGGTGCCGAAATTACCCGAATCATCACGCAATGCCATGTTAACACCACCAGCCCTCCCATGAAGATAACGGATATATTACCTAAGTAATGTAATTAGCGCCAAGTTCTGGTCAGGTGTCTAACCGAGCGTCAAAGTCGGGGCGATAGGATTTGAACCTCAGCTGAAGCAAACCACGTGATTTCTTGAAGCAGCTATATCTAAATTACTTACTAACTATCAATCAGTTACTAGATTTCTCTATTAAAAATCTCTTGTTTTGATCGTGGAGTCTAACATTTGGTTTAACACGTTGGTGTAGCACTATAGATTTAATTTCTGCTTAAAACCTCCTTGGTTTTTAGGGAGGATTACAGCATGAAAATCACCCCATTTATAAAAGAGATTAACGGGTGCTATCAAAAAATCACCTAACCCCGTTTCTTGATACTATTTTCCGCCAACTTTTAAGCGTTTATTAACAGCCACTACACCAAAATCGGGAGCCCAACGGCCGCCAAAAATACGAATATCTTTTTCAGGCATCCATAAAAAGCGAAAAACATTACCGGTAATTTGTGCCTCAAAATCATCCAGTGGGCCGGCTTGTATTTCTTTACCACTGCCATCATTAAATGAGCTGGATTCATAACGAAAACTGTAGTTCAGCCAATATGTTCCAGGTGGTGGCGCCATGCCCGGCATAAAATCATCGCCCCAAGGGTGCAGATGAAAACATGCCTCCAGAAGGGCCAATGGCTGATGTACTACCAGCCCAAGAAGTTCCTACGAACATGGTAAATATAAATATACTCAAAATATATTTAATCTGTTTCATTGCTACCTTTGCCTAGAAATTAATCCACATCATTATTTATGCTACTTGCAATATCATAATAATCATCCAAACTTTGGGTGATTCATATGCATTGTCATTACTCATCTATAAACTCTCTTTTATCGGCTTTTCAACCTTAAACCAAGCTACATACATGGTCGGAAATACAAGCAATGTGAGTAAGGTGGCTACCCATAAACCATTCATCATGGTAATCGCCATAGGACCCCAAAAATAATCACTGACTAAAGGTATCATTGCAAAAATAGCAGCCAGTGCCGTTAAAACAATGGGACGAGCACGGCGTACCGTCGACTCCAATACGGCATCCCAAGGGGATTGACCTGCGGCTAAATCTTGATCAATTTGGTCCATTAAAATAATCGTATTACGAATAATAATCCCGACCAGAGCGAGCATACCCAGCCGTGCAACAAGGCCAAATGATAAATCCAATAGCAACAAGATAGACACCACACCAATTAACCCTAATGGCACGGTCATCAGCACTAAGGCCATCTTTTTCATGCTGTTTAGCTCTAGCATTAACAACGTTAAGATAGCGACCAACATAAACGGCAATGTTTTTGCTAACTGCCCATCAACTTCTTGAGAAACATCCACTTCACCAAACACTTCAATACGATAACCACTTGGCAAGGTTTCACGGAGTTTATCGATCTCGGGTTTGAGTGCTGTCACCACATCAAAATTTAACACGCCCTCTTCCAGCAAAGACTGAACAATCACCGAGCGATAGCCGTTATAGCGCCAGATAACACCCTCTTCAAATTGCAAATTAATGTCTGCCAACTCCGAAAGCGCAACCGTTGTGCCGTTGCCTAAAGGAACTTGTAAATATTTAATTCGATCTAGGTTGTAGCGATTATCAGATTGATTACGAAGCACAACATCAATCTGATCATTACCCTCTCGATATTGAGTAACAGGCAAACCGTCAAGCATTGCACTGAGTGTCTTGCTTAATTGTGCCGGGTCGGTACCACTGGCTGCCACACGAGGAAGGTCGAGTTTAATATCAACCATCATCCGTTTTTCTCGGCGATTATCATGAACATCGCGTGTTGTGGAATGATTTTTTAGAATGCTTTTTAATTGTTCGGTAATGGTGGCCAATTTTTCAGGCTCATTCCCCGTAATTAAATATTGCAACGGGTAGTTAAAGGGCAAGCCATACGCAAGGTTGTACACACGAGTACGCACATTCGGTTGATGCGTTTCAAAATAATCACTCAACAGGTCTTTTAACTCTTCACGCGCCTGCAGATCCTTTGCAATAACGATGATTTTGCTGTAATTCGCATTAGGCTGCTCTAGGTACATATCATTTTGCACGCGCAACGAATCCCCACCGACATAAGTAATGTAGTTTTCAATTTGCGTTTGTTGATCGAGCAATCTTTCGACCTTTTCAATCTGACGTTCCATTTGCTGGTAGCTGGTGCCTTCGGGAAACCATACGTCTACTAACGCTTCAGGCCGGTCATTTCCTGGAAAGAACTCCATCCTAACGCTCTGCATACCGACTATAGTGAGAGCGAATAATAAAGTTGTTGTCCCAAGCACAATTTTTTTATGGGTCATGCACCAAGCAATTAATCGACGAAATAAATTATAAAAAGCGCTCTGATACATGGCAGAACTGCCCGCATTTGTTGTTTGTATTTGTTGTTCGCCCTTATGCTCTGCTTTTAGTAGCTTAAAAGACAAATAAGGCGTTAATAAAACAGCCACCAGCCATGACGCAATTAACGACACACCGATAACGACAAAAAGGTTACCTAATATCTCTCTCGGTGCCGCATCGACAATAAATACCGGCAGAAAACCCACCGCGGCAATTAAGGTACCACTCAGCATGGGTTTCGATGTTGCGCTGTAAGCAAATGTCGCTGCTTTTAACCGGTCCCAACCTTGCTCAAGCTTTACATGTACTAACTCCACAACGATCATGGCATCATCCACCAATAAACCAAGCGCAATAACTAATGCACCTAGAGATACTCGGGTTAGAGGGATTCCCAATATATACATCATCACAAACACCACGCCCAACACCACTGGAATTGCCAGCGCGACGACAAACCCAGTACGAAGCCCGAGTGAAAAATAGCAAACAACTAATACAATAAAAATCGCCAGCAGTAACTTTAATAAAAAACGATTGATTTGTGCCTGAACTGATTTAGGTTGATCCGCCACAAGTGCCACGTTTATTCCGGCCGGCAACTGTTCAGCAAACTCATTCATCGTTGTCTTAACTTCATCAGACAAGGTCAATAATTGATAGCCTTTGCGCATCGTAATCCCTAAACCGATAGACGATTTACCATTAACACGCATTCTGAATAAGGGTGGATCATCATAGCCACGACGAACGTTGGCAATATCTTCAAGATATATAACACTGCTATCTTTTAAACCAATAGGCATTTTTTTGATGTCATCGATGGATTGAAAACGATCATTAAGACGGAGTCGATAATAGGATTGCTTGCCTTCAATACGCCCACTGTTTTGTACCTTATTATGCTCATGCAATAAAAGACCAATGCGCAGAGGATCTAAACCAAGTGCAGACAACTGCTTATCATCTAATTCTACGAATACTTTTTCATCTTGCACGCCATACAAAACTGCTTTTTCAACAGACTCAATCCGCACGATGGCATTACGAGCTTTCTCCACATAGTCTTTAATCTGCGCAAACGAATAGTCCTCACTATTAAAGCTATAGACCATTGAAAAAATATCACCAAACTCATCGTTAAAAAACGGGCCTTGAACCCCTGCCGGTAAACGGTGAGCGATATCATTGATTTTTTTTCGTATGTCGTACGCGCGGTCTGTCATCTTGACAGCCGAATTCGGCATAAAGTCTTCTATATTAACAACCAACCAAGCCTCACCCGGCTTGCTAAAAGAACTCACTTCTCGAAGCCATGGCACCTCAAGTAATTTCGTTTCGATTGGATCTGTCACGAATTGCGACATTTCTTCTGCCGAAGCCCCAGGCCACTTGGCACTAACAACGATTGTTTTTATCGCAAAAACAGGTAAATCACGTTGCCCTAGTTTAAAAAAGGCAAACGTTCCCGTTATTAAAATAATGATCATCAGGTAAATGAGCACCTGTGAGTGTTCTATCCCCCATCGGGCAAGGTTAACGCATTCTTTATCACTCATTTGTTAAAACTCTAACCGTGCTACCGTCAGTAATTTTATTAGCACCTGCTATAACAACCCATTGACCATCCTTTAACCCATCAACTATGCTCACCTCGTCACCCAGTGATTGACCAAGCGTTACCGCTTTGGAACGAACTTGTTTTGTATTTGAATCAACCGTCATCACCCTCGTTTGCCCATCTAACTTAACAATTGCAGACGTTGGCAACAAACCCATATGAGCCTCTTTTTTTGAAAACAAAGCGTGCCCTGTCATACCAAGCTTCAACCCATCAGGTTCGCCCTTAAGACTTAGTTTTACTTTATACGATGGGGAATTTTCACTCGATACTGGGCTTATTTCACGAACCAATGCCGGGTATTGCTTATCGCTATACGCCCAAAAGTTAATCATGGCAGACTCGCCAACAGATAATTGATTAACATCTGTTTCTGACAAGGCGGTAACAAACTCCCAGTCATTTTTCCACGCGAGTGTTGCGATGGGAAAACCGGCCTTGACCACATTCCCTACTTCAGCGTTAAGCACAGTGACAATACCATCAGCCGGTGCTAGTAATTGAGTGTACCCATGTTGGTTCACTCGCTGAGCGTGCTCGGCCTTTAATGCTTTTAACTTGGCATAAGATGCTCGCTCAATGTTGATAGCCTTATCTAAATCAGATTGACCGATAAACTTCTTTTTATGCAACCCTTTAGCACGAACCAAATCACGTTGAGCTCTTTGGAAATCTGCCTCAGCTGCCTTTTGTTGATTAGAAAAACTTTCACTGCTCAACACATAGTCTTTTGCATCAAGCATTGCAATGGGCGCACCTTTTTGTACGACATCGCCCACATCAACCAAACGTTCAATCAAACGCCCCCCTACTTGGAAAGATAACTCACTCTGATACCGAGCTTGAACGCGACCTGGATAATCCATAACACGGGTCGCTGGTTGATATGAAAAAGTCGCCACCTCAACAAGCCGATCCAATGGCTGGTCATCCGTCTTATTTCCACAAGCACTTAAAAAAATTGCGGTAGCCGCAATCAAAACACACTGTACAATCCGCATAATATTTATTTGGTTACAAAAAGAGTTGGGGGCTGATAGCCTGCCCCTTGTCCGCCTTTAAAAAGGCTTATATCTTTAACGTTGTAAGATATTTAGAAGCCGGTGGTGCCGTTAATAAAGCCCCTAGTTTTTCTAAATCTCCTCGTTCTGCACGCCAAGCAAAATAGCTTTCATGATCCGCGCGAGTATCCCATTTTTCAAGCAACACAATATTCAAGGGGTCATCATCATTACTTGTAACTACAACCTCCTGACAACCTTTATAGGCGCGTGTATCTGGCAATATAGCTTCCAGTGTATTCAATAGTGTTTCACGGTTCTCCGCACTAACTTGTAAATCTAACGTAACATCAATTGACATCATTATTTCCTCGTTTAGTTTTCATTATTTTTCGGCTTTAATAACCAAAAATCAAAATAGCCTGATACCACAAATATTAACGGAAATGTGACACCAAACATTGCTGTTGCAATCCAAAGTTCCAGTTGCCAACCGTGCGACGACCTGCTTATCAGTTCGTGCCCGCTAAACCACGTTGACGCGACACGATATAGCTAAAACATTAACAGCCCTACAATGAGCGCGCAAACAAACAAAACAACTCCACGTAGCGGTTGTTTTAAGTTGGGAAATAAACTGAATTGCATCATATTGTTTATCAAGAACGAACCAAATAACAGACTGACTGGCACTGACACCATAGCTAACTTGCTCCATATTCGTCCAGCCATTTTTTAACCTTTTTTTCTCGAACTGGACTAGGGTTTGTTTTTGTTCCCCCGGTCCATCAATGCCAAGTGTGACGACATCACCTATTGGCTCGAACATGGGTGCTTTTCGACCAATTCCAACGCCAGCCGGTGCTCCGGTGGCGATAACATCACGCGGGTAAAGCATCATAAACTGCAAGACATAACTAACAATGTCACTGACGTTAAAAATCATCTCTTTAGTATTCGATTGCTGTCTTAATTCACCCTTAACTTTTAACCCTATCGATAGCTTCCGCACATCGGGTATTTCATCTTTTGAAACCAACCAAGGTCCAACCAGGCCAAAGGTACCGCCCCCCTTCCCCTCATCCCATTGCCCACCACCACTTGCAGATAATTGAACATCACGCGCGGAAACATCATCGGTAACACAATAACCCGCCACATAGCCTAACGCATCTTTATCTTCTACCTGCGTAGCGGGTTGGCCAATAACAATACCAAGCTCCACTGCAAAATCTAGCTGTGCACTCTTTGGTATGTTATGTAAGAGGTGTTGCGCATTTAATTATTTTTTAAGTGGCAGTGCTTTTTGCTAGTAATAGGCTTTCCTGGAGGTGCAGTGAAGATTTTGGGCGATGTTAAGTACTACGCAAAAAAAGCTGACAGTGGTCTTGCTGCTCATGAAGGCTTTTGCCCAGAATGTGGCTCTAGGGTTTGCGCATATGCGCAATCCATGCCCGGCTTAATGCTCATAACTGCTGGCACACTCGATCAGCCAGAAAAATATAGGCCTCAAATGGACTTATACGTAGGGCGGGCTAACCATTGGGATAACCTTTGTGAATACATCACCAAATTTGACGCGATGCCAACAGAGTCTTAAGAGGAAAAGTATTTTTTACTCTATACCCAATCACATTACATTAAGTCAAGGGCTTAGCTAATGCCAAGCCCTTGGTGTTTTTCACCTAAAATGAATGTCCACATACTGCAATGGGTGGAATACCGCCGAGGCAATTGCTGAACGCGGATTAACCTCTACTTTTAACTTCGGTTGTTTATGCGAGGATGGCAACACCAACTGGGTAAAAGGTTAGACAATCCCAAATAATCAAAAATTTTATAAATTTAACTTATTGAAAATAAAGTAAATTTTGGTCGGGGCGAGAGGATTTGAACCTCCGACCACCAGTACCCCATACTGGTGCGCTACCAGGCTGCGC